>CALNCC010000078.1 GCA_937875275.1 uncultured Dysgonomonas sp. | reverse complement strand
TGAACGGTGTTACCAATGGCGGATAACCAAGTTTAGGCCAGATATATTCTACTTCTTCGAACAATTGAACAACAAGGTCGCTCAACGAAACTTCGGCTTTACCGTTGTTTCTCAATGCCATGTTGATAGCCGGATGCATTGTGCGCAGGTCGGCCATCATCGATCCCATCATACCTCCCGGCAACCCGCAACCAACGAGCAATGAGTTCATTATCTTGTTTGAAGGGTCGATAAAGTAACCTAAGAAGTCGTCGATAAACTCTTGAGTCAGCTCGCGAGCCTCCATGTAAGCTTTCATATTGATATCAGGTACAGAGAAGCCTGCATCTTTCAACATTGCCTGAAGTGTAATAATATCAGGGTGCACCATTCCCCACGAAAGTGGTTCGATAGCAGCATCAAGATAATCAGCTCCGGCACGAGCTACTTCGAGCATCGATGCAACAGAGAATCCGGGTCCTGTGTGTCCGTGATATTCGATCGGAATATTCGGATGGCGATCTTTCAATGCTTTTGTCAGACGTCCCAAGAAAGCAGGACGACCGATGCCCGCCATATCTTTCAAGCAGAACTCATCTGCTCCGAAGTCGACCAATTTATCTGCATAGTTGAGATAATAGTCTACGGTATGGATAGGTGAATTGGTTATACACAAGGCAGTCTGAGAAATCATGCCTGCTTCTTTCGCATACTTAACCGAAAGTTCGAGGTTGCGAGCATCATTCAGTCCGTCGAACGAACGAGAGATGTCGGTTCCTTGTGCTTTCTTCACTTTGAACATCAACTGACGCACATCTTTCGGTACAGGAAACATACGCAGTGCGTTCAATCCTCGCTCGAGCATGTGAGTTTGTATCCCTACCTTGTTGAAGGGGTCTGTCCATTTGCGTACAGCAACATTCGGATTTTCGCCATACATAAGGTTAACTTGCTCAAAGGCACCACCATTGGTTTCGACACGGGCAAAGCATCCCATATCAACAATTACCGGAGCAATTCTCTCTAACTGATCTACACGTGGCTGGTATTTTCCTGACGATTGCCACATGTCTCTGTAAACAAGACTGAATTTAATTTCTCTTCCCATAATTGATCTACTGTTCAACGAACAATTCTATCTATATATTTATAATTTATGTAATATTTTGTCGCCTCTGTATATTCTTTTGAATACACAAAGTTAAACCTTTAAATTCGAATATTAGAAATTTTTAAAGACTAAAAAACCATATTTTAGATATAAAAAGAATTAAACAAAGCAACATAATGGAGCATGAGACAACAGTGCATATTTTTTCATAAAAAACATGTTTATTTTTGTAAAAATAGCTATATTGGTAGACTGAAAAACAAAGTACGAACCATAAACAGCTAAAAATGGACATGAAAAACAAATTTAAATTAAGTAAATTATCCCGTTTCCTCTTCATAATGACTATGATATTGCTATCGATAGCATTCGTTGGATGTAGTGATGACGGAGACAATAACGACAACAACAACAACAATAATAACAACAATGGAGGAGATGGAAATGGTGATATCACAGCCGTAGCCTTAACATTAGAGAGGGATAAAGCATCTTTGCTGCCAAGCAAAGATATTACAGTCAATATCACCGGTGGAAATGGCGGATACAAAGCCACTTCGTCTGACGAGAATGTAGCGAAAGCAGTTATTGCAAACGATGTGATAACGATCACAGCCGGAAATGTGGCAGACAAAGCAAATGCAGTGATTGTTGTCGTAGACAAAATGTTTAAAAGAGCAACAATCAGCGTAGATGTGGCAAACCAATTCGAAATGAAACTCGACCAAACAGACATCAATTTAGAAGTGGGTATAAAGGGTAAAGATGAAGCGACGATACACATTACCGCAGGAAACACCGGCTATACGCTAACTCTACTTGAAGATGCCGCAGAATATATTGAGATTACTGACAAAACAAATCTTGAGACTGCCGGTAAATTTTCGATCAAGGCAAAGGCCGAGGGTGTTGCTAAAATTGAGGTAAAAGATGCATTAGGTAAAACAGCGACACTAACGGCAACAGGTATTCCTTCTACCGAAAAGATTGAGGTTGATGACCCCACAGCCATAACCCTTAATGCCGTACAGGGAAGCAAAGTGCTGAATGTGGTGAAGGGTAACGGAAAGTACAACGTTGTCTTTGAGAATCCGACAATTGCTGGGGCTTCTGTGCAAGGAAGCAAAATCATTATCACAGGCAAAAGAAACGGAACGACGTCTTTCACCGTCAAAGATGAGATCGGCGTTTCGTCCAAACCTATAAATATTACTGTTGCCGGCAATGCTTATGCGATGACATTGGGTGCAGAATATTTTTGCCATACCGATTTCAGAGCTATTGCGGCAGTAGACAAATCAATCAAAGAATGCAAACAAGTTACATTCGAAATGGTTTGCAAGATAGATGGATACAGAGGTCTTCAAACATTTATGGGGCTTGAAGGAAACCTTATTTTGAGAGGCAAGAATGATGACTATAAGGACACTCATCCGATAGAAATAGCCGGACTCGGCGACAACATAATGGCTCTGACAACCAGCAACTTCAAGTTGAATGAATGGATGCACTTAGCCCTTGTGGTCGATTGTGAAAAATCAACCCCTGCCGAAAAATACAAACTATATATAAATGGAGTGCAAGATGTATTGAATTTTACAAGAACTGACAAAACACACTCGTCCGTAGACCTTACATCAAGCAATGATGACAGTTATTTTGAGATAGGATGCGCAAGCAAACAAGACTGGCGCGCAATGAGAGGCACAGTGTCTGAGGCTCGTGTATGGAGAACCGCCAGAACCAAAAAACAGATCAACGACAATATATGCACGTTTAACGAATCGGATGCAAGTGGCTTGGTTTCTCGCTGGGACTTTACAGCCGGCACAGAAACCGACTACATACAAGACATCAGTGGTAGCTATCAAATCAATATGATTATCGCTGAAATAAAAGGCGATTTCAGTTTCAATGCCACTAAGATGCCGGCAAGCGCATTTGTCGTTAAGGGTTGCCCTAATTAATATTCATTCATATATTTTATACGAGAGAAAATCTGTCGGCTTCGAAATCGGCAGGTTTTTTTTGCACTCATCGCAGATCATATATCTTTAGGCAAACCTCTTATTTCCATTCCGAAGAATAGAGAACACACAACTATCGTTATACATATGGAATACATTAAAGGTATAGACAAACAATATCGAACAGACTACAAGCACAGAAACGAAAATACGATTTTTCCTTTAGAGGGTAAAAAATAAGCTCCCGGTCATCGGGAGCTTTATTATGTATTTTCACTTTATTCTCGTCATCTATTACAGACCTTCTTTTTCCAAAGAACCTAAGCGAGCAAGCATTTCTACCGTTGCACCTTGCGACAATACTCCCCAACTTGAATTTTTCTGAGGAGATACCCCGGTGAAATCATTATTCATCAATCCGTTATCCTGTCTACAATCAGACAACCATGCATGAGACAGTGTTCTTTCAAAGTCGGTGATATATGTTCTGTCGGCAAGCTCCCTACCATATTTATCTACTTCCGCTTTATACAATTCGACAAAACCACGAAGCAACACTGCATTAAACCAAGTCCCGTCATTACCACCATCAGATATAATATTGATATTCATATCTAATGGAGCAGAATAGAAGTACCTGAACCATTTACTGTGAGCCGACTTCGCTATATTCTGTGCATCTGTCAGGTAAGATTCTTCTCCGGTTATCTTGTACAGCAACACTGCTGCTTGCATCGGTTGCCCCGAATTGTAAGAAAATTTATTCTTGTCTATTGAAATTGCACCTCCATCCATACGTGCATTATCCCAAAACAGATAATCAGTCGGATCTTGCATCACTTTTTTCAACCACACATAAAGGGCTTTCGCATTCTGCAAATATTTAGACTCACCCGTTGCCATATAAAGTTTGGCAGCCAATACAGCACCTGGAGCAGAAGAGCATGTGTGCTTAGATTTACTTTGTTCTTTATATTCCTGCCAATATATTCCTCCTCCGGTAACATTGTCAGTCCCTTTCTGAAGATAGTTCCAGACCATCACTGCTTTCTCTAAATACTGAGGGGATTCTGTCAATGTATACAAATCTATCATATCAATACCAATCCAAACATTATCATCGTAATATCTATCATTACCTTTTTCCGGATAAACAGCATATGCATTTATTCCGTTATCAGCAGTTATGAATTTGTTTATATCTGTATACATCTTACTGTCATACGTTTTATAGTATGACTCCAATGCTGTTCCTATCGAGGCTTCTCGTAGTGTTGCATAACCGGAGAAGCCTCCACCTTGTCCCCACACAAGAGCATCGCCGTCCCAAAATTCAGCCGTATTTCGTGGATAAGCAGTACTCCATATATTGCGAGGGCCTCCAAGGAATAATTCAAAACAAGCCCTCATCATTGCATCAGCACGTTCTATAAAGACCGGGAGAGAAACATCCTCACTGTTCTTGAAAGGGGTAACCTCTACACTTTGAGGCGCAGAGCGCACTCCGGCCTTATTTATAGCAACTACGGTTATAATATAAGTACTGTATTTGGGCACGACAATCGTGCATGAAGCGTCTTTTTCACTTTCTGCATCAAGCAATAGCGGACTAGCTGACGCCTTTGTGGTAACACTTTTCGTTGCGTACGAAACCTCCACTTTCAACAAGTCCTTACTTTCCGGATTTTTCCAAGAAACGGTTATCTCATTCTCCAATACTGTTGGCTTCGCACTCAGAGCCGAAACCGCTCCTATTGTTTTGCCCACATCATCTTTGACAACTGTTCCCGAACCATTATTATTGTTATTATTATTGTTGTTATTTCCTCCATTATCATCATTGTCGCTACTACAAGCCACAAACACAAAAGATGCCATCAGGAGAATTAAGAGTTTTGTTGAAATTTTCTTCATCGTATCTACAGATTTGGTATTACATTTAGTTTATCTCTATTCTTTGTTTCTCAGTATGCAATCATAAATATATATATTTTTTTTCAGACTAATATGAAAAAGCTCCTGTACATTTCACTTTTCTTCACAAAACATCTTCAACAAAAGCAGCTGAAATTCTGAAATATCGTAAAACAGGTACACTATACAACTAACACACAAGACATTAATAACAATCAGACATCGTATTACAAACCACCGACAAGAACTTGTCAAAAATAGTGTAATTTAATGCAACCTTTCTTACCTTTGTTACTGCCATTTAATTTTGATAGACCGCAAAATATGATCGATATAAACAAAATACCTTCGCCATGCTATGTGATGGAAGAAGATCTGCTGAGAAAAAATCTGGAACTGATAAAATCAGTAAAGGAACGTGCCGGAGTAAATATTATTCTTGCATTCAAAGCCTTTGCCATGTGGAAATCGTTTCCCATAATAAAGGAATACGTTCCCTACTCTACGGCAAGTTCGGTCTATGAGGCTCAGTTGGCGTATGAAGAAATGGGTAGCAAAGCGCATACCTTCTCTCCCGCATACACCGAAGAAAATTTCGCAACGTTTCTCCGATACAGTAGCCATATCACATTCAACTCGCTATCGCAATACGAACGTTTTGCCGACAAGGTGGCGGAACAGAAGGGCAAGGTTTCTTTCGGGCTGCGCATCAATCCCGAATATTCGGTCGTAGACACCGATCTGTACAATCCCAGTTCGCCCGGATCACGTTTGGGTATCACAGCCGAACATATCGGCGACCGTCTACCCGAAGGGATAGAAGGAATACATTTTCACAACCTTTGCGAATCGTCTTCGTTCGATCTCGAAAAGATTTTGGAGCAAATAGAACTTAAATTCGGACATTTGCTACATCAAGCCAAGTGGCTGAATATGGGTGGCGGTCATCTCATGACCCGCGACGGCTACGACATCGATCACTTGATCGGTGTATTGAAAGGTGTGAAGCAAAGATATCCGAACCTTGAGATAATAATGGAACCGGGAAGCGCGTTTGTATGGCAAACGGGAGTTCTTGTTTCTACGATAGTAGACATTGTCGAAAATCGAGGGGTAAAGACAGCGATACTCGATGTATCGTTTGCCTGCCACATGCCCGACTGCTTAGAAATGCCATATAAGCCACAGATACGAGGTGCGTATCACGAACCGGTAGACGGACTACCCACCTACCGCATGGGGGGAAACAGTTGCCTGAGTGGCGATTTCGTAGGCGAATGGTCGTTTGACAAGCCTTTGTTGGTGGGCGACAAAATCATTTTCGAAGATATGATACACTATACTATTGTGAAAACGACAATGTTTAACGGCATCTCACACCCTGCCATCGGGCTATGGAAAACCAGCGGAGAATTTGATCTGTACCGCGAGTTCGATTACGAAGATTATAAGAATCGGATGAGCTGATTTTTTAACATAAATATTTTCTTTGAAGGCTACAATATAATATTTCATAGGGCGTTATATAAATACGTAAGGAAATTAAAATCACTATGCCTATGAAAAAAGCCACCATTTCAGAGGATAAGGTTAGTCTAAAAAAACAAGAAGAGAATGAGAAGGTTGTCGCACCTTCGACAAAGACACTAAACTTTATCAGGTTGTTTGCAAGAACATACCACATCGAAAAAAAATTACCGTTGACGGATAACGGAATTTACATTAATTAAAGTAGTTTATAGAAGTCGTAAGCAGGGCGTAGGAAGATATATAACTTTTTACGCTCTGTTTATTTTTTCTCTCTTGACTTTTTCCGTTATATTTGTTCTGTAAATCCACTATAAATACCGATCAATATGAACCATAAAATTGCCCCGTCTATACTATCCGCCGACTTCCTCAATCTGCAACGAGACATAGAAATGCTGAACGAAAGCGAAGCAGACTGGATTCATTGCGATGTGATGGATGGCGTATTTGTTCCCAACATATCATTCGGATTCCCCATACTGAACCACGTAAAGAAGGTGGCTAAGAAACCGTTAGATGTGCACCTGATGATAGTCAACCCCGACCAGTATATACAACAAGTGAAAGATTGCGGAGCTTATCTGATGAATGTCC
>CALNCC010000077.1 GCA_937875275.1 uncultured Dysgonomonas sp. | reverse complement strand
ACGACTACTTCTATCCATATCCCGTTGCAGGAAAGGAATTTCCCGATGAAAGATCGTTCAACAACTATGGCAGACAGGCAGGATTTAGCCCTGCGCAAAAAGACGACTGGAGACGCAACAATGTCAATCTATTGATAAAAGACGTGAAAGTAACCATCGCCGGAGTTAAGCCGTGGGTGAGATTCGGCATCAGTCCGTTTGGTATCTATCGAAACAAGGCAAACACACCCGACGGATCGGGGAGTGAGACTAATGGTTTGCAGAACTACGACAATCTGTATGCCGACATAAAACTGTGGACAAAAAACGGATGGATAGATTATAATATGCCTCAAGTGTATTGGGAGATCGGACATGCGGCAGCCGACTATACTACATTGGTGAAATGGTGGGCGAGGAACAACAATGACATTCCGCTATATATCGGTCAGGACGTGAAGCGCACGATGGATGCAGCGTCAGCAAGGGGGTCGCAATTGGCAGACAAAATCGTTCTTTCCCGATCGACACAGGGTGTACAAGGCAACTGCTTCTGGCCAGCTTACGAATTGCAGGACAACTATAAAGGTGTTGCTGACGAGTTGACGACCAACTATCACAGATATCCGGCTCTGATACCGGCATATGTGCACATGCACAACAAGGCTCCGAAAAAAGTAGGCGGACTGAAAGAGAAATACTCCGAGAGGACTCACGTCTTGGAATGGACGAGCAACAAAAATATATTCAACCCCGAAACCGCACTCTATTTCGTCATCTATCGCTTTGCCAAAGGGGAGAGAGAAGATATCAACAACCCGAAGAATATAGTCGGATTTACCCGCGAACATTTCTACAATCTGCCATACGAAGGCGGACAGAACGAGTACAAATATGTGGTTACGGCAGTAGATGCGTTCCACAACGAATCGGGAGGAAAATCGAAGAAAGTGAAGCTATAAGCGCATTTCACCCAATCGTTACTCTATACAAAACAAAACGAGGTAGTCTCACAGTGAGGCTGCCTCGTTCTTTATATAACAATCTGATATTTGTAGCGTTATATTATTTTCGCGTCAGACTACCAAGCCGATTCGACGACGGTGTATATGTGTTCCTTATTCTTTTCTACTGTCAACATGGCGTTATAGTCGTCGATATAAACCTCATACAATGCCGGCAACACATCTTTGTCCGACACCTTTTGCACACTGCTTACAACGGGCAGTGTCAAACTCTTATAGTACTGCTTAAAATCGCGCCCTCCGGCATCCGGCGAATCCAGATCGTTCATCATATCTTGGGCTGCGCGCAAGTCTCCTATCTCGTCTACAAGGTTATTCATTTGTTCGCTGTACTCGCTGTACTTATCGCGCAGCGTATTATAGCTTGTACCCAGTTCCCACATATTCATCTCCGAAAAGCCCAATGAGGATGCCGAATTATATTTCTTTCTTATTTTCTCGGACAACACATGAATGCTATCGTATTTGGCTGTCAGCACCCGAATGGAATCATCGAGCCTGCCCCAATATATATCAGACGCAAAGTCTAATTGAAACTGCTCTCTGAATGCGATATCATTATTCAACTCTTCGGTAACATATTCGGGACTGAAATGATCTGTACAAGAGCTCATTGCCAATGCTGTCAATATTACACTTAGTAATTTCCTCATAATTGTTCGTATTTGTGGTGTATACTTTTTCTTGATTGTTCAGTTACTTAATTAATATACGGAGGTGTTGTCCGTCCATATCATATCTCTATTTCGAGCCCGTCGTAGGCGACGATGACATTGTCGGGCAATTGACTCTGCGTAACGGCATGCAGCCCAAACTGATGATTCATATGTATGAGATATGCCTTTTGCGGGGCAATGCGTTCTATATATCTCAACGCCTCGCTTATGGTCTGATGCGAGATATGCTCTTTCTCCCTCAAGGCACTGATGACAAGCACGTCCAGCCCTTCCAGCTTAGACAATTCCTCTTCGGGTATATATTTCACATCGGTCAGATATGCAAATTTACCGATGCGGTATCCGAAAATCGACAAGCGGTAGTGCATAACATTGATCGGCAAAACGCTGATGCCTCCGATATCGAACTGTTTGTCTGACGACTCTATGGCATGCAGATTGAGCTGCGGCACTCCCGGATAGTGATTGAGCGAGAAGCAATATTCGATGCGTCGTCTAAGGGCGGTTGCCGTTTGCACATTCGCGAATATGTCAATATCGCCAAAGCGGCAAAACGGGCGGAGGTCGTCAATACCTCCCACATGGTCATAATGCTCGTGGGTTAATAATACAGCGTCTATCTTACCGAATTCTTCCGGAAGCATCTGTTGGCGAAAGTCGGGTCCGCAGTCGATGAGGATGCGCTTGCCGCCGATAGAAACCAAGACAGACGCCCTCAAGCGTCTGTCTCGTATGTCGTGCGAGGTACATACTTCGCACTTACAACCTATTTCCGG
Organism: uncultured Dysgonomonas sp.; assembly: GCA_937875275.1. Classification (GTDB taxonomy): domain Bacteria; phylum Bacteroidota; class Bacteroidia; order Bacteroidales; family Dysgonomonadaceae; genus Dysgonomonas. Next base: position 2,253 of record CALNCC010000077.1, on the reverse strand, counting down.
AACTCCGGTAGATGTTCCTGTTCCTAAAAACTTAATTTTCATATCTACCAGACTGTCCAATGTTTTCTATTTTTTATTCATTTACAGCGATCCGTGTATCGGCAAATGGCATTCCATATTTCTGCATCAGTTGCTTTGCCGTGTACTGGGTCGTATATCTGTCTATTACTTCTTTTCTCTTTTGCAATGCGTATGCCTCATCATCCGAGCTGGCTACGACAACTAAATATCTGCCTTTCTGATCGATGGCGATGGTTGTCGGCAAAGCATCTTTTTCCAGTTTGGGTAACAATGCGTCGAGATTGCTTTTCACTGCCAAAGTTACAATAACTACATTATATTTATATAATTTATCGGAAGCATTCATCGGTTTTAACTTTCCGCTGATGTATGTAACGCCGTCCTTGTCCCAGCTACTCATTTCTCCACGGTCATACGCAACTGTTGTAGGCTTTGCCGTAACTTTTTGCCCCTTCGATTCTTCTTCCGGCTTGGTCAGGTTGCGCAATCCTATGGCAGCATCTCCACAACAATCGTCATTTTCCTTGGGAGCATCTACGATAATCGGCTGTTGACCGTTCATTGCCGCGAAATTTCGTTCCGACCCTTTGTAAACATTCTTGTAGCTGTGTTTCGCGCTATTGTTACACGAAGCGAATGCTACAAGCGATACGACCAAGCATATCATTTTCATTTTACCATATACAGTCATCATAAGTATTGTGTGTTGTTGTGTGTTATATAATATCTGTGCGTGTATGTGAATCGGATTATTTTAACGATGAGATTACGTCCTTGTTCTTTTTGGCAGGGGTATATCCCAGTTCGATAGCTTTGTCCAAACACTTGATCGAGGTCTCTCTATCCTTTTTCAGGATATAGTAAAGTGCCCAGTTGTTGTACAATTTGGCTTCATACACTTCGTTTTTTGCTTTCATCGGGTCAGGAAGATATCGGTATGCTTCGTCGGCTTTCCCTTCTGCCAACATCACTGCCGCATAATTCATTCTGTTTACCGGATCTTTCGATTTAGCTATTGTTTTGGCATTCATCGTCTTTTGAAACTCTATTGTCAAAGCTCTCATTTTCGATTCCCACTCTTCGACTGTCATTTTTCGGAAGTCGTATTCGTCGTTAGACGATGTAGACGAGTATGAAATCTTTGTTGCTTCGAAATCGAAAACAACCATCGTGCGTCTCAGTTTCGGATAGAAGCTCTTGTAGATGAATGAGTAAGCATCGCCACCAAGTTTTTTGATTGCTTCTTCTCGTGCATCCAGATCGTTATAGCTATCCATGATTTGGAGGATCTCTTCTTTCTTCGGCACATATCCGGCTGAGGTCATCAGTTGTTTCAAGCCTTCCCAGTCTTCACCCTCGGGCTGTATGTTGGCACTGCCGTTGAGTGTCATTTTATAGTTTTTCTTGATATAGTCCCACAGGTATGAAGCACGGCGTTGCGACAAGCTTTTGTTGTAAGGCACCGTAGCCTCAGGCGACGCATATCCGGTAAGGGTTACTCCTCTCAGCACTACTTTTCCTTCGTTTTGCTCAATAAAGTTGAATGTAGAATCAATCTTCGACAGTTCTTGCGCATTGGACTCGTATGTCGGATACACATTGTGTTTGTCTACCGGATATCTGAGAAAGAGGTCTATACCTATTTTCTCTATTTCCATTTTTTCTTTCGGTTGCGACTTCACATAGGCCACCATCGACGACACGTCGGGCGGTAATGATCCGTCAGGCAAACGAAAATCTCTGATTCCCGGAGGGCATCCGTCGCAAAGCTCGTCTCTGATCTTGTCGCGATCAATGACAACACGGTGTCCCGTATTTATAACTGTATTATACTCTTGCTGAGATGCAAGATATGTTTTTTCGTAATTCGAGCGGGGATTGTTACCGCAAGAGAAAAACAATGTCGTTAATGTAAGTAGTAAAGTTGTGTAATAAAAGGTTTTCATAAAATCATTTTTATGTAAAAACATCGATATTAGGGGCGAAGATAATAAAAAACTCAAACATAATAAGCGTTTTACGGAAATTTAGTTTTCATATGTCATAAAATCATTGATTTAGGGCACTAATAAAAAACAAGATCGGACAAATATCCGACCTTGTTCACATTTTATATTTGTATCTGCGGCTTATTCGTCATTCTGAGTACTTTCATATTCTTTCAGTAGTTTCTCTTGCACATCGGACGGCACAAGTTCGTAATTCGCAAACTTCATGGTAAACGATGCACGC
>CALNCC010000076.1 GCA_937875275.1 uncultured Dysgonomonas sp. | reverse complement strand
GTCTTGGGTCGAAATGTAATTGCAGATTTTGGGCAAACATAGGCAAAGCACCTATCAGTAAGACTAAGGCAAGAAATAGTTTCTTTTTCATAAGATAAATGAGTTTTTGGTTATGAATATCCTTGATTTTAAAGAAAGGACAAATGTAATATTTTTGTTTAAAATAGAAAGTAATATCTGTTGATAGACTGATCCGAAATATCTTCGTTAAGAGCGCGAAAGGAAAAAAAGAGCAGTCCCCGTTTTGGTGAACTGCTTGTGTATGAAAAAAGGGTATTGTTATTGTCGTATTATTGTAACCCCGACAGGTATTTGTCTACTGCCTCTGTGTATTTACTATAGCGACTATCTGTCTCTGGCATAGATTTTTCGTGTGTATATGGCATGTAAACGACCTGATAGTAGTCTTTACTGTTCGAGTTCATAAAGGCAACCAACATTGTTGCCTTCTCGGCGGCGATGTTATTTATGAATAAAAGAGCTGTTTCATCATCGGAAACACCGACGTATACATATCTTTCGCTAAGAAATGTTGCTGCATCTTTGCTGTAAACGGATGAAATCAACATTCCTGTTTGCTCCAGTTTTTTGTTGAGGTCAAAGAAATAGAATGTGATAGGAGCTGCATTAGAAGCGGTGGTATATATGATCGACTCATCGGTTTCTTCTTCCGGCTTGCCCAGTTTTTTTATCAAATCGGCTCTGCTGATTCCAAATTCTAAATTCGGCTCTTCGTAAAGCTTGCTGGTAGGTGTAACTTTCACGTTGAATGTTTTCTCTTCGCCGTTGCTGCTAATTTTAATTTTTGTTTCCCCTATTCGTAAGGCTGTAACCAATCCTTTGGTATCAACTGTTGCGTAATATGCGTTTTCCACAGTGTATGTAATGTCATAGCCCGAAGTTGCTTCTATCTGATAGGTGCTTCCGCTTTTCAATTCTTTCGAAGATTCTTTCAGTGTAATAACATCGTCGTCGTCGCTACCGCACGAGATGAATAAGAATGGGAGGCAAAATAGAATGGACAATAAGTTTCTCATATGTTTAGTTTTTTAGTTAATATGATACAAACATATGAAAAGCGTATCTTATATGCAAGGGACGTATGCGTATATTTTTTAGCGCAGAACGTTTTATTCTTATTTAGCGTAAATGTGTTCGAATCGCAGGTAGGGGATTATCTCGTAGGCAAAAGAACGTACATAAGGATAAGCGATCGAGTGTTCTCTTACTTCGGGTTTTATGACGGTTTTGTTCCGGTCGAGTTCGATTGTCAGATTCAGGCATACGCTGAGCGCGAATATCCAGACGGCAACGCAAAAGACGGCTCCTGCAATGCGGTTCAGTGGATTTAACTTTATCGCCTTGATGAGAGAGTGCAGTAGCCCTGCGACAATCATAATGGCGATGAATATGGCAAGGAATGCAATGATGTATGACAGTACGGATATGACTGCCGGCGATGTGCTGTTCGCCAGGTCGGTTAGTTGTGGATAGATGTACACGGCTAACTGCCCGGCAAAGACTGCGCCGAAGACGATTCCGGCTATCAAGCCTGCCTGCCTGATGAATCCGATTACAAGCCCGACGAGCAGAGTTGCTATCACGATGGTCATTACAAGAACATCAAACCATTGCATACATTACGGGTAAAAGTTTTGGTAATATATATAAAAACAAAAGTACAACATAAAAGCAAATTATGAAAATTTAATACCACGGCACTATTAATCAGTGAATAAGGCTCTTTCCTTGCCTAAGGATCCATCAATAAAATTATATCGAACTTACGTTAAATTATATATATCAGTCTTCCAATAGCACTAACTCGACTTTTAATAATGTCTCTTTAGGGTTCTTTATATTAGCTTCGAACCCCACTCTTATAGTACCTGGATTGGGAGCATCGTAATCATTAGATGGGGTATTAGACCAAATCTTCATATTAATACTCTCAGACGATGTTACTTTTAGTAGCATTCTTTTTCCATCTTTTGTCAGAATAATAGAATTGTTACCAGTTATTTTTGCCTCTGCGGGAGTTACCATAACCCACATTACATTCGTGTCAATATTTTTAGTTGTTATGTTATCTGTTACAGTAAGATTGTCATCTTTATCTACATATACGTTTCGTATGGCTTTACTAACACTATTGGCAAATGTAGTGGATAAATCGACCTCAGCTCCTTTCATTTCGTCAGATTCATAAAACTTAGTTATAGGAGCATAACTATCAACCAAATGCCTTTCATTATTTATTGTCAGAGTATTATGGCTTTTGTTATTCAATCTGAAAACATCCCACCGTTGCCCATTTTGAGACATATTCCACAGGTCAACACCTTTGCTCTCGAGAGTTATATATGATTGTGCGCCCAGATCCATTGCCCATCGCACACCAGCACGTTCATATATAAATGATCCGGCATCCATATGGGCATGAGGTGTTTTGGGCGATCCACCTTTTACACCCAAATATGTATCGTTTGTAGATTCCCATCCTCCACGATAGATGAAAACAGGCGTTTCGCCTCTGTTGAACCAAGTCTTTCTGTCTGGTGCTTTTATCTGATTGATATCCATATATGCAGTAAATATCATTAAACATGGAAGTAATCTATCTTCTGCAAATATTGTTTTTTTATTAGCTATGTATTCTTTTTCTAACCAAAGTAGAGATAAATCTCGGCTCTTTTGAGCAAACCAAAACATCATCATATTCGATTCCACTTTGAGAGAAGTGTCTGAGAAACAAAATGATTGCCCACTTGGAGCAGTCATATATTGCATGAATTTTGCCGATTGCATAAACCCCGGGAAACAGGATAGTCCCATATCTGTGCCTAATGCGCTTTGCAAACCAGCAATTAACATCACCTGAAAACTGGTTCCATATCCCCAATAGCCAAAGCCTTCAGGGTAGCCCCCATCAGGACCGTAACTATTCATTGATTTGGGGTTGGTTAACATTCCCTTAGCTATAATCTCCTTAGCTATTTCCGGCGACTCATCATAGATTGCCAATGCTCCATAAATAAGTCCGCTGTTGCAAACCGAATTCCAATTGTTGGATGTATTATAGAACCATGCATGTTTCTTATTTTCGGCAGCTAAAAAAGCCTTTTCTTCAATAGCCTCTCTTACTTTTATCTTCGTATCTTCCGATAGGTAGTGATACAACCAATCGTAGCCTATAGCTAACCCCATGGTCATTTCTCCCACATCTAAAAAGTGAGAAGGATTCCAGTCTGTAAACCGACAGACGGCAAGCATCTCTTCCTCTGCTCTTTTTGCGTACTTACTTTCACCTGTCATTCTATAAGCATAAGATAGATAGTATATTCTTTTGAGTGCGATTCGAGATTTTGCCAGCAGCCTTTTGCCTTCCATAACACGTGTTACAGGATCTTCGTTTAAAGTTTGTACACATACATCCATAATTCTTTTATGCACCAAAGCCAGCGATTCGTTATTTTCGATGGCTTTGTGTATTGCCTTTTCTTCACCTGATGTAAGCAAGAGGCGTGGATGCGATCGTATGTTGTCGAAGTCGAATGATTGCTGAGAATTTGCACTTAGGCTGATTAATATATATAAAAGAGTGATAATGTATTTTTTCATGTTCATGTATTTATAATCATCTGTCAAAAATAACACTAATATTATTGTTTCCTAACTTCCATTGCGGGAATTGGTGCTATTGATGCCTTCTTTGAAGCCTTCGCTCATAAATCACTGGAGATCACCGATAAAGGGCTCAACGTCTTCTTGAGCTATATACTGACTCAAAAATTATTTCGAGTTTATGTTAAAATAGGGCGTAATAGTTTGTCTTGCAATTATAAATCGGATAACAAACATAGGAAAGGGTAGCAGGGTTATTTTATCGTTGCTTCTCAAATTTTAAAACCAAATATAATGAAACAAGAAAAGGACTATCCAATTTTAGGGTAATCCTTTTGTCTAAAAAACAAAAGGTAAGAATTAATCGCTTAATTCTTACCTCGTCTATTCTTTTATAAGATATTTCTAATCTTATTTTCCGTGGTTTTCGTCAGACACACTTAGTTTTGCTCTTCCTTTAGCGCGGCGTGCAGCCAATACTCTACGGCCATTAGCTGTTGCCATTCTTGAACGAAAGCCATGTTTGTTCTTTCTTTTTCTGTTTGATGGTTGAAAAGTTCTTTTCATCGCTATATTATATTATCGTTATTATTCTCAGTGATTTCGGGTTGCAAAAATAGAATCTTTATTTAGAAAAAGCAAATATATTAGGCTTTTATTTTTTCGAATCTGATGAAACTATATTTATATTCATGTTTTTCGTCGGTTTCGTGGTCTTCTTGCCACACTTCATTCCACATGTTTTTGTCTATTGCGGGGAAGAACGTATCCACCCCCTCGAAGGAGTGATGGATACGGGTAATATATAGCTCGTCGGCAAAGGCTATTGCTTCGTTATAGATTGTTCCGCCTCCGATAAAGAACGCTTTTGGTTCGTCTTTTACCTTTGCCAAAGCATCGACGATGGATGTCGCCATTTCGCAACCGGCATATTCTAATTCGGTGTTGCGTGTGATAACTATATTGCGTCTGTTGGGCAATGCCCCTTTGGGCAGCGACTCGAAGGTCTTACGTCCCATGATGACGGGAGAACCCACCGTTACGGATTTGAAAAACTTGAGGTCGTTAGGCAAATGGCAAAGGAGGTTGTTGTTCTTGCCTATCGCGTTGTTTTCGTCTGTGGCAACTATTATTGCTATCTGTGTCATATTGGTCTTGTTATAATATAATTGTCAAAATCTTTTTGTCTAAAATCTCGCAAAGTACCGTTTTCAAGCAATTTCAAATGGGTCGATATTGCGGCAACCTCTTTCCATCTTTGGTCGGTAAGGATTATTCCTTTGCACTCGGCTTTTTCTTCGATTCTCTGCTTGATGTGTTGCACCATAATAGGAGACAGGCTGCTGAACGGTTCGTCGAGAATGATGTATCGAGACCTGCTTTCCAGCACGATATTAATTTCCAAATATCGTCTGATTCCTTCTGATAAGCTCCATATTTTCGAATCTTTTATATTCGTTAACTTCAAGCTGTGAAGAAAGTCTGTCGATTCTTTACCCGTGAATTGTTCAATAGCATCAGCGACCTTCATGCTTTTGGGTGTGATGTGAAACTGAGGCAGAAATGCAATCTCTCCGGAGGCGAAAGTATGTTTTCTGATTATTTCTCCATCAATACGCATAAAGCTGCGATCAGCTTTAAGCGTTCCGAAGATAATTTTGAAGAGAGTGCTTTTGCCCATCCCGTTTCTGCCGATAATGCCTACTATATCTCGCGGCTTGCACTTGAGATAAACATCCGAAAGGATTGTGCGTCCGCCGAATGAATGTAAAACACTATCTATCTCCAATCCTAAATCCATATATCTATAACTTTAGAAAGGATGAAACATGGAACTGAAATGGCAAATATATTGAATATCCAGAGTGTTAGTTTGCTTACACCTAAGTTGTAGTAAAAATAATATTCATCTTTACGCATAAACTCTCTGAAAAGATAATCGGTGGGAATGCCGGCAACGGGAATGAAAAAAAGAAGCCATTTGATGATCGGCAAAATGGAGAGTGTACCATCACTTGTCGCCACCAACAAGAGCACAGCCCCGATGCTCACCAGCAGGCAAACCTTCGAGGTGCGTAAAAGGAAGGACAAACAGCTTTTTATTTTGCGAAGTAACATTCTTGTTCGTTCAATCTATAATGGGGTTCAATAACTTTACCTGATGGCTCCATCGCAAGTGCGAGGTGTCGATGTTGTCATAGACGTCTATTTCTCGTTTGCCTGAGATTATGTCATTCAATATGTCGGTTGTCGGTTTCGGGTCGGCAATGTCAGTTATGATACCGCAGCCGTCGGCAATCACATCGCTCGATGCTCCTACCGGGGTGGATATGATATAGTTGTTGAATATTTTGGCTTCGTAGAGAACGATGCCCGAGCTTTCGGTTCTTGAAGATAAGACGAATACTTTGGCTCGATTGTAAAATTCCCAGAGGGTCTTTTTATCATAGACAGCCCCTGTGAAGATGATTTTGTCTTTCAACTGCGGATGCTCTTTAAAGAAATTTTCGACATACGTCTCGAAACCATCTTGCAGAGGACCGATAAGATATGCTTTCCAGTCGGCGAACTGAACATCTTTCAATGCTTGCAAGAGTAATTCGGTATTCTTCTCTAACGAGCCGAGACGTCCGACAGTGAGTATGATGTTTTCTTTTTCTTCAAAAGTTTTAGGAGAGATTCCTAATTCGGTAATCTGTTCATCATCGCATCCATTCTCCAAGACGATTAGCTTGTCGTTGAAGTAGGAGGCGAGATCGGGGTTGTTGATTATGCGATTATATGCATCCGAACTTTCGCACGAGAACAAGTCAACCCGCTTGAAATAGGCTTTGTAGGCGATTCGTTTTATTCGCTCCTTCAGCCTGTTGTCTCCAAAGAAATTCGACATACGGTCGATAATATATGTGGGTATGTCTAACTTTACGTATGATTTGCCTTTCGGGTTGAGTAGTTTGTATAATAATGCAAACTTGCCCGATCTCATCAGTATATGGAAAGTCATCAGCATATCTATCTTCCTTGCATTTCGGATGAGATAGGACGCTACTTTCCGATAATATACATTCAGGTTTTCATCACCCGAATACGTTATCGGATGCAGTTTGATACCTCTTACCGATTCGGGCAGATCTTTGTTTGTTTCATTTTGTGGATATACGATAGTGAACCGTCCGCCATATACGCGTTGTATGTATAGCGGAACAAGAACAACATCTTTGCTGAAATGCTCTCTTTCGAAATGGTTTACAATCAATGTAAAGTTTTTCTCTTTCATCGTTTCGGTTTCAGTCCTATTTTCGCTGCTTTTTCTATCAGGTGCTTGTAGGCTGCGTCATATTCGTTCGGAATTACACCGTCTAAGATAGCATCTTTTATCGAACTTTTCAACCTGCCGATTTCGGCACATGGTCCGAGACCGAATATGTCCATAATCTCCAGCCCGTCAATCGGTGGCTGGAAATTGCGCACCTGATCTTTTTCTTCTATCTCCTTCAGTTTGCGGCGCACGATGTCGAAGTTGTTCAGGTATCGGCGCACCTTGCTCGGGTTTTTCGATGTTATGTCAGCTTCGCACAACGTCATCAGATCGTCGATGTCGTCTCCGGCTTCGAAGAGTAGGCGTCTCACAGCCGAATCTGTAATGTTTTCGTCTACCAATACCTGCGGACGCATGTGTAGCGACACCATCTTTTGCGCATATTTCATTTTCTCGTTGAGAGGCAGTTTCATCCGTTTAAATATTTTCGGAATCATTTTCTCGCCTATGAAATTGTGATTGTGGAACGTCCAGCCTAACTTCTGATCCCAACGCTTGGTTGCCGGTTTGGCTATGTCGTGCAAAATGGCTGCCCATCTCAGCCACAGGTTGTCCGTCTTCAACGAAATATTGTCGAGGACTGATAGCGTGTGATAGAAATTATCTTTGTGTCCTACGCCGTCTTTTGTCTCTACGCCTTTGAGGGCAACCAGCTCGGGAAAGATGATCTCTAATATTCCCGTTTGTTCCAACTGTGTGAATCCTATCGAGGGTTTCGGAGATAAGATAATCTTATTCAGTTCGTCTATAATGCGTTCGCCCGACACTATCTCCAATCGTTCTTTGTTGCGGGCGATAGCGTCAAAAGCTTCGGGAACGATGTCGAAACCCAATTGTGCCGAAAAACGGATGCCTCGCATCATGCGCAGCGGGTCGTCGCTGAATGTGATGTCGGGGTCGAGCGGCGTGCGCAGCAATAGACGCTCCATATCCTCAAGTCCGTTGAAGGGGTCGAGCAATTCGCCGAAGCGGTCTTTGTTGAGGCATACGGCAAGAGCATTTATGGTAAAGTCGCGCCTGTTCTGATCGTCTTCCAACGTGCCGTCTTCGACAATCGGTTTGCGCGAGTCTCGCTGATACGATTCTTTGCGTGCTCCCACAAATTCTATTTCAGTATCTTTATATTTGATCTGTGCCGTGCCGAAGGTCTTAAAAACAGTGAGGTAAGCCCCTTTGCCAAGTTCTTTGGCTACAGCCCCCGCAAGGTCTATGCCTTTGCCCACCGTGATGATGTCGATATCCTTAGATGGGCGATGCAGAAATATGTCTCTCACATATCCCCCGATAGCATAGCACTCGAGTTGCATGCGGTCGGCGACCAAAGAAATGGTCTCGAATACTTTCCCCGAGAATTTTTCTTTTAAATCCTCTGTGTCTATATGCATTTACAATCTTCTTTTTGTATTTTTGTAATTACAAAAGTATAAAAAAGAATTTGTCTTCAATGAGATACTATCTCTCCACCAAAATTTTTATTACACATATGAAAGCTTTTAGTCTCTACCTTTCGGTCTTTGTTCTGCTATCAATGAGCGCATGTTCCGATCCCAACAAGGGGGCGCAAGATCGCCTCGAACTTGCCCGCACGTTGTTTTTTGAAAAAAACTTTGAACAGGCAAAATTAGAAATAGACAGCATCAAGATACTGTTTCCCAAATCTTACGAGCAAATAAAAGGGGGAATGGCGTTGCAGGACTCGGTGAGGATGGGCGAAAACACATATCTGATCGGGCGGTGCGATTCGATGATTGCCGTTATTCAACCGTCAATAGATTCGATGAAGATTTTCTTTATCTACGAGCGCGACGAGCAATATCAGGAAGAAGGGCATGGCAGCTTTATCCCCAAAGAGGCGTATGGCGGGAAAGTGATTACGACAACAGCTCTGCGCTCGGGCGTCAGTGAGAATGGAGAGCTGTATATCGAAAGCGTATTTCTTGGTGGTCAGATGCACGACCGACTGAAAATAGCGGCTAAGGACGGAGCTTCTGCCGAAACTTTGCCCGTGATCGAAGACGGGTTTAACTTCCGCTTTACCAATCTTGGACAGCAATATGAAGTGATTCGTTTCACCGGCAAGAAAGAAAATGGGGTAGGGGCGTTCGTCTCTGACAATCAGGACAAACAGCTGACCGTAACACTTAGCGGAGGCGGTGTAAATTCATATATACTGACACCCGACACAAAGAAAAGTATAACCCGGTCGGTCAAACTCTCACGGATGATGCTTGTGCAAGACAGCCTGAAAGGCGAAAAAGAAAAAGCCGAATATAAGAACTACTATCTGAACGAAAAGAAAGCCAAATCGGATACAATAGCGACAGTTGTTGATGAGGTTGTAGCATCGGAATAGTCTCTTGATTATTTAAATCTGAAACACGAACGAAGAATGAAAATGGAGAATAATTATGGGTTTAAGGTAGAACTGAATGGTGAGGTGTTGGCTGTGGCGGGGCTTGATGACCAACATTATGTATTGTCATGTATGCTGACTTCTTTAAGGCGAAAAATAGACAAAAGCGAAGAAACGTATTTTAATGTAGGTGGATTGAACTGTGAAACGGGCGAAGATGTTGATTGGGTTTGGCGAGATTTGAAATTAGGAGACAACCTGTCTATAACGATCGTAAATAGCGACTTCGATAAGCCGACAAGAGTAAAACCAATAGAATCGGGGGAAGATGCTATAAAAAGAAAGATAGAGTATTATTATAAGTTAAAAGAAGAGCTTGCAGGTCATCTTCCCGAATAACGGTGCGATTTTAATATCTTCTAATTATGCTTATTCGCCATTAATTGATTAGTTTTGCACCCTTGTATACATTAGCATCAAATTCCATTAATGGGAAAATTCCGGATACTGACATATATTCTGATTACGATAGTGTTCTCCTCGCCATTTTGGAGCAGCTTTGTCCTATCTGCCAATAGCGATATATTTGCAGGAGCTAATGTCTCTGATTCTATCCCACTCCCAACGAAAGACTCGACAGACGTAAAAGTCGATTCACTTTCACTTCCCAAAGACAGCTTGTCGAAGAGCCTGTCGGTTCTCGATTCTGCAAAACAGAAGAAGCCGGTTCTCGATGCTGAGGTTGCCTATAAGTCTAAAGACTCGTTGGTGATGGATGCCAACAACTGGGCATACCTGTTTGGTAATGCCGATGTGAAATATGCAGATATAGCCATCAATGCCGAGAATGTGGCGATGAACAACGACAGCAGTCTTGTGCGTGCAACATACGGACTCGACTCGATAGGCGAAGAGTTTGGACACCCTGTATTCTCCGACAAATCGACGTCATACGAAGCCAAAGAAATGATGTATAACTTCAAAACAGAAAAAGGCTACATCACCCATGTCGTAACAGAGCAGGGCGAGGGCTTTGTTGTAGCCGAAGAATCGAAAAAAAATGCGGACGGATCGGCGTTCATCCAAGATGCCCGATATACTACTTGTGATGCGGAGGGAACTCCTCACTGGTGTTTTCACTTGTCGAAAGGAAAAATTCAGCCGGGGAAAAGTGTTGCAACCAGCTATGCTACATTTATGCTTGAAGGCTTGCCTATTCCCTTTCTGACCATCCCTTTCGGATATTTCCCGTTTACCAGCAGCTATTCTTCCGGAATCATTATGCCGTCATTCGGAGATGAGATGGAGCGCGGGTTTAACCTACGTGGCGGAGGGTATTATTTTGCACTCAGCGACTATATCGACCTTGCCGTTACCAGCGATATATACACCAAAGGGTCGTGGGCACTGTATGGAAACACTAACTATAAGAAACTATATAACTATTCGGGTTCGGCAGCATTGAGCTATATGACAAACAAGTACGGAGAGAAAATAGACCCCGATTACAGCCAGTCGACAGACTTTAGCGTGAGCTGGCAGCACAGGCAAGACCCTAAGGCGAATGCTTACCGCACCTTATCGGCAAGTGTCCGTTTCTCGACAAGTAAGTACGACCGCAACAATATAGACAGCCAGTTTTCGCCCAACTATACGAACAACAATAAGAGTTCGACTGTAAACATAACCCAACGTTTCCCCAATTCGCCGTGGTCTCTGTCGGCAGCAATGGCGGTCGATCAGGTGTCGTCTACCCAGATGGTGAGCATGACCTTGCCCGATCTGTCGGCGACAATGAGTAGCGTCTATCCATTCAAGAGGAAAGAGCTGGTAGGCGACGAAAGGTGGTACGAAAAGATACGGCTCAGCTACTCGGGGCAGTTCAAAAACTCGCTGAGAGCAAAAGAAGATGAGGTGTTCAAGTCGAACTGGCAAACAGATTGGCAACATGCCGCGAAGCACAGCATTCCTGTATCGGCGACATTCAATTTGTTGAACAATATCAATGTAACTCCATCATTCAACTATACCGAACGATGGTATACCAACCGCGTTCATAAGAAATGGAACGGGTCGAGCAATATTGTTACAGACACTTCCAATACACTAAAACGTGTTTATGATTTCAATACATCGCTGAGCTTGCAGACCAAAATGTACGGTATGTTTGCGTTTCGCAGCCCGAATGCAAAGGTGCAGGCGGTGCGGCACGTTTTCACACCATCACTGAGTCTTAGCTATAGACCCGACTTTAGCGATCCCCGTTTTGGGTTCTACGAGTCGTATCACTACTACGATGGCTACGGAGAGTTGCAAAAACATGTGTATTCGCCCTATCAGAACGGAATGTATGGCACAGCCTCTTCGGGCAAATCGGGGATGCTGAACTTTCAGTTCGACAACAATCTGGAAATGAAATGGCGTTCGTTGAGCGACTCGTTAGGATATAAAAAGATAAGCCTGATAGATAATTTCGGAGCCGGGTTCAGTTACAATATGATGGCCGACTCGATGAAGTGGAGCGATATAAGTACCAATCTGCGACTGAAATTGTCTAAAACATTTACCATCAATCTCAATGGGACATTCGACCCCTACATGTACGAGGTATCAAGATGGCAATTGGCAGATAATGGCAATGGAGATATGGTGAAAACTCCGGCAGCGATAAACCGAATAGACATGCTGAGGGTAGGTAACGGAAGAGGTATTGGACGACTGAGAAGTACGGGCTTTTCCATATCGCACTCCATCAATCAGAATACGATAGACAAACTCTTTGGCAAAGGAGATGACGAGGATGTCAATATAGATGATCCGCTAAACGAAGCCGCCGGTTTGCCTGCCGAGCACGACCACGAGGGCGAAGATGGAGGTGGCGAGCATAAGAGCCGATTGGGAGGGCATAGTCATGGCAAAAAAGGCAACTACGATGACGATGGCTACTTGAAGAACAGCCTGCAATGGAGCTTGTCGTTCAACTATTCGGTCAATTACGCTTATTCGTCGGATATAGAATGGGATAGCGGGCGTTTTGCCGAGTATAAACGAAGGTTGACTCACAATCTTGGGTTTTCGGGGAATATACAACCGACTAAAAACTGGACAGTGAATTTTTCGTCGGGATACGACTGGGATGCCGGGAAGATAACATATACTACATTCAATTTTACCCGCAATCTGCATTGCTGGAGCATATCGGGTAGTTTCTCTCCAATAGGACAGAACAAGTCTTATTATGTAACCATAAGAGCCAGCTCATCTATGCTTCAAGACCTCAAGGTTGAGAAACGGGGTCGCTCGTCGGGTTACGACCCCACTTGGGATTAATCTTTTTCTCCGATGTCGAAAACTCATTCTTTGGGAGACAAAGATCTTCGTTTGAGCAATATACTTATCGAGTGGTATGCGACCTTCAGGCGCGATTTGCCGTGGCGAGCAACAAAAAATCCGTATCATATCTGGTTGTCGGAAGTCATATTGCAGCAGACACGAGTCGATCAGGGCAGATCGTATTACGATCGGTTTGTTCTCCGTTTCCCCGACATCCATTCTTTGGCGCAGGCTGACGAAGAGGAGGTGCTGAAATTGTGGCAAGGGTTGGGATATTATAGCCGTGCTCGCAATCTGCATGCGACGGCAAAAGATATAGAACAGAGATTCAATGGTGTGTTCCCGCGTCGATACAAAGATATTCTTTCGCTGAAAGGAGTAGGCGAATACACTGCGGCGGCGATATCATCGTTCGCCTACGACGAGGCGCATGCCGTAGTTGATGGCAATGTGTACAGGGTTTTGTCTCGCATCTACGGTATAGAGGACGCGATAGATAGCAGTGGCGGACAGAAAGTGTTTCGGGCGATTGCCGCTTGGGTGCTGAATGACGAAAATCCGGCTCAGCACAATCAGGCGATAATGGAATTTGGAGCTTTGCAGTGTGTGCCTGTTTCTCCCGATTGCGGTTCATGTCCGGCATCGGAGATGTGTCTGTCTTATGCACGGGGAGAGGTCTCCAAATTTCCGATAAAGCAAGGCAAAGTGAAAACCCGCGACCGTTATTTTTATTATTTCCATATCCGTCAAGGAGATTACACTTACATATCGAAGAGAGAAAAGAAAGATATTTGGCAGAATATGTATGAATTTCCTTTGATAGAGTTGGCTGAGCCGATAGATGAAGGGCAGATTCTATCTGTTGATTTCATCCGCCTCGTAGTGGACGGGCTGTTGCCGCAGAAAGTGGAGATAGTGCATAAAACGAAGCACGTGCTGTCGCATCAGATCATATATGCGACATTTATTCGTGTCGGGCTCGAAGAGGGTGGGGCGTTGCCTCGCTATACAAAGATTGAGGCAAGTTGTTTGGGCGATTACCCTGTGTCCCGATTAATGGATAAATACGTTATCTTTGCCAATAAATTAGAATAAGAACAAAAGAAGACTGTAAATGAAAGATGCTGTTACTCCTTTTCTTAAGAAAAACATATTTTTTATCTGCTGTTTGTTGGTTTTTGCAACATCTGTATTTTTTCGGGTATATAGATTCTCTGATAAGGAAGATCTTTTTATTGATGAGTATTTCTCAGTCATATTAGCTCATTATAATGATTTTGGATGGGGAAAGTATGTAGAAGATACAATAGCCTTCAAAGGACAAGATATCCGATCCTTATTCTTGTCGGGAGATAATTCCTTTGCCGAGATTGTTTCGAATGTAGATAGTTTACATAAAATTACACGAGATTCTCCACATACAAATTTGTATTATTCTTTACTGAAGATCAGTTTTTGGAGGGCTGATACATCCGATTTAGGGCAGATAATGGAGCGGGGCTTTATCTTGAATCTGATTTTGTTCTCGGTCGGTTTTTTGTTCTTACTGCTAATGTCCCTTCGGCTATTTGACTCTAAGCTTCTTACGGTATGTCTTCTTGCAATGGCATTCATCAATCCGGGGGCTATTGCGAATACAATGTTTCTGCGACCCTATCAACTGCAAGAGACCCTATTGATATTATATACTTATATGTTTGTCCGATGTTATATTGCGATAGGCGATAATACAATTCGCTTTGCGACATGGCAAAACATGTTGTCGATAGCCCTTATCTCGGCATTGGGTATTTTGTCCGGATACTTCTCTATACTATACATATTTTTGCTTTGTGTTATCCTGTTGTTTCGGATAATGCTGAAATCAGGAAAAGATAATGCAGTCTTCTTTATTTTTACAATGCTGCTTTCTTTTATATTTGTCTTTTTTATTTATAATGGGTATCTGTCCGGAATATTTGATTATAGGGGAGAAGAAGCCTTGAGTAAGTTTGGTCGGGATGGATTTGCCGATAATTGGACCGATTCTATGCGAGGAATGTCGCGAGAAATAAAGGATTATTTAGGATACCCGTCTTATGTATATATATTCTTAGCGCTACTTCTTTTCGCTTTTATACGAAAGATGCCGCGAGAAAAATATTCATTACTGACGTTGGGTGTTTCCTTGTGTGCCTTTGTTTGGATTGTAGCAGTAATATACCTTGCTCCATACAAGAATATTCGTTATATGCTTCCGATGTTCCCCATATTCTTGCTGTTTATACCGGGTACTTATTCTCTTTATTCCCGAAAGATACAATTGATGTTGGTTCTTGTTTCTGTTGGGTGGATAACCTATAAGGCAATAAAAAGGGATGATGTCTACATTGAATATAGTTCTATTGATAAAACATATGTTCAAGACAAGGATGTGCCTCTGATTCTCGGAGCTATCGATGGATGGAAACAAGTGGCAAAAATGCGATACTATACCGATGACAGAACAGTTGAGTTTGCTTTCGATCCGGCAACATTTCTGAATAAAATCGAAAAATACCCGGAGTCTTATGCTATCATCGATGCGGATTCTGCGGCACGATATATTTTTCCGGATACAGCAAGATTTATATATGAAGAGAAAACGAATCCGCATGGGTTTGTGTGGTACAAATTAATTAAGAAGGATTCTTTTCAATAAAAAATACTTTTTATCTTTGAGATTATTGAAAACTTTACATTATATGGATAAAATATCGCTTATTATACCTTGCTACAACGAAGAAGAGTCGTTGCCGTATTTGTATAAAGAACTTGAGGCTGTGTCAGAAAAGATGCCGGATCAGGAGTTCGAGTTTATATTCGTCAACGATGGATCGGCGGATAAGACGATGTATGTAATCAAAGAACTGAAGAAAGGCGACGAGCGAATACACTACGTTTCGTTTTCGCGCAACTTTGGCAAAGAGGCGGCAATATATGCCGGCCTGCAAAAATCGACAGGAGGGTACGTCGCCCTGCTCGATGCCGACTTGCAAGACCCGCCTTCTCTGATAGACGAGATGTATGCTATCCTCAAAAACGAAGATTACGACTGTGTAGCCACACGCCGTGTCGACCGTAAAGGAGAGCCGAGGGTGCGGTCGTTCTTCGCCAAAGAGTTTTACAAGCTGATAAACAAAATATCTGATACCGAAATAGTAGATGGTGCTCGCGATTTTCGCCTGATGAAACGTCAGATGGTAGACGCTATCCTCGAAATGGGAGAGTACAACCGCTTCCCGAAAGGCATATTCGGCTGGGTGGGATTCAATACCAAGTGGTTGGCTTACGAGAACCGCGAACGCATAGCCGGGGAGACTAAATGGTCATTCTTCGGGCTGTTTTTCTACTCCCTTGAGGGGATTATCGCATTCTCTACCCGACCATTGCTTATCGCCTCGTTGTTTGGCATTCTATTTTGTATTATAGCCTTCTTTCTTATATGCGTCATCATAGCCAAGACATTGATATGGGACGATCCGGTGGCGGGATATCCGTCAACTATCTGTCTCATTTTCTTCATCGGAGGCATCCAGCTCTTTTGCTTGGGTATATTGGGGCAATATTTGTCTAAGACATATCTTGAAACCAAAAACCGTCCGATCTATATCGTTAAAGAACAAGCATAATGCACTTTGCCTTTCGGGCGAAAGGTAATAAGGGTAACGGAAGTAACACGAGGTAACACATTTTTTTTGTGTTACCTTTTTTTCGTCTCGCATTTCTCAGATAACAGATAAAAACCGACACAATTCTATCCCATTATCAGAAGGTGGAAGACATCGAAATTGTAATGTCGAAATTGCAAAATAAGTGGTTTTTCCCTTTTGAAAGTTCAAAAAAAGACTTACATTTGTTCGGTTTTTAGGCGGCTCGGCTCGACGAAGTTCTTATATCTTAAGAAATCTGAAAACAGAGTTGCCTGAGTATCAATAAATCATTACCGTAAAACATATTTGAGATATGGATTCATCTACTCTTTTCCTTGTCGTATTCTTTACCGGGCTAACGCTGGTGGGTGCGGGACTCGGAATGGCAATACTCCTCTCTCCAAAATCATTCAATGCACAAAAAGGCGAAGCATACGAGTGTGGTATACCCACTCGCGGTACTTCTTGGATGCAATTCAGAGTAGGGTATTATCTGTACGCAATCTTGTATTTGATGTTCGACGTAGAAGCAATATTCTTGCTTCCTTGGTCGACAGTGGTGCGCGAATTGGGTGTACCCGGATTAGTTAGTATTTTATTTTTTCTTGTGATCCTCGGTTTAGGTTTAGCCTATGCCTGGAAGAAAGGAGTGCTGAAATGGAAGTAAAGAATATATACATAAAAGGAATTCCGAACGAAGAGTTCAAAGACAACGAGTATCTCGAAAACTATGTTGAGGAAATGCGTGCTAATGGAGTAGGCATTGTGGTCGGCAAGCTCGACGATCTCATCAACTGGGGACGCTCCAACTCGATATGGCCATTGGCTTTCGCAACCAGCTGTTGCGGTATCGAATTTATGGCTTCCGCTGCTGCGAAATACGACATCGCCCGTTTTGGGATGGAGGTTACGCGCAACAGTCCACGTCAGGCAGATACGATAGTCGTAGCCGGCACTATTGTGCACAAGATGGCTCCGTTGTTGAAACGTGTATACGACCAGATGGCAGAACCGAAATATGTGGTGGCGATGGGTAGCTGTGCCATATCGGGCGGTCCGTTTGTAGATTCATATCATGTAGTAAAAGGTGTGGACGAAGTGATTCCGGTAGATGTATTTATTCCCGGCTGTCCGCCACGTCCCGAAGCTCTGTTCTACGGACTGATGCAGCTTCAACGAAAGATAAAAGTTGAACGCTTCTTCTTCAAGACAAATAATACACGCAAACCAAAGAAAAAATAAGATATGTTCTCCATGGAAAATATCAAAAAGGTCATAATAGATACTGTTCCCGATGCCGTTATCGAAGAGAAACAGGTATTGACCGCAACAGTAGAACCCGAAAAACTGCGCACCCTGATGGAAGCCCTTCGCTACAACAGCGAATTGCCTTTCGATTATCTCGCTCAGATGACAGGAGCCGATTGGGGCGAAAAGTTAGGTGTCCTCTATTTGTTGTCCTCTTCCCAAGATATGTCGGTGCAGATAGCCGTTAAGACCGGGGTGGCAGATCGTGCCAATCCGTTGCTGTATACCGTAACCGACCTTTGGGAAACAGCCCATCTCAACGAGCGCGAGGTGTACGCACTGCTCGGCATACGTTTTATCAACAACCCCGACATGCGCCGCTTCTTCCTCAATAGCGACTGGGTAGGATTTCCGCTTCGCAAAGACTATAACAACAGTCCCGCGCTGAATCCGGTAGACCTTACCAGCAAAGAGATTGTAGATATTGCGCCACGCATCATGGAAACTCCGCAGGGCTTGAAAGAGGAGAAGGTAAAAATATTTGAAGACGACGATTACGTAATCAATATAGGCCCTCAGCATCCGTCGACACACGGTGTGATGCACTTTCGCACATCGCTGGACGGAGAAAATATAAAGAAAATAGATATCCATAGCGGATATATCCATAGAGGAATAGAAAAACTGAGCGAAAAACTCACTTATCCTCAGATACTTCACTTTACCGACCGTCTCGACTATCTGTCTGCCAACATGAACCGTCATGCCTTGGCGATGTGCGTCGAAAAAGCGGCGGAAATAGAAATCTCGGAAAGAGCGCAATATATACGTACCATCACCGATGAGCTGAATCGTATCGACTCGCATCTTCTGGCATGGGGTACGATGTGTATGGACTTAGGTGCTACAACGGCTTTCGTGTACGGTATGCGCGAACGTGAGCATGTCTTGGAAATCTTTGAAAAGACATCGGGCGGGCGACTTATCAAAAACTACATAGTGATAGGTGGTGTGATGTTTGACATCTACGACGATTTTCAGAAAGATGTAAAAGCATTCATCCCATATATGCGCAAGCGCATCAAAGAATATCATCGCTTGTTCTCGGGCAACGTTATAGCCTTGGGGCGTATGAAGAATATCGGAATCTTGACTAAAGAAGATGCCGTTTCGTATGCCGTTACCGGCCCTGCCGGA
>CALNCC010000075.1 GCA_937875275.1 uncultured Dysgonomonas sp. | reverse complement strand
AGGCTCGTATCAGAGTTCAGATATCAGCCGCACACGAAAAAGAACATCTCGACAAATGTATTGCCGCATTTACTAAAATAGGAAAAGAATTAGGCGTTATATGAAAAAGATTCTCATTGTAGGAAGCACCGGACAAATAGGTTCGGAGCTTGGTATTAAATTACGTTCGATATATGGAGTTGATAATGTTGTTTGCGGATATTACAAACCTCCTTTTCCGGAAAACTTTTTTGAATTAGGCCCAACTGTTGAGATTGACGCAACCGATGCCCAACAGATAGCCGATGCAGTGAAAACTCACAAAATAGATGCAATATATAACCTTGCGGCTATTTTGTCTGCTACTGCCGAGAAGAACCCGAAATTGGGTTGGGATGTAGGTATGAACAGCTTGATCAACTGTCTGGATGTTGCCAAAGAGCATGAATGTGCTGTTTTTACACCAAGTTCGATTGGTGCTTTCGGTCCTACCACACCCAAGGATAAAACACCTCAAGATACGGTGCAACGCCCGACTACTATATACGGAATAACCAAAGTTACAGGCGAGCTTATCAGCGACTATTATTTCCGTCGCTGGGGTGTAGATACAAGATCGGTTCGTTTCCCGGGTATTATATCCAACCTAACGATGCCGGGTGGCGGAACTACGGATTATGCCGTTGAAATATTCTACAATGCCGTGAAGGGCGAAAATTTCGTTTGCCCCGTCAAAGCCGGAACATATATGGATATGATGTATATGCCTGACGCCTTAGATGCCGCTGTGCAAATAATGGAGGCTGATCCGTCAAAGTTGATCCATCGCAACTCGTTCAATATCGCATCTATGAGTTTCGATCCCGAAATGATATATCAAGCCATCAAGAAACATTACCCCGACTTTGTGATGGAGTACGACGTTGATCCGTTGAAACAGGCAATTGCCGACTCATGGCCAAACTCATTAGACGACACATGTGCCCGTGAAGAATGGGGATGGAATCCGAAATATGACTTGGACAAGATGACCGCAGACATGATAGAGGTGCTAAAACATAAAATAAAAAAATATGGCTAAAAAAAGTTTTGTCTGTCTTTGCCTGATTTTATTTGCATGTTCTGCTTTTTCACAGAAAGCAATATTGCCAAATACATTGTCGAAGGCAGAAAAATTATATGGATTATCTAAATTCTGGAGCGAAGTCAATTACAATTTTGTTTTCTTAAACAATATAGATCGCCAGTTGTGGGACAATACTTATAAAGAGTTATTGGGCACAATAACAGAGACGAAGAATAACTATGAATATTTAAGAGAATTGCAAAAGTTTTGCGCTTTATTGAAAGATGGGCATACGGGCATATATTCGCCCAACAGCCAAATATTCACATCAAACTTTGGCGATTATAGAATATGGGTACGAAACATTGAAAACAAAGCCATAATTTATATGATCAATGAAAGCAAAAAAGACGAAATTCCTATTGGAAGCGAAATAGTGGAAGTTAATGGAATACCAACTTCAGAACATCTTGAAAAGAACGTAGCTCCATATATCAGTTCTTCAACAGACTATGTGCTTTCCGATTGGAGTGTTGCAACAATGCTTTCGGGCATGGCGGGAGATTCTTGTCATATAAAAATAAGAAAACCAAATGGCAAAGAAGTTGAGTTGACTTTGAAACATGGTGTATCGGAAGAAAGGGAAGTTTATCCACAAGCAGCTAAATATACACTCCTCGAATTTAAATGGTTGGACGAGAAAGACAAAATGGCGTATGTGGCACTGAACCGCTTTGCTGATAAAGAAATAGTCTCGCTATTTATCGACAAATTACCGGAACTGAAAAAAGCCAAGAGTTTGGTCATAGACCTTCGGAAGAATGGAGGAGGAAATTCAAATATAGGAAAAGACATATTAGAATATTTGGCTGAGGGCGACACTATTTATGGATCGAGCAGTCGTACCCGGATGCATATTTCGGCATACAAAGCATGGGGAAATATGATTCAAGAAAAAGATTCGACAAAAGATGAATGGCACAGAAAGGTTTACCTTACGTCTCGCGATAAGGCATATTATACAATATCAGATTCTAAAGAAAAAAACAATGTTGAACGGAGTGAACGCGTCATTATTCCCACAGCCATATTAGTCTCACACCAAACGGCTTCAGCGGCAGAAGATTTCTTGATTGCTATCGACAACCAAAAACACATGACAAAGATAGGAACTAAATCTTTTGGTAGCACAGGACAACCCCTTATGATAAATTTAGTTCCGGGAATCGATGCTCGAATATGTACCAAAGAAAATACCTATCCCGATGGGCGAAAGTTTATAGGAGTAGGTGTATTACCTGATATTGAAGTGAATGAAACCGTAGAGGATTTTATAAATGGTAAAGATCCTATTTTAGATAAAGCGAAAGAATACTTAAAAGAACAAGGAAAATAAACTATGGGGAACAACGTGATCTAAGAAGAAACACAAAACACAAAACTATGCCTAATTTTAATTTAAACACAAGTAGAGCCGTAAGAAAGATAGCGCAAATCGTAGTATCTCTTGTGGTTCTTAATTTTATTTATGCCTTTTCGGTCGCTTATGAGAATGACGACCCGCCAGGTTCCTCACCACATTCAGTAAAGATTGCAAACGACAATCTCAACATGCCTTCCGCTGGAGTTATTGCTTCGCAGTATTCTGATTCGCCGAATGGAACACAGATAGATAAGATTGTTGACAATAAGGTGAAGACAAAATTCGTTACTCCGCATGCACAATTCCACATACTCTGGGTAGGAGACGAAAATGAACCGATCAATTATTACTCACTCTCTTCGGCAAATGACGCTCCCGAAAAAGACCCTAAATCGTGGAGCTTGTCCGGTGCGAATGAAGGAGAGGAAGAATGGACTCTCCTTGATAAACAAGACGACCAAACCTTCACACGAAGAGGCGAAACAAAAGAATATCAATTCGAAAACAAAATACCGTATAAGTATTACATGCTCAACATAGAGAGCAATGCCGGCGATACTTCGACTCAAATTGCAGAATGGAGCATGCAAATGATATGGACGGATATCGACAATCTGCTCAAAGACACCTCAGGAGATACCCATTCTAATTTGACCCCAATGGGCAGATTCTTTGAGAACAGACATGTTACGACAGAAGAAGATCGAATCTGGCTGAATAACGCAAAAGAAGATGCACCTTTACCTGATGGAGACCTAAGAAGTCATACATATTCCCGGGTAAAACTTTACCCCTCAGGAAATCCTGTATTCTCGGATGCGAATCAGCGAACAATAGATAATTGTAGTGTCATTGCTGCTCTCGCAGCTATGGCGTATAGCCAGCCCGAATTTATAAAATCTATAATAAAAGATAATGGAGACAAAACGTATACCATATCAATATTCGACCCACAAGGTAAACCGTTGAAGGTATCGGTTAACTCTAATTTTTTGTCCAAAAATGGGAAAACGTTAGGTGTTATCGGAAAAAACAAAGAGGCAAATTGGTCTTCAGTTTTGGAAAAGGCACTGATGAAATACAACCATATATATAAGATAAGTGATACCTATGATTTGGGACGAAGGGTTGGCGCAGAACATGCCCTGCCTATCTTTACCGGAAATGGAGACAGCTACGGTTTTGCGCCGTATACCATTTCTCCGAAGAATTTGGCACGTGCCATAAACGCATGGCTCGATCAAGGAAAATTTGTAGTTGGCGGTTTCAACACAAGCAACATAGCT
This sequence comes from uncultured Dysgonomonas sp., assembly GCA_937875275.1. GTDB lineage: Bacteria > Bacteroidota > Bacteroidia > Bacteroidales > Dysgonomonadaceae > Dysgonomonas. The sequence continues at coordinate 9,886 of CALNCC010000075.1, read as the reverse complement.
GTTGACGGCAGCACTATTGTGAGAGGACATGTTTATAGCGTAATGCGCTCCTCTGATAAAAAATATTTATTCTTGATGCGCAACCCTTGGGGCAATAACCCGAATGGAGGCGGAAGCAAAGATGGAGTATTGCGCATCCCTAATAATATTCAGGTTGCTCCGAGCATAAATGTTCGTATGATAGAACCCGGAATAGCCGCTAAAAAAGATGGCAATTAACAATATTAATTTTTGATAAGATAAGCCTGCCATGAGTAGGCTTATTTTTTTATTATTAAATTTGTGCAATAAATAATATTTATAACCTTTTATGCTCTTAGTTGTTTATAAGCAAAAGAGGAAATACTAATTTTTATTTTATCATAGATGGCTAATATATTAAATATAGAAAACCTACATGCAAATGTAGATGGAAAAGAGATTCTTAATGGATTAAACCTACAAGTAAACGAAGGAGAAATTCATGCTATAATGGGACCTAATGGTGCGGGTAAAAGTACATTAGCATCAGTGTTGGTCGGAAATCCAAATTTTGAAGTTACCGAAGGTGAAGTGAATTTTTATGGAAAGAATTTGTTGGATATGGAACCCGAAGAACGAGCCAGAGAAGGGATGTTCTTGAGTTTTCAGTATCCTGTCGAAATACCGGGCGTAAGCATGACTAACTTTATGCGTACCGCACTGAATGAAGTGAGAAAACACAAAGGGTTGGAAGCCGTGTCCGCCTCCGATTTCTTAAAATTGATGAGAGAAAAGCGAGAATTAGTAGAACTTGACAGTAGCTTAGCAAGCCGATCTGTCAACGAAGGCTTTTCGGGGGGAGAGAAAAAAAGGAATGAAATATTTCAGATGGCTATGCTCGACCCTAAACTTGCTATTCTCGACGAAACCGATTCCGGATTGGACATAGATGCACTGCGTATAGTGGCATCGGGTGTCAACAAATTGCGCAGACCTGACAATGCTACAATTGTAATCACGCACTATCAACGCTTGCTCGATTATATCAAACCCGACTTTGTACATGTATTGTATAAAGGACGTATTGTGAAAAGCTCCGGACCGGAGTTGGCTCTCGAACTGGAAGAAAAAGGATACGACTGGATTATAAAAGAATTTCAGTAATGGCAGAGCAACAATATATAGACATCTTTACACAATATAAAGATGTGATAAACAGTAAATCGGCGGAAGGCATCAATGCTTTACGAGAAAAGGCTTTTGAGGTATTCAAAAAAAACGGGTTGCCCACAAGCAAACTTGAAGACTACAAGTATATTGCCGTAGATAAGTTGTTCGCGAGCGATTATGGACTGAATATTAATCGGCTACCACTAAAGGGGAATCCGTACTTCGCTTTTCGCTGCGAGGTAGAGAATCTCTCTAAAAACTTGTTCTACATGCTCAATGATATGTGTAACGAAGCACATATTCCCGACGGAGATTATCCCGACGGTGTATTCGTTGGCAGCCTCAAGACATTTGCTGAAATAAACCCGAATGTCTTTGCCCAATATTATGGAAAGATCGCCAATGTAGAATCAAATCCGCAAGATATTGTTGCATTTAATACCATGTTTGCCCAAGATGGATTTGTAGTATATGTGCCGGACAATATCATTGTGGAAACTCCTATTCAGCTGATCAATATATTGAAAAGCGATCTGGATTATCTTGTCAATAGACGAATATTAGTTATTGCAGGAGAAAACTCTCAAGTAAAACTATTGGCTTGCGATCATACGGTTGACAACTCTCGTTTTTTGGTAACACAAGTAACAGAAATATACGCAGGCAAAAATGCTGTTGTCGACTTTTACGAGTTGGAAGAAGATTCGACAAAGGTATCCCGCGTATCATCACTGTATGCAGAGCAAGAAGAAGCATCCAATGTATTGGTTAACAATATAACATTGCAGTGTGGAATTACCCGCAACAATTATCGGGTAAAGCTGAATGGCGAACGAGCCGAAAGTTATATCTGTGGAATGGTGATTGCCGATAAGGAACAATATGTCGACAACTTCATTTCGATGGATCATTCCGTACCGAATTGTCATAGTACACAGCTATTCAAATATATATTACAGGACAAAGCCAAAGGTGCATTTTGCGGACGCATCGTAGTGGAGAAAGATGCACAGAAAACGCTGGCATATCAGTCTAACAACAACCTATGCATATCGCCCGATGCCCGTATGTACTCGAAACCACAGCTCGAAATATACGCCGACGATGTGAAATGTTCTCATGGATTAACCACCGGACAGTTGGACGAAGATGCAATGTTTTACCTGCGTGCACGAGGAATATCGAAACAAGATGCCCGCTTGATGCTAATGCAGGCTTTCATGGCAGATGTGCTCTCCCACGTTCGGATAGATAGTCTCCGGCACAGACTTTCCGAATTGGTGGAAAAACGTTTACGTGGCGACTCCTCTGCGCGTTGCGGAAATTGTGCTGTATGCAAATAAGAAGAAACGATATGTCATTAAATATAAACGAAATAAGGAAGGACTTCCCTATCCTATCCACCAGCATTTACAACAAACCTCTAGTTTACTTTGATAATGGAGCTACTACTCAAAAGCCCCGATGCGTGGTCGAAGCTATTGAGAATGCATACTATCAGGTAAATGCCAACGTACACCGTGGGGTACATACGTTGAGCCAAAGAGCGACCGATCTGATGGAGGAATCGCGAGAAACAATAAAAGACTTCATCAATGCACCCCATTCTCGTGAGGTTATATTCACAAAAGGGACAACAGAATCGATGAATCTTGTTGCTCATAGCTTTTGCCAGCAATATTGCAACGAGGGCGATGAAATTATCGTTACGGCGATGGAGCATCACGCCAATATCGTCCCTTGGCAATTGCAAGAGCAAATACGAGGTGTGAAATTAAGAGTTGCACCTATCAACGATAAAGGAGAATTGCTAATAGATGAGTTGGAAAAGCTTATCACTCCTAAGACGAAACTCATCTCAGTTGCCCACGTATCCAATGTATTAGGCACGATCAATCCGATTGAGAAAATCATCGAGATAGCGCACAGCCACGATATCCCGGTGTTGATCGATGCCGCACAATCGGTACAACATTTGCCGATAGATGTACAAAAATTGGATTGTGATTTTCTTGTATTCTCCATGCATAAAGTATATGGACCTACGGGAATCGGCATTCTGTACGGGAAAGAGAAATACCTGAACGAGATGCCCCCCTATCAAGGAGGGGGCGAGATGATAGGACATGTATCGTTCGCGAAAACAACATTCAACGAGCTTCCGTTCAAATTTGAAGCAGGGACACCGAACTATATTGACATCATCGGTTCGGGTGAAGCTCTGAAATATATAAAAAAAATCGGGCTCGACTCAATAAAATCATATGAAGATGAGTTATTGAGGTATTGCACCGATGAACTGCTGAAAATAGATAATTTACATATTTATGGGACAGTAGAAAATAAGTGCAGTGTAATCTCGTTCTTAGTCAAAGGCATTCATCATTACGATATGGGAATGATGCTCGATAAAATGGGAATAGCCGTGCGGACAGGACATCATTGCGCTCAACCGTTGATGGATCGCTTTGAAATAGAAGGTACAGTGAGGGCTTCCTTCGCATTTTATAATACAATCGAAGAGGTAGATATCTTCATATCCGGAGTTAAACGGATTGTATCGATGTTTTAATCGTATAAAAGGTCTTATTTGTAAAATATTTTTTTTAATATAAAAAGCTTTGTTTAACTTTGCGAACTAATTTTGAAATTAGAATGAAAATCAGAATAATTGCCGTCTTATTGTTAGCATTTTTATTAGGTTCTTGTGGTGAGTATAATAAAATACTTAAAAGTAAAGATCCGGATGTAAAATATGCGTATGCTGAAAAGTATTTTGAGGAGAAAAAATATGGACGGACAATTGAATTGTTGGAAAATATTCGAAACAATTACAAAGGATCTATTCAGGAGCAAAAGATTCTGTATCTGACTGCTCAGGCTTATTTCTATGACAAAGATTATTTCTCAGCCACGAGCACATATAAGGAGTATTACACCAAATATCCGCGAGGGGAATATGTTGAGTTAGCTCGCTACAATGCAGCATATGGTATGTATATAGACTCTCCTGATCCGAGACTCGACCAAACAAGTACAAGAGAAGCTATGTCTTTGTTCAGCGAGTTTACACAAGATTTTCCATTGAGTGAGAAGACTCCGGAGGCTCAGAAATTATTATTTGAATTACAAGATAAATTGGCATATAAAGAATTGTTGTCGGTTCGTTTATACTATAACTTAGGTCTTTATATGGGTAATAATTATGAAGCGAGTATCATCACCGCAAAAGAAGCACTGAAAACTTATTCTTTATCAAAATATGTTGAAGAATTTCAAATATATTTAGTTCGTAACAAGTACGAGTTGGCAAAACACAGTCTCGATGAGAAAAAGCCGGTAAGATATCGTGAGCTTCTCGACGAATACTACAACTACAAAAACATGTTTCCGATAGGCAACTATATAGACGAAGCCTACAAGTATTACGAAACAGCCCTGAAAGAATTGGGAGAAGAGGTAGACCAATTGAAGGACGAGGTAGTAAAAGAGAATGTTCAATAATAAGAATCAATAACAAAGAATCGAAATTAATTTTATATAAAGCTATGGATTATAGAAAATCAAATGCCCCAAGCAATACAGTAACAAGAGATTTGATGAAATTGTCTGCTGATACTGAGAATATATACGAGACTGTTCGTATTATTGGTAAGAGAGCTAATCAGATTTCAGAAGAGATGAAACAAGATTTGGATAAAAAACTCCAAGAATTTGCATCTTACAACGACAGTTTGGAGGAAGTATTTGAAAACAGAGAGCAGATAGAGATATCTCGTTATTACGAAAAATTGCCTAAAGCATCTCTTATAGCTGTTCAAGAGTATGAAGAAGGTAAATTATATTACAGAAATCCAAGCAAGGAAATCTAAGTAATCAGAAATGATACAACGCATACAATCAATATATTTATTGTTGGTCGTTATATTGATGGCTATAACAGCATTTAGTCCGTTGTTGCTATTAAGTTTTAACGATACAGAGCTGACAATGTATTCGTGTGGAATATTTGAAGGAGAAAGCATTGTGAAGAATGTATACGGAGTGATCTCTGTTGCCGGATTGTCGGCTTTGGTAGCACTCATAAATATATTCTTATTCAACAAGCGAAAGTTACAATTGAAAATATCGTATTTAGTAACATTTCTACTTTTGTTTTTCTACATCACAGTTTTCGCATATTTTTATGCTTTCACTCAAGCTAATGGAGCTCTATTCAATGGGATTTGCTATGGTATAATATTGCCATTCATCTCACTTATATTAAGCGTATTGGCATCAAAAAAAATAAAAGCAGACGAAAAGCTTGTACGATCATTAGATCGCATCAGATAAAAGAATTTGATTAGATTCATATAAAAATCCCTGAGGAAAATATCCTCAGGGATTTTTTTTATAATTAAGAATCTTTCCCTCCCACCCCACATTAAAAATACTTATCTTTGTCTGTGTACGTTTTGTAATAAGTAAGAATTAAGGGAATGAAAAAAATAACAGTTGCAATAGATGGATTCTCGTCGTGTGGAAAAAGTACAATGGCAAAGAGTCTTGCTAAGAATATAGGGTATACTTATGTCGACAGTGGAGCCATGTATCGGGCCGTTGCATTATACTGCATACAGCACAATATGTTTGACGCTACGGGAACTCTTGATATAAATACATTGAACCGTGAGATAAACAACATTGATATATCATTCAAGTTGAACCCTCTGTCGGGAATTGCAGACACATATCTTAACAACAAGATTGTGGAAGCCGAAATAAGGACGATGGCCGTATCCGAAAAAGTCAGCGTTGTCAGTGCCATCCCGTTTGTCCGCGAGCGTCTTGTAGCCTTACAGCAAGAGATGGGACGCCAAAAAGGCATTGTTATGGATGGTCGCGATATAGGCACTATCGTGTTCCCTGATGCTGAGATGAAGATTTTCGTTACAGCTAAACCCGAAATCAGAGCTCAGCGCAGATTCGACGAATTGATATCGAAAGGAGATAACAACACCAAATTTGAGGAAGTATTGTCTAACCTCACGCAACGCGATCATATGGATATGACTCGTAAGGATGGTCCTCTCAAGCAAGCTGACGATGCTATATTGCTTGACAATTCATTTATAACAGTTGACGAGCAGATGAAATGGCTTGTCGATAAATTTAACGAAATAGTGGTATAAACTATGGGACAAATAGAAATTGACAATAAATCAGGGTTCTGCTTTGGGGTAGTCAATGCAATCAAAAAAGCAGAAGAGGAATTGAAAAAAGGGGAGGTGCTGTATTGCCTCGGAGACATCGTCCACAACAATATAGAAGTAGAACGCTTGGAAAAGATGGGATTGCGAACAATCAACCACGAAGAATTTTCTCAATTGAGAAATGTGAAAGTCCTCTTAAGGGCGCACGGCGAACCACCTTCAACGTATGAAATAGCAAAACAAAATAATATCGAAATCATTGATGCTTCTTGCCCGGTAGTTTTGCGTCTGCAAAAGAAAATAAAGGATAAATACGAACACGAGCACGATTTATCAGAAGATACCCAGATCGTTATATACGGAAAACGAGGACATGCCGAAGTCAATGGATTGATTGGGCAAACTTATTCCAAAGCCATTGTCATAGAGGCTAAAGGTGAATTGGAAATTCTTGACTACACTAAGAATATTTGTCTTTTCTCGCAAACGACAAAACCTTTAGATGGTTTTCAGGAAATTATAGATATCATTCAGAGCCGAATGATCGGGAATGCTCGTTTCGAGTATTATGATACAATTTGCAGGCAAGTATCCAACCGCATTCCTAATATTATTGATTTTGCAACAAAGCACGACATTATCTTTTTCGTTGCAGGCAAAAAAAGCTCGAATGGGAAAGTCTTGTTTGAGGAATGCAGGAGAACAAACCCAAGAACCTATTTCATTACCACCCCCAACGATATAGATTATACAGTGATTAACAAAACGGATTCCGTTGGGATATGTGGTGCCACATCCACCCCTATGTGGCAAATGGAGGAGGTGGAAATGACTATTGTAAAGATAATATCACAATTGAGATAAATTTGTGTTGCACAACATAATAATCTGCATTTATTTTTTACCTTTGTTCAAGGTATGGTTATAATATTCACATTTAAATATTTTTACTATTATGTCTGGAATTAAAAGTGTCGGAATTTTAACATCAGGAGGAGATGCACCGGGTATGAATGCCGCGATACGTGCCGTAACCCGAGCAGCAATATATAATGGCATGGAAGTGAAGGGAGTCATGAGAGGCTATAGAGGGCTTATCTATGATGAAATTATTCCTTTTCAGAGTAATAGTGTTAGTAATATAATTCAAAAAGGAGGAACAATACTTAAAACTGCCAGATGTAAAGAATTTACGACTACCGAAGGTCGCAAAATAGCATACGAAGCTCTACAACGAGAAGGCATTGATGCTCTTGTTGTTATAGGTGGGGACGGATCATTGACCGGAGCTCGCATCTTTGCCCAGGAATTTAATTTCCCTATAGTCGGACTGCCCGGCACAATCGATAATGACCTGCATGGAACCGACTTTACCATTGGCTATGATACAGCATTGAATACTATAATGGAAGCTGTGGACAAGATAAGAGACACAGCCACTTCGCACGAGCGATTGTTTTTTATTGAAGTCATGGGGCGCGAATGTGGTTATCTTGCCCTGAATGGAGCAATAGCTTCGGGAGCAGAAGCTGCTATTATCCCCGAAGTGGTGGAAGAAGAAGACCAGTTGAGAAACCTTATATCTAACGGATTCCGCAAAACGAAAAGTAGTAGCTTAGTATTGGTTACCGAAGGTGAAATTACAGGTGGGGCAATGGCTATGGCCGAACGTGTGAAACAAGAATACCCTCAATACGATGTTCGTGTTTCAATCTTAGGGCATGTGCAACGCGGTGGATCGCCAACAGCATCCGACAGGATATTGGCAAGTCGCATGGGAGTAGCAGCTATTGAGGCATTAATGGACGATCAACGCAATGTTATGATCGGTATAGAAAATGATAAGATTGTATATGTTCCATTCTCGAAAGCAATAAAGAAAAACCGCCCTATCCGAAAAGAGTTGGTAGATGCATTGAACGTATTATCGATCTAAAGCATTTACAATCTTTCTATTCTATGAATATTTAAGTTAGAAAGAAGATACAGAAATGAAAACTACAAGTTGCTGAGACTTGTAGTTTTTTTGTTTATGAATAAATGTAAGCTTACACATCGAGTCCCCGGTTTTATTTTTTCTGAAGCCGCTTATAAATCAGACTTTTTATGTAAGTTTGCCCTACATTACAAGTGGATGCAACATGTTGAAAAACTACCTACTCTTTATACTTCTGTTTGTGGCTTGTTCGGTCTTCTCGCAAAAAACAAATATCTCTGGAACAATAACAGAGACAAAGAACATACCACTAAGCAATGTTGTAGTAAAAGTAAAATCGACGAATGACTCACTCAGCACATATTCCGACAAAGAGGGGCGATATTCGATAGACTTTCCACGTCAGAATATCGATGTAGTGATCTCATTTTCACATATCGGATATGAGAATATCACTATAACTCGCACTCTATCAAATACCGGGGCAATACATCTTGATACGCTGATGACAAAAGCGGATAATGCGCTTGAAACTGTAAATATAGCTGCAACAAGAGTCAAAACGAGCATGTTTGATATACTAAACACCATCCATGCCAAGCGACTACCAAGTACATCAGGCGGCGTGATAGAATCTTTGATATCTACACTGGCAGGCGTGAGTACAACAAACGAATTGAGTTCGCAATATTCGGTCAGAGGAGGCAATTTCGACGAGAATATCGTGTATGTGAACGGAACGGAAATATACCGCCCCCTACTCTCCCGGTCGGCACAGCAAGAAGGATTGAGCTTCATCAATCCCGATATGGTTCAATCGGTTAACTTCTCCACCGGTGGATATTCTTCCGAATATGGAGATAAGATGTCGTCGGTACTTGATATTGAATACCGCAAACCGTCGAAGTTTGAAGGAGCTGTGGAAGGAAGTTTCTTAGGTGGAAGCGCTTATGTGGGCAGTTCGCACAAAGGCTTGTCGCAGATAACAGGTATCCGTTACAAAACAAACGAATCGTTACTGAAAACAACAGATACAAACGCCGAATACGACCCTGCATTTTTAGATATACAATCGTACATCAATTACGAGATATCGCCAAAGTGGCAAATAGATTTTTTAGGCAACTACTCGCACAACCGATACAATTTCATTCCCAAAACCCGAGAAACAAAATTCGGCACATTGGAGCAAATGACACGATACAAGGTTTACTTTTCGGGATGGGAGAACGATAAATTTACGAACTATCATCTGTCGGGCAGAGCGAAAGGGCAAATAAATGACAACCTGAAAATGGGACTTTCGGCATCTTATTTCTCTTCCTACGAAAAAGAAAATTATGATGTTACCGGGCAATACATCCTGTCGGAACAGGTGGAGGGCGAAAGCGGTAGTCTGTTAGGAACAGGAAGTTATCACGAACATGCCCGCAACAGATTGGATGCCGACATTTTCAGCCTATCCTATACCGGCGAGTTTTTTCACTACATCAATCAATTGAAATGGGGATTTACCTACCAAAATGAACAGATAGACGACCGCATAATAGAATGGGAACTGAGAGACTCAACCGGATACTCATTGCCCAACAATGGCGAAACAGTGAATGTATACACAAACCTC
>CALNCC010000074.1 GCA_937875275.1 uncultured Dysgonomonas sp. | reverse complement strand
AACGAAACGCCTCCTTGCCCCGATCCCGACATAGAAATATTGTCGGCTTGGAAATCGGTAACTTTAAACACAACCTTCATTCCGTTAGACAGTGTCCACTCGGTGATATCGTATTTTTCGTTTCTGCTTTCTTTCACTATCTTGCCCGCAGCCGGCAGCTTGTCGATAAGTTCGCCTTCAGATGCTATGTCTTCATATGGCTCTATGGCATTCTTTTTCACTGCGGCAAACTGAGCAAGTATCTCTTCTTTTGTCGGATACACCAATCCGTCTTTTTCGACACCCATAATAGAAACCACGAGGTTTTTTTCATCGTTGAACAATTGCTTTGCCATTGCATCAAACTCTGCCTTGCCCCATGTCGGGAACACCTCTTTCATCATGTTGTATTCATATTCTACTCCGGTGAGTGGTCCTGTGATGAGGAAATTGTGCAGAATATCATTTACATGATGAGCCGATCCTTTTTTCTCTCTGTTGATATACTGATTTTCATAGTTTTTCAGATAGTTGATCTTTGCTCTTTCTATTTCGCTATCGGTGAATCCGTATCTTAATATTCGCTCCTTTTCGGTCAACAAGGTTTCTAACGTTTGAGCAACCATTCCCTCCTTAGGATTAGCCGTCATCGCTACCGCTTCTTTTGTATTCGCCATGCTGAAATTGCTGTAATAAGATTGTGCCGAAGCAAAAGGAGCATCGGATTTCTGTGCAATGTCGGACAGTCGCCCGGTCAGCATGCCGGCGGTCATATATCGTATATATCTGCCGAGCAGGAACTCGCGCGTGCGTCGTTGGTCTACCGGCACACAGTCGTGTTTTATAATTACCGACAGGCTTGTTGATGTTGCTTCGGGATCGGTAACTACCGAAACTATCGGGTCGGCATTGTCGGGAACAGGATAGTAGACACGTTCGGCAGGGTTGCTCTGTTTGGGCAGGTCGGCAAACATTGTCTTTATCTTGGCTTCTATCTGGTCGACATCAATATCGCCGACGATGATCAAGCCTTGCAAGTCGGGGCGATACCATTTGTGGTAATAGTTGCGCAACTCGTCGTAGGGGAAGTTTTCAACTATCTCCATGTCTCCGATCGGAGAGCGGTCGGCATATTTCGATCCGGGAAAGATATTCAATTTCTCTTGCTTGCCGATGCGTGTTGCGGCTCCTTGCCGCTGACGCCATTCTTCTTTTATCACTTTACGCTCGCGGTCGATAGCATCATCCTTGATGTTTATAAATCCGCACCAGTCGTGAAGGATGAGCATGCAGGTGTCTATTATGCCTGTGGTCTTCACGGGAATGTTGGACAAATAATATACCGTTTGGTCGTATGAGGTGTATGCGTTGAGGTTAGGCCCAAGTTTTCCGCCGCTTCGCTCTACGGCATCGAGCACATTATTAGGGAAATGTTTTGTGCTGCCGAATGCCATATGCTCAAGAAAGTGAGCCAAGCCTTTCTGGTTATCGTCTTCTTGCATCGAGCCTACTTTCTGCACGAGATAGAAACATGCCTGCCCTTGAGGGAGCGTGTTTTTGCGGATAAAGTAGGTCAATCCGTTGTCTAACTTGCCGACCCTTAATGCGGGATCGAACGGAACGGGTGTTTGTGCCTGCATGCCGAATATGACGGTCAACAGCAACAACAAGGATGTGATTACGTGTTTTTTCATGGAGTTTCTTTTTGTTATGGTATCTGTATTATGTAAGTATATTCAGATCAACTAATCGGTTTAGTTTACAAACTAACAAAGAAATTTTGACAAAAAAAAACAGCGAAACAGGTTTATTACCACATTTAACTAAAAATAATAGTTCACACACCCTACCCTTCTACATTTCGGGTTTCCATATTATTTCGAGGTAATTGTCGGAAGTCAATATCTTTTTCATCAACTTGTGTATCTCTTTTCGCGTTACCGCTTTTATCTGTTTTTCATAATTGGTATCTACATCTATGCCGTAATAATAGAAGTTCTCTAAGGCTGTACGCCAATATTCATCTCTGGAATCGGAATAACGCATCCGACTCTCTTTTCCGTGATTATAATTAAATTCGTCTAATAGATAGTTCACGGCATTATCAAATTCGTTCTGAGATGGTCCTTCGTTCTTTAATCGTTCAAGCTCTCTTAACAACCGTGCATTTCGTTTCTCATGTAAGGCGTAGGCCTCCTCACTTTTTACCTTACCCATTCCCATAGAGAAAGTGGTAGGCAATATTATTTGCAACAGACACTCTTCGTCTCTCATATTATTGCTCTTCAACGAGACCGACAACGACACACCATCATCATTGTTGGGGGTAGAAAAGAGTAGGCTAAAACCTTGTTGGAATATTATCCGCTCAAAGATTTCAAACTGATAGCCAATTGACTGATCTTGTTTGATATTTGCACTATATATATAAGCATATGCAGCATCATTGGAGGAAGTATAACGTCCCAGTTTTTCGGTATGTTTACCTTTGCGCAATCCCGACGGGCGTGGTATCGCCTTTATATCTTTATTGCCCGAAGGCAGACCGGCAAGATAGACTTCTACACAATCGCGCAATTCGTCTTCGTCAAAATCTCCGGTAACCGACACGACAAACGAACCGGGATTGGCAAAGCATGTGCGGTAGATATACAGCATGCGGTCATAATTTATTCTCGCCGTATCAGCCTCACTTATATACGAAGGATCGTGATACCGCAGACTATACGGATATTTGATTTTATCCTCCTGCCTGTATGTTTCGAGACCACAGCGACGACTCTTAAAGCCGGCGAAGGCTTCCCTGTCTTCTCTGATCGAAGTAAAACTAAGGTACATCGCCTCAAAGAGTCTTTTGATCCGCTGTTTAGATATATCTCCAAACATTCGCTGTGTTTCAACACCTATCTCCTCGCTCAGAAGAGACATGCTATGTAGGCTATCCCAACTGAATATGCCTAAGCCTCCTATAAATTTTACGTCTTCTGCATAATTTGCATCGAGCATATCATCGTCTTCAAACAGGGATTTTCCTCCGGGTCCGATTGCCGACACATAGATGCGCCCTCCCACAAAAAGGGTTTTCTTGTGCACGACCTTCATTCCATTAGAGAGCGTCCACACGGTCTCGCCAAATCGACCATCTCGTTGTTCTTGGACAATGTTCCCTCTTTCGGGCAGAATACTTTGTACATATTCGGTTATCTTCTCATTCATATTCTGAGCAGCAACTTTCGCACACAAAGAAATCAACAGGACGAATATCAAAATGTGGTTCTTCATAACAGATATGGTTTTAGGTATTATCCACCTTCTAAAGATACATTATCAATGCT
>CALNCC010000073.1 GCA_937875275.1 uncultured Dysgonomonas sp. | reverse complement strand
TATTCTATTCGCTGCAAGGCGAAGGCGGACGTGCCGGCGAAGCGTCTATTTTTATTCGCCTGACGAAGTGCAATCTTGCCTGCGACTTTTGCGATACCGACTTCGTGAATGGAGACGAAATGTCTTTCGCGGAAATAGCAGAGCACATAAAACAGTATCCGTGTAAATGGATTATCTGGACAGGCGGCGAACCGACAATACAACTGAATGACTCTTGCCTTACATTCTTCAAAGATTTGGGCTACAAACAGGCTATCGAAACCAACGGAACGAAACAGATTTCAACACTGATCGACTATATTTCTTGCAGTCCGAAAGTAAATATCGCTAAGGTAAAAGAGAAAATACCCTTTGCCCACGAGATTCGGATTCCCGTGGCGAAAGACGACGACATCCCCGACATATCCATATTGCCCGAGGCGGACAACTATTTTTTAAGCCCCGTATTCAACGGAGAGAAGCCCGACATGGACAACATCAACTATTGTGTAGAAGCAATAGAAAAAAATCCCCGATGGCGGCTAAGTCTGCAAATCCATAAATTGATAAACATACAATAACATACTACAACCGAATGGAGAAATTCGAACTTACAATACTCGGATGCGGCTCTGCCAGTCCTACATTGCAACACAATCCGTCATCGCAAGTGCTGAATGTGAGAGACAAACTATTTATGATAGACTGCGGAGAGGGCACACAGAAAGAGTTTCGCAAGCACAAGTTCGGGTTCAACCGTCTGACTCGTATTTTCATCAGCCACTTGCATGGCGACCATTGCTTCGGGCTGATGGGCTTAATCTCCACACTCGGTTTGCTGGGACGCACCGGCGATCTGTACATACATGCACCTAAAAGTTTGGAGAATCTCTTGCGTCCGCAACTCGATTACTTCTGCCGAGAAAGCCCTTTCAAGGTTATAATTGAAGAATTTTCGACTACCGAGAGCCGCCTTATCTACGACGACAGATCGGTATCGGTGCATACAATTCCGCTGACACATCGTGTGCCATGTGCCGGTTTTTTATTTAGGGAAAAGCCGAAAGACGCACAACTGATAGGCGAAATGTTGGAATACCATCAAGTGCCCATATCTGAAAGAAATAAAATAAAGCAAGGAGCAGACTTTGTAAAAGAAGACGGCACAGTCATTCCAAACAAAGTACTGACCCGACCGGCAGCCACACCACGCAGCTACGCATATTGCTCGGACACGGCATACAACGAGCGAATAATTCCACTGATAGAAAATATAGATCTGCTGTATCACGAGTCCACATTTGCCGATGCCGATGCCGACAGAGCACCAAACACAGGACACTCTACCGCAAAGCAAGCGGCGACAATAGCGTCGAAGGCAAACGTTAAGAAACTGATGCTCGGACATTTCTCGTCTCGATATCCCAACAATCGCATTCTGTTGGACGAAGCAAAGAGTGTTTTCGCAAACACAATTCTTGCCAACGAAGGAATATGTGAAAAATTATAATTAAAATTAAATTTTTCTATTTTTCCTATACTATTCATACATTAATCCTTATATTTGTGTACCATGTATAAGGTTATAAGAATGCATTACTGTAAACTGATTCTCATAGCATTGTTCCTATCTGCGCCTTTAGCGTCCTACTCTAAGGATTTTAAAGACGATCCTGATTTTGTGATACAAGATCAGAACCCGATCAAGGATGAGGTAACAACGACAGATGAGGACACACAGACAATAGAACTTATGATCAACAATGAGAGCAAGGTAAAACTAAAAAAGGTTCCTAAAAAGGGGAAACTTGAAGTTTATACCATCTTGGGGGTGAAAAAGAGAACTATCGACATCAAAAAAATAATAGGAGAATACAATATCGACCTACCTAAGGGTATATATATATTCAAGGTGGCGAAGGTAGCCCAGAAGGTTGTTGTAAAATAACGGTAACACTCGGCAACGGATAGACTTTCAAGAATATCAGATATGGATTAATACAAAATATTAATCCAATTTTTTTATCTGAAATTTGAATAAAACATATAAAATAAAGACACAAAATGAATATGACTTATTTAAAACGATTTGCTGGACTATACATCTTGATGGCATTGTCCTTCGCCGTAAAAGCAGAAGACAATAGTAAATATGTTGATTTAATCATGGGTACGGCTGGCGACAACGGGCAGGTAGACCCTGCGGCATGTCTTCCGTACGGAATGGTGCGCATATGTCCCGACTCTGATCCGCGCAGCCATAGCGGATACGACTACGACGTAACCAAAACCAGAGGATTCTCGATAAACCGCATATCGGGTATCGGATGCAGCGGAGCAGGTGGCAACCTGCGAGTAAAACCGGCATTGAAAGACGAAGAAATACATTTAAACAAATCTACCGAAGCCGCTATGCCCGGTTATTATACCGTTACGTTGAGCAACGGAGTGAAAGCCGAAGTTACGGCGACAAACAACACCGGGTTCGAACGATTCTACTTTCCGCAAGGACAAGAAGCGCACATGTCGTTCGACGTAGGCTCGTCTTTTTCGAAAGTTGTAGATGCTAAATACGAGATAGTCTCGGACACCGAAATAAAAGGATATATTCATTCTACAAACACATGCAACCATGGAGCATATAAACTTTATTTCCATCTCGCGTCGTCAAGACCATTTATCGTTGTCGACAAAGAGGATAGAAAGGTTGATGTAAAATTCTTGGATACCGACAACAAACCGGTAGATATACGATTGACAATATCTGCCTTGAATGAAGAAACTGCACGCCACGAAAACCTATTGGCTCAGAAACTTACGTTCGACAAAGTAAGAAAAAATGCTGCCAAAGCTTGGGATAAAATATTGTCGAAGGTAGAAGTAAAAGGCGGATCGAAAGATGAAAAGACATTATTTTACACGGCAGTATACCGTACATTTCTGACACCGGCAAACGTTACATCGTGGGACGGAAAATTCTTGGGGACAGACGGCAACATCTACGATGCCGATGGATTCACGTATTACAGTTCGTGGTCGATGTGGGATTCGTATCGTACTAAATTCCCGCTCATGTTTCTGTTAGATGCCGAGCGTGCAAGCGACATTTCAAAATCGCTATGCAAACTGTTTATGTACGGCAAAAAGGATTGGGCAACCCCATTCGAATCGACTCCGACTGTCCGCACCGAACATTCCATAACAGTGGTGCTTGACGCATACAAGAAAGGAGCTGACGATGTAGACCTTGAAGCCGCATATGCCGGCATGAAAGCGGAAATGGAGGCATTGCAAACCACGCGTCCCGATCAGGCATTCGAGACTGCAATAGATTTATGGTCAATGTCCGAAATCGCACAAATTCTGAATAAGAATGAGGATGCTGAATACTATTCCGAGAAAGCCCGCAACCTGTTCTTAGACTCTTGGAACAAACACTTTAAAGACATAGACGAATCGTTTACCAATATGCGCAACAGCGGATTGTATCAGGGGACACGCTGGCAATATCGTTGGGGAGTTCCTCAATATTTGGATGATATGATAGCTTCGGTCGGCGGCAAAGGTGTGTTAGCCGATCAGTTGGAAACGTATTTCGACAAGAATCTACACAACCAAACCAATGAACCGGGACTGCATACTCCGTTCTTATTCAACAAACTTGGTCGCCCCGAGAAAACACAGGAGATAGCAAGAAAATATTTGAGCGAAGAGGTCGTTCACATCTATGGAGGCAACGCCGAGTACAAGACTCCGGTTGTTCGCAAGACGTTTGTTGTCGACCCTAAGGGCTACTTGCCCGAAATGGACGAGGACGATGGCACAATGAGTGCTTGGTATGTATTCAGCTCGATAGGCTTGTATCCGCTTATCGTTGGCGAACCTTGGTACGAGATACTTTCTCCGGCATTCGACGAGGTTACCATCAAATTCGATAATGGCAAAAAACTAAAAATAAAAGCTAAAAACCGCAAATCGAAAACAGATGCCATCAAGTCGATAGCGTTCAACGGTAAACCAATTACGGATTATCAAATCGACCACAATGACATCATGAGGGGTGGAACATTAGAACTGAAATATTAATTCTAATTTATCAGAAAATCTATATTTTAATATTTTATTAATTAAACACAGACTTATGAAGAAGTGTATTTTTACATTATTATTTATGCTGCCTATACTTATCGCTTGCGGCAGTGATGATGGTCCCGACTATGAGGCAGAAAGCCTTAAGCGTGAGCAATGGTTGATAGGACAATGGTCTAACAAGAAAGAAGTGTCAGAGAATTATGAGGTTTGGAAATTCCGCAAAGACTCCGTCTACGAGTGGTATATAAAACCAAGAGGCAAAGAAGGTATAAAATTGATAGAGAAAGGGACGCTGCATGTAAAACGAGTGAACAACTATTATATGCTTTTCCTCCAGAAAAATTCTTCGACGCCATACACCGAGCACAAGTTGGTAATGAACGACGACGCTAAATTCATATTATCGGACGTTACTTTCCTACCCGACAATGCTGAATATGAGATAATAGAAGAATAAAAACGCTAATCTTAAATCTAATTTTATGAAAAAAATCATTTATGCGATTCTATTTATTAGCCTCAGTTTAAATGTACAGGCTCAAGATTTAGATAAAATTGCTCAAGAAATCACTGACGAGGGGAAATATCTATTTCGATTAGAAAAAACATCTTGGATTGGAACCGATCTTTTTATTGAAAAGTATAAGAATACAGAAAATCTTGGCGGATACTTATCCTACGCTATTAATGAAGATTCTACTTGCTGTATATTTTGGAATAAAAATGAAATACCGTCTGTCGTCGGAACTATATCATTTGACTCCTCCCTCGATTTGAATAATGCATCTGTCGACATCTCGGAACGAGAGATGACTGACATCGAAAAAGAACTGTTTCAGATTCGTAACGCAACATTACACGAATTAACAACAGATACGCTATTCCTCTTCTATGAGAATACCAGCCCCAATATAATTCCAGTGAAATATAAAGGGGAGAAAAAAGCATATATTCTTACCGGCCCTCAACAAACCGGAGTTGTCATATTGGGGAATGACTATTTACTCACATTCGATGAAGAAGGAGTCCTTACACAAAAGAAAAGGATACACAACAACATTATATCTATGGAATATGATTCCAGCAATACAAAGATGACAGTACACTCGCACAATGATACAACGGGTGATTTTATAACGCCGACCGACATCTGCACGTTGATGCTATACGCAGGTTATGCCGGATGGCCTCGACATTATACTGTTTCTCAGGAATATATTAGCATTTGGGATTGTAAGAAAAACGAGCTAAAGATCATGCTATATGACGAATGGGAGAAAATGGAGGAGGAAAAATAATAAGATATAAGAAAAATATAAGCGGAAGAGTTATTAAATTCTTCCGCTTTACTTTTATATTTGAGGTATATCTTCTCTTAGAATCGGAAACCAAAAGACAGCATATAAGTTCTGTTCTTCAGCGAATTATAGATTTGGGTGTTTTTTGACAAATTGGCAAGACCATATTCGTACGAAAAATTGAGCGTGTACATGTCGTCCAAAACGATTCCCGCAGAAGCCATGATTCCATAATCGAACTTCTTCAAAGTTTTATCGAAGGTGTCTTCCTTAGAGTCTATATCTCTCGAATCTCCGACAATAGCTCCGTATAATGTTTCTTCAAATCCCTTCATTTTCGTTTCTCCGGTAAAGCCATAGGCTCCGTATCCGCCCCCAAACAGAGTAATTGCGATCCGCCGATCCGCCTTAAACTCATAGCCCAACATCAATGGCACTTGCGCGTAATTGGCGTCTATTGTCGTTTTTGCATTAAGATGGGTGATTTTCCCGGTAAGCTCATCTTCTGTGTAATTGTCTACTTTATGTTTAAGCCCTTTCTTGGTAAGCATGACCCCGGTTTTCACGCCAAACTCCTGATACAAATTATACGTAAATGCTCCATAGAAATTGAATCCGATCTTGAACTCGCCATCTACTTTCGATCCGCGAACCTCCATCTCGGATAGATTGACTCCTCCGCTAAATTCAAATTTGTAGGGATTATATACTCCAATCTGAGCTTGTGCCGCATAATTTATGGCAAACAAGCCTATTGTCAAAAGAATTATTTTGTGTAAAGTTTTCATAAGCAATATTGATATCGTGCAAATTTAATATAATTAATCGTATATCAGACCGAACAAGTTGTTTTCATCGAAAATTTCGTTCGCCACACCTTGTATTTGCTCTGCCGTAACCCGTTTTACATATTTAAAATCTCTTATTATTCATTTCGATAATCTTCTTAAAATCATCTAATTTAAGTGTGTGATTTAGAAGATAGGAAATATCAGGTTGCAAAAAGCCATCTTCATCGGTTATTTTTGGTTCAATAATACTATATGTGGTTGGAAACATGAATTCGATATTCGAGTTAGGCAGATTATCATAAACGACATTCCCACAATAAGGAGAACGCTGTCCGGCTGGCATCCCAACCAATGTTCCGACATTAAACATCTTAGCATTCAGACAGAAATCAAAACCGGCAGAATAGGTATTCGGACTCATTATAATAAAGACCTTACCTTCAAACCCACTATTGGGCTCTACTTTTACACTATCAACAATCTGTCCTTTTTCAAGTAATGGTTTCACGATTTTCTGAAGCCATTCGATTCCCTCTTCACTATTTTCCAATCCATCCTTATATGATTCATAGACTCGAACTGCACCATTTTTTTGAGCTGTGGTAGTCATCTGAAGAGCGCCGCCATTATAAGTCAGAAACTTAAGAATTACACTATTAGTTAAATCATTCCCCCCATCATTTTGTGATACATCTATAAACAGATATTTACATCCTCTTATTTCGTCAAAAAACGCCGATATAGAATCAGTGAAAACACTCATTGCTTCATCATAATCATCTGTAAAAGACATTAAACTTGCATCATTATAGTACAAAACCGCCAAAGAGTCTTCTTTGAATACACGTTTCAGAAACCAATTACTATGTACATCCGATTTTCCAAAAAACTTTTTTTGAGATATAGCAATTAGTTCGGAAACATCTTTAGTTTCTGAGTTTAGTTCCACATGGCTTGTTTCAGATAAATTCGTTTCGTTATCTAAGAGTTCGATATTAATAAAAGAGGAATTCATATTATATCCATAAAACAATACGGATGAAAGGTTAATATATGCATCATTATTCCTCTGGAGAGGGCTATTCTCCCACGAAATCAGTTGATCGACATCTTTACCTATTTGTATGCCGGAGACTCCATTTATCGAAAGCACTTTTTTTCCTTCTATAAACAAATTATTCTGATCATCAATTGTAACAAAAGGCAACATCGCCTTATATGGATAAATTAGCTCCTCGGCATAGCCTCCGGTATGACCATCGACATATTTGGCTGTTTTGGCTAATAGATAATTAAATCGTTCGGTTGACATCGAATCTCGACAAAGTCCTTTCAGATTCAATTTCACACTATCAAAAACAGCCGGAGAATATCTTGCGTATAAATTAGGATGACACTCTTTCAGTGTATTAAAATAATAATCTATATCCTCCTGCATCTGTCTTTCAGATAACACGAGTTCACATTCTCTAAAGTCAGACTCCTCAAGATTATGGTTTTCACTAATTTGAGCCTGTACCGCATGACCTATCACAAATAAGCTGATAGTCAAAAGAATTATTATTCTTTGTAAATTTTTCATAGCAACACCAATCATTTAGATGTCCAGAGATAATTAATCGTATATCAGACCAAACAGGTTGTTTTCATCGAAAATTTCGTTCGCCACATCTTGTATTTGTTCTGCCGTAACCCGTTCTATCTTGGCAACTGTCTCCTCCCACGAGTTGTAGTGATTGTAACACATATAGTTTTTACCCAAAGATAGAGCAAGGCTCTCCCTGTTGTCTAACGAAACGCCAATCTGACCTATTAATTGTTTTTTCGAAGCAGCCAACTGAGACAGACTTAGTTTTTCCGTTTTCAATTTTGACAGTTCTTTATACACAAGATCTAAACATTTTTGCTCGTTTCGTTTGTCGCAACCGAAATAAATAGAAAATATACCGCTGTCGGTAAACGATGTTGCCGCAGATTCTACATTATATACCAATCCGCGTTTCTCGCGCAACGACATGTTCAGGCGACTATTCATTCCCGGCCCTCCCAATATATTATTCAGCAAAAAGAGAATCGTCTTATTCGTATCGTAATGAGAATACGAATACCCACCAATAACGGCATGTACTTGTGTCGTATCACGTTTCAATACCCGAAAATCACGATTTATTTTTTGCGGCTCTGCCCTTTGGCTCAAGGTTTCTGATTCGGGATATTGATCCATATATTTTTCTGCCCAATACACAACCTTCTTGAAATCAGTTTTGCCCAACGAGAAAAACACAATGTTAGAGGGCTTGTACAATCTACTTACGAAAGATTTTACATTTTGGGCGTCGAACGACGATACCGACCCTGTGTCTCCCAACACATTATGACCAAGCGAAGAACCTCGGAAAACAAGATTCTCAAATTCATCATAAATCAATTCAGAGGGGCTATCCTCATAGGAATGTATCTCGTCTATCACAACCTCGATTTCCTTATCAATCTCTCGCTGTGGGTATTCCGATGCAAACACCATATCAGACATCAGCTCTATGGCTCTCTGAAAATCTTCGTTGAGAAAAGAAGAATACAAAACCGTTTCTTCCTTATTCGTATAGGCATTCATCTCACCACCCACGTTCTCCATGCGATTGATGATATGATACGACTTCCGCTTCTTCGTTCCTTTGAACAGCATATGCTCCACAAAGTGAGCCATTCCGTGTTCGTCGTCCGATTCGTCGCGTGTGCCTGCATTCACATAGAAACCGCAATAAGACACATTGCCGGCTGATGGCATGTGAATAATACGCAAACCGTTCGTTAATGTATGGGTCTGATAAGTCATTGTTTTATTTTTTCATGTAGTGCGCACGCTCTTCTTTCGTCAGTTTCTCTATCGAGTAACGCAACATGGTGCGTGGCATAACCTTATGGTGTTTGTCGAGGAAAGATTTTAAGACATCCTCGTCTCTCTTCCCGGCTTCGCGCAGCATCCAGCCACAGGCTTTGTGCATGAGGTCGTGCTTGTGATTGAGTAACTTTTCGGACAAAGATAATATATCTTTAAAATCATTTTTGCGGATAAATGCCATCGTCGAAACAACGGCTATACGCTGATCCCACAGCAATTCGCTCTCTGCCAGTTCGTACAATCGCGAACGATCTTTGTCGGAAAGATATTCGCCGACAATATGATAACAGCTCAGATCGACCAAATCCCAATTGTTGACATAGCGACTATTGGCAAGATAAAATTCGTATATCTTTTCTCGATCCGCATCCTTCGATTTGCGAAACTGCTCTATCAATATCAACAGCGCACACAATCGGCACTCGTGAGACTCCGACTTCA
The DNA here is from genome assembly GCA_937875275.1 of uncultured Dysgonomonas sp. Lineage (GTDB taxonomy): Bacteria > Bacteroidota > Bacteroidia > Bacteroidales > Dysgonomonadaceae > Dysgonomonas. Next base: position 871 of record CALNCC010000073.1, on the reverse strand, counting down.
ACAGCTGTTGCAGTTCACTGATAGGAAGCGCCTTGTGCTCCTTCGCCACCTTGCGTATATCGGGCACAACGACTCCCAAAAATTTATCTCCCTCGCCGTACTGCCCTTTCCCTGTCTTGAAAAAATAAGGGAGAAAAGCTTTCTTTTCAGGCGTAGACAATGCGTCCAACTGCTGTTGTATTTCGTTTGCTGTCATTGATTGTTTTATGAATTACAAAAGGGTGCAAAAATACGATTTTAAATCACAACTGTTACTTCGTTTCAGGCACAAACGATTCGGGATAGCTAACGTTGTAGAGTTTTTCGCCTCCAAGCAATCTGATGTAAGTCGAGAATTTGCGTTCACCCTCTTCCAGTTCTATTATTCGGCAACCGTTCAGCCCTAAGTTATTATAGACCGTTTTCCCTCCCGTATAGCGACCATAAGCTAATGCTATATCGTAATAAACACCGATATAATCGTTATCGTGGTCGTGCCCCACAAAAGTACCCATAACGTCGCCCGAAAGGCGCATAGCGGAGAACATTCCCGTATTTATTTTCGGACTGCATTCATCTTCACGCTTTTCGCCTACCATAATCGTTCCATTCGCGTCAGTCATCAACGGATACTCGGGCAAAGGGATGTGAAAGAATGCCAATGCCGGATAAGGAACTCCCTTGTTCTGGGCTGTGTAGGCTGCACTATTTTTACGGTACCAGTCTACTTGCTCGAAGTCGAACCAGCCATAACCTTTTATTCCCTTCGCTCTGGAGTTCGATCCCGAATCCATAAAATACAGAATGGCTTTTGTCGAATCGCTGCTTTGACCTTCTACCTCCAATATATAATTTCCGACACTTTTCAGATACTTATCGCCATGCTGAGCCA
>CALNCC010000072.1 GCA_937875275.1 uncultured Dysgonomonas sp. | reverse complement strand
GAAACTGATGCGATACTAAAAGAAAAAACTCTTTTGGCATTGAGCAACGGTTTGAGCCCTATCTTCTGTATCGGAGAAACAGAACAAGAGAGAGATGCAAACACTCATTTCGCTGTTGTAAAATCTCAAGTAGAGAAAGCATTGTTCGAATTGTCTGCTGATGATTTTGCGAAAATCGTTATCGCTTACGAGCCGGTATGGGCTATCGGAACAGGAAAAACAGCGACAGCTGCTCAAGCACAAGAAATGCACGCATTTATCCGTACATCAATAGCTGAGAAATACGGTCAGGCTGTTGCAGACAATACATCTATCCTTTACGGAGGAAGTATGAATGCCGGAAATGCTAAAGAATTAGTAGCTTGTCCTGATATCGACGGAGGATTGATCGGTGGAGCTTCTCTTGATGTAGAGAAATTTATGCCGATAGTAGAAGCATTCTAAATATTGAATACCAGATAACTATTCAACTGTTGCGGGAGATCGGTGAGATTTCCTGCAACATTGATTCTCAAAAAAAAACATATAACAAGAAATGAAAATCAGATTTTCTGTTTTTGCAGTATTGATTATGTTCTGTTGCTCAATATGGGCGCAGGATAAGAAGGAGACTATTGTAGAGGAACTGAATACTACAAAAACGGGGCAAGGAACCGTAAAGGTATTGCAGGACGAAACTGTTGAAGCCATAGTATCACGAAAAGGACAAACAGCCGACGGACCGGTAGATTGGAATGCCGATGTGTTTGACAAAGTGAATGGATATAGAATACAGGTTTTCTCGGACAATAAGCCGCAACAATCAAAGACTGAGGCAGAACGCATTCAAAAACTTGTTAAAGAAGAATTTGCAGATCAGGAAGTTAGTATACATTTTAATGCACCTTTTTGGCGTGTATATGCCGGAAATTTTCTGACGAAAGACGAAGCCAATATGGTGTTGAAAGAAATGAAAGAAAAATTTCCGACAATAGGAAAAGAAATGAATGTGATAACAACTGTTGTGAAACGGGCACGTTATCAGTAACTATATACGTTTACTCTATTATAAAAATTTGATGCAAAAAGAAGAAGTAACAAAATCATTAGCAGTACATTATAAGGAAGTGTTAGGCTTGTTGGGCGAGGATGTCGGCAGAGAAGGGTTATTGTTGACTCCAGACAGAGTTGCTAAGGCAATGCAGTTCCTGACATCGGGATATGGACAAGACCCCGAAGAGATATTGAGAAAAGCACTCTTCAAGGAAGAATATAAGCAGATGGTTATTGTTAAGGATATAGATTTTTATTCTTTGTGTGAGCATCATATGTTGCCATTCTGGGGTAAGGCTCATGTGGCATATATACCGAATGGATATATTACGGGATTGAGCAAGATACCTCGTGTGGTAGATGTTTTTGCCCGTCGTTTGCAGGTGCAGGAGCGTCTTACTCTGCAAATAAAAGAATGTATACAGCATACCCTCAATCCGCTTGGGGTAATGGTTGTGATAGAAGCGCAACACATGTGTATGCAGATGAGAGGTGTGGAAAAACAAAATTCGGTAACAACTACTTCTGATTTTACAGGTGCGTTTAATCAAGCAAAAACAAGAGAAGAATTTATAGATTTGATAAAAAAATGATAAATTCGGAGGATGAACCTCTACGATATACACACACATTCTTGGCAGAAAAATCCACAAACTGGATTTAATGTCATAAACATCATAAATACGACACCGGCAACATATAGTGCTGGTGCTACAGATACTTTCTGTTCATGCGGAATCCATCCGTGGGATACGGCTGTTTCAGAAAAAAACTTTACCATATTAGAAAAGATTATCTCGGATGCGAACGTTGTTGCAATCGGTGAAGCCGGTTTGGATAATCTTCGTGGTGGAAATATTGCTTCTCAGGAAAATATCTTCAGGAGGCAAATCGAGCTTGCCGAGAAATATGAGAAACCCTTAATCATACATTGTGTAAAAGCATGGGATAGATTGCTTTCCCTCCATAAGGAATACTCACCTGTTGTGCCTTGGATAGTGCATGGCTTCAGGGGAAAGCCTCAACAAGCCGAACAAATGATACATAGCGGAATGAAATTGTCGTTTGGTGAATATTATAACCTGCAAACCGTAAGCATCATTCCTTCCGATTCATTGTTTCTTGAAACCGACACAGCCTCTGTCTCCATTCACGCTGTATATCAAAGCATAGCCGAGACGAAAAAGCTGTCTATTCAGGAGTTGGCGAAAATCGTAGAACAGAATGTCAAGAGAGATATATTATCTCATATTGGCAGATCGGAATGTCGGTGTTGAGATAAAAAACTGTATTTTTGCACTTTCTTTCAATGCAAGATCCTATGATTGATTCTAACGCAAGAATATTATTGATTTACACGGGTGGAACGATAGGGATGGTTGAAAATCCGGAGAGCGGAATATTGGAAACATTCAATTTTGAGCATCTGACAAACCATCTACCCGAATTGAAACGTTTCAAATTTTCTGTAGATAACATCGTTTTCAATCCAACTCTCGATTCGGCAAGAATGAATCCTGACCATTGGCGCAAGATGGTAAAGGTAATAGAAGACAATTACAATGATTATGATGGATTTGTTGTTCTGCACGGAACGGATACGATGGCGTATACAGCATCGGCACTTAGTTTCATGTTACAGAACCTGACTAAGCCGGTTATTCTTACCGGAGCACAGTTGCCGATAGGAAAACTGCGTACCGATGCTAAAGAAAATCTGATCACAGCCCTTGAGATAGCTGCCGATAAAGATGAGATGGGAAACCCCATAGTGCCGGAAGTGAGCATATTTTTCCAGAACTATCTGATGAGAGGTAATCGGGCTACAAAAATGAATGCAGACAATTTTAATGCATTTAAGACGTTTAATTATCCCTATATCGGACAATCGGGAGTGAAAATATGGTATGATCGTAAATATATATTGACCCCCGATGAAGGGAAAAAAACGATATTTCATTACCGTTTAGATGAAAATATTGTAGTACTGAAACTCTTTCCCGGAATAGCTGAGAATGTAGTGGAAGCGGTATTGAATATAAAAGGCATAAAGGCTGTAATTGTAGAGACATACGGGTCGGGTAATGCACCGATGGAATCTTGGTTTTTGGATAGAATACGAGATGCTGTGAGGAGAGATATTATCATCGTCAACATAACACAATGCCCGATCGGGGGTGTCGATATGCAACGGTACGAGACAGGAGTTGAATTGGCAAAAGCCGGTGTGATCAGCGGATTCGATATGACCACCGAAGCAGCATTAGCTAAGTTGATGATATTGATAGGGCACAATTATGATATAGATGATATAAAAATACGTATGAGAATACCTTTAGTCGGAGAATTGACTCGGCTTGAGGATAGGCAGAACGAGCGGGTATATGGAAAAATATAAAAACCTTTCGGTGATAGCGGCGAGAACAAGAGGAGACTTTTTGTTGTTTTATAAGAGGAATAAGAAAAAGCTTGCCGGGCTCGATCTTGAGGTGCAGGATATACATGACGATGTGGTTGCCGAGATTGATTGTCTGTCATGTGCAAATTGTTGTAAAATGCTCGGACCCGCCATATACGACAGAGACATTGAGCGCATGGCGAAAGCATTAAGGATGAAACCGTCGGAGGTTGTCCAACAATACCTCAGAGTGGATAGTGATGGCGATCATGTTTTCAGATCGATGCCCTGTCCCTTTCTGATGGCGGACAACTATTGCTCTATATATGAGCATCGCCCAAAGGCGTGTAGAGAATATCCTCATACCGATAGGCGCAAATTCAGTCAGATATACATGCTGACAGTAAAGAATACTGAAACTTGCCCGGTTGCTTACGAAGTACTGAAACGTTTGATCGATAGATAGATTTTATGAAAAATAAGGGTGTTGTGTTTCTTTTGCTTTTAGTCTCCTTTGCCAATACCGTTTTGGCGCAGGACGATGTTGTTACAGCAGATTCTGCGAATTTGGGACGTGAGCTATTTGCAGATATAAAAGAGGACAGTACCCGAACACAATTTGAGCATAAGGCAAGGCAAATAGTCGGTTCTATGTTCGGAACGTCGAAAGAATTATCACATGCCGATAGTCTTATCAAGGTTTTCGACAGTTATCCTTCGTTTGGTATCTACAAGGATAATTATATTGTCGTAGGGTCGGAGTTATTCGGGAGAAAAGACGAATGGAACTCGGATGCAAAGTTTCAGGTGAGTATACGTCAACGATTGACTAACAGTGTGTTGCCTTTTAAAACCTATGTTTTTCTTACCTATACGCAAAAGGCTTTTTGGGGCGTTTTCCAAGAATCCTTTCCGTTTACTGAATTGAACTTTAACCCATCCATCGGGGTCGGAAAACTATTGACATATAACAATCGCTATTTAGGAGCGTTAGGGTTGCAGTTAGAGCACGAATCGAATGGAAAGGATGGTGAAAGTTCGCGAAGTTGGAACAAAATAACATTCGATGCAATGTTTATATTCCGTGATAGATGGATTTTGCAGTCGAAATTTTGGATTCCTATCGTGGATGGAGAGAACAACCGAGATATAACCGACTACAGTGGATATGGCATGACAGCATTTACTTATTCGAGTCCGAGGAGAAAGTATAATGCAAGCTGCATCATAACAAAACGCACAAGCGGTTTTTTTGATGTCAATGTCGCGCTCCAGTTATCCGTTCGTTTGTTCGATAATGAAAACCAACATCTGTTTGTCGAATACTATGATGGATACGGAGAATCGCTGATCGACTATAACCAATATAGGCAACGTATTCGTATGGGGATAGTGATAAAACCCGATTTTTATTCCATTTTTTAGGCTGTACTTCTCCAAAATGGTGTGGCGTGTGGGTGTTTGTGAAAACATCCTTTTTTGTTGTAGTTAAAAATATTCTAAAGCTGAATAAGAGGCGTTTTTCGGAATAAATTTTATATTTTTGTACTTTCGAAATTTTATGCAATAATAAAACAGGATAATCGTGGCTGATACTAAGTACATTTTTGTTACAGGTGGTGTAATATCATCTTTGGGAAAAGGAATAATCGCAGCTTCTTTAGGGAAACTATTACAGGAAAGAGGTTATAAAGTAACTATACAGAAGTTGGATCCGTACATCAATATAGATCCGGGAACATTGAATCCATACGAACATGGAGAATGCTATGTTACCGTAGACGGGCACGAAGCCGATCTTGACTTAGGTCATTACGAGCGCTTCCTCAATACGCCTACACATAAGGATAATAATATCACTACCGGACGAATCTATCAGAATGTAATCAACAAAGAACGTAAGGGAGACTATTTAGGTAAGACCGTGCAGATCGTTCCTCACATAACGGACGAAATAAAAAGAAATATCAAACTGTTGGGTACAAAATATGATTATGATTTTGTGATAACAGAGATCGGTGGTACAGTCGGGGATATAGAGTCGCTTCCGTTTATCGAAAGCGTTCGTCAATTACGTTGGGAACTCGGACGTAACTGTTTGTGTGTACATCTTACCTATGTGCCGTACATTGCTGCCGCCAAGGAAGTGAAAACCAAACCGACACAACATTCCGTAAAGCAGCTTCAGTCGGAAGGTGTGCAGCCGGATATGTTGGTGTTGAGAACCGAACATCGATTGAATAAAGATATACTGCGCAAGGTGGCTTTGTTTTGTAATGTCGAGGCAGATGCAGTTATGCAGTCGGTAGATGTGCCTACAATATACGAAGTGCCATTGTTGATGCAAGAGCAGAAAATGGATGAAATAATCCTTCGCAAGCTGAATATGCCAATAAAAGAAAAGCCGGCAATGAAAGACTGGCGCAACTTCTTGGACAAAAAGAAAAATGCTAAAGAAACACTGCGTATCGGATTGGTGGGTAAATATGTCGAACTCCCCGATGCGTATAAATCTATAAACGAGTCGTTGTTGCAAGCTGCGACATACAACGAACGTAAACTCGATTTGCAATTTATCCATTCAGACAAAATAACAGCCGAAAATGTAGCGAATACACTATCCTCGATGGATGGTATTGTAATTGCTCCGGGATTTGGACAACGTGGTATTGAGGGTAAATTTCTTTCATTGAAATATGCCAGAGAAAATGATGTACCAACATTTGGGATATGCTTGGGCATGCAGTGTATGGTTATCGAATATGCACGCAACGTACTGAAACTTGAAGAAGCCAATTCGACAGAAATGAATCCGCATACTCCGTTTAAGGTTATCGACCTGATGGAGGGACAAAAGACTGTAACCAACATGGGCGGATCGATGCGTCTTGGTGCATATAATTGTACTTTGCTGAAAGGATCGAAGGTGTATGAGGCATATGGAAAAGAAAAAATACAGGAACGTCATCGTCATCGTTTCGAATTTAACGAAGATTACCGAGATGAATTTGAAAAATCGGGGATGAGATGCACCGGCATCAATCCTGAAACAGGGTTGGTGGAAGTGGTAGAAATACCTGAGAAAAAATGGTTTCTCGGAGTGCAGTTCCATCCGGAATATAACAGTACTGTAATATCTCCTAATCCGTTATTCCTTAGTTTTGTGAAGGCAGTAGTGGAAAATAAAAAGTAATATAAAAAACAAACTTAATTTAATAAATAATATAGATTGATGGACAAAAATACCATTATCGGTTTTATTCTTATTGCAGCCCTATTATTCGGGTTCTCTATGTATTCGAGTAAAACGGCAGAAAACGAAGCTAAAGAACGGACAGAGTCGCACCTCAAAGATTCGATAAGATCAGCAGAAATAAAACAGTCTGAGCCATCTTCCTTCATTCCGAAAAAAGATAGCGTTGAAAATTTCTTTGCGCAACCTCAGGTAGATACTTTGAGTGCAGAACAACCTCAGATAGTGAATGTTCCTGAACAGATTATTACCCTCGAAAATTCGAAACTGAAAATCGATTTCTCAACTAAGGGTGCAAAAATGCTTCGCTCTCAGATCAAGGGTCATTCAGATTATAAGCAAGATTCTCTCCTTGTATTTGACAACGACACCAAATTTTATTTGTTGCTGAAGAGCAAATCCGGACAAATGCTGCGTACGGCAGACCTTGATTTTACTCCGATTGTATCTGAGGCAGACAACTCGTTGACAATGCATTATGCATATTCCCCGACTCAATATATTGACTTCATATACCAGTTGCCTTCGGACGACTATATGGTAAAATTTGATGTTAAAGTTGTAGGAATGGAAGAATACCTGCATCGCGATTATGCCGAGATGTTCGAATTCAATTGGACTCAGGATTTGAGACGCTTCGAAAAAAGCATTTCGAACGAACAACGCTATTCTCGTATCTATCACAAATATGTAGGTGGAGATGTTGATGAGTTGAGTGAGAGTAGTAACGACAAACGGGAAGCTACAGAGCCGACAAAATGGGTCGCGTTCAAAAACCAGTTTTTTGCGACAATCCTTATTGCTGACGATGAGTTCAAGAATGTGCTTTTAGATTCAAAAATGTTAAGTTCGGAAGAATATCTGAAATCTATGGATGCCGGTTTATTTATACCTCCTGTGTATGATGGTGCAGAGAAATCGATGAGTGTAGGTTTCCGCTATTACATGGGGCCATTGCATTTCTCGTCTCTTCGCAGCTATGACGAAGGGGTAACGGAAATTAAACAGCAATTAGATTTGGATAAACTTGTGCCGCTTGGGTGGTCTCTTTTCCGCTGGATAAATCAATATCTTATTATCCCATTGTTCAATATGTTGAGCTCCTCAGGGTTATCAATGGGATTGGTTATTCTATTGTTGACTATTATCGTTAAGATTGTGATAGCTCCGTTGACATACAAGTCGTTTATGTCATCTGCTAAGATGCGCGTGCTGCGTCCTGAGATAGAGGAGATAAATGAAAAATATCCGAAACAGGAACAAGCAATGGAGAAACAGCAAGCCGTGATGGCATTGTACCGAAAGGTGGGAGTGAATCCGATGAGTGGGTGTGTGCCTATGTTGTTGCAGATGCCGATATTGATTGCTTTATTCTCGTTTTTTCCTAATGCGATAGAGTTGAGACACCAAAGTTTCCTTTGGGCAGAAGACCTTTCTACATATGATGCCATAATAGAGTGGGGTACAGCTATTCCATTGATCGGTACGCATTTGAGTTTGTTCTGTATACTGATGACTATAACAAACATCATCTATACGAAATTCAATATGGAAATGACTAATACCGGACAACAACAAATGCCGGGAATGAAATGGATGATGTACTTGATGCCATTGGTGTTCTTGTTTGTGTTGAATGATTATCCTTCAGGATTGACATATTACTATTTCTTGTCGTTATTGATAACAATCTTGTTGACACTTGGTTTCAGATATTTCGTTAACGAAGAAAAGCTTTTGGCTAAGTTGCAGGAGAACAAAAAGAAACCGAAAAAGAAATCAGGTTTTATGGCTCGTCTCGAAGAGGCTCAACGAATTCAGCAGCAACAAGCTAAAAACAAAACTAATAGCACAAAAAGAAAACGATAAACGACTGAATAAATAATGAAGCAATATCTCGATATAATAGACCGCATACTGACAGAAGGTGTTCACAAAGAAGATCGTACGGGTACAGGGACAATAAGCGTCTTTGGGCATCAGAGCAGATATAATCTGTCGGAAGGATTTCCTTTGTTGACAACTAAGAAGTTGCACTTAAAGTCTATTATATACGAGTTGTTGTGGTTTTTGGCGGGCGATACAAATATCAAATATCTTCAAGATAATGGTGTTCGCATTTGGAACGAATGGGCTGACGAAAAAGGAGACTTAGGTCATATTTACGGTTATCAGTGGCGTTCGTGGCCCGACTATAAGGGTGGATGTGTGGATCAGATATCGGAGGTTGTAGATACCATAAAAAACAATCCCGATTCGCGTCGTATAATTGTGTCGTCGTGGAATGTGGGCGATCTTTCTAACATGAATCTGCCTCCGTGCCATGCTTTTTTTCAGTTCTATGTGGCAAATGGCAGACTGAGTTTACAACTCTATCAGCGCAGCGCAGACGTGTTTTTAGGAGTTCCGTTCAATATCGCATCCTATGCTTTATTGTTGAAGATGATGGCGCAAGTTACAGGACTCGAAGCTGGAGATTTTGTACACACTCTTGGCGATGCGCATATCTATTCTAATCATCTCGAACAAGTGAAACTGCAATTGAGCCGCGAGCCGCGTAGTTTGCCCACGATGAAGATAAATCCTGATGTGAAAAGCATCTTCGACTTTAAATATGAAGATTTTGTTCTTGAAGATTACGATCCACACCCTCATATAAAAGGGATTGTGGCTATCTAAATAGAAAAGAATATGTTGGCGATTCTGCTGTCGTGGACGGTTATCTTATTCATTTTCGTTACTTTAGGGGATCTGTTCATCTCCTCTTATAATAAGACGTGCAGCAGAAACGAAACTTATAATCTATTCGATCAGTTTTTTATAAGCATAGCCCCATTTTCGATATTGGTTTCTGTGCTTTCTATTTGGTTACCGTCCAATCATTACCTTCTTTTCGGTTTCATTCTACTGTCTCTTGTCTATTGGGCTGTCAATCTTCCCAAATTACGGCGATTCTGTTCAAATGTGAAGCAGAAGATTTGTCGTTTGTCGATACTTGAATGGGGAATTATAGTCCTCGTTTTTTCGTCTTTTGTGATAATGTCATTGTGGCTTGTTCCCAATTTCGATTCTATGTACTATCATTATCAGAATATCCATTGGAACGAAAAGTATTCGGCAGTATATGGATTGGCAAACCTTGAAGATCGTTTTGGTTTCAACTCTAACTATTTATTAATTAGTGCCGTATTTTCTTTCCGTTTTCTGCTCGGCGAAGCAATATATCCTTTCCAACTATTGTTTGTACTCATGCTGATGGGCTGGATATTATCCGAACTGGTGAAACGGAAGTTCGATGCCAAGTCGACAACTATTTTCATATTATACTTTTTGTATATTCTGATATCGATGAATAACATAATGAACACATCAACAGATGTTGTTCCGAATGTCATCATATTCTATTTAATTGCTCGCCTTATATTGTATCCCGATTCGTTGAAGGATTCGGCGCTCTTGTATTTTTGTTTGCCGGTAGTTTTACTCACATTCAAGATATCGGTAGCCCCTCTTTGTCTGTTGAGTTTGTATATTCTTGTTAGCATACTGAGACGAAAAGAGTATAAGAGTCTGCTATTTCTGTTGATTGTTGCCGTTTTGTGTGTGCTCCCTTGGTTGGTTCGGAATGTTATAATCTCCGGATACCTTATTTACCCCTTGCCGGAGATCGATTTATTCTCCTTCGATTGGGAAGTGCCGACGAGTGTCGCTTTGGCGCAAAAAGAATACATCCGCGAATATGCTCAATGGGAATTTGTGGGCACAATGATTTTAGATCGCTTTGCCAGCAATCCGATAGCGACGTCCAAAATGTACTTACTGAACCGTTATACAATCATGCTTATCTATTTGGTAGTATGTCTGTCGCCACTTTCTATTATATACAATCTGATAAAGCGTCGAAAAATCCATCCTACTTATATCTTTATATATACTGCCTTATCTCTTTATATTGTTTATTGGTACTTGGTTGCACCCGATTTTCGTTTTGTGGGAGGTGTGATGTTCGGGTTAGTTGGATTGACTATATGCTTATTCTTTTCTGAAAATAAATCGGAGAAAAATATTTTAAAAAAGATAGTTGTCTTAGGTTTGACGGTTTTGTCTTTCCTCGTTTTCGGCAAACAAATGTATTATTATGCAGGTTATGTCGATCTTAGAAATGATAAACCACAATTATATTCGCTACTGATAATGCCATATAATTCCCAACTGTTGGTTGAAAAAATGCAAGGTTGGGAGATTGAATACGAACCATTAGATATCGGCAATGGGGTGATCATATATACTACTGATCATGAAAGTGCCTGCACTTTTGACAAGCTACCGGCAACGAGCAGTATAGTTGGTGGTTTGCATAAAAAATTCCAAGATATTAGTAGTATCGAAGCAAGAGGAACCTCGCTCCAAGAAGGATTTAGAGCCAAAGAAGGATATATTGTTAAATGAAGGATTCCTTATCATCATAATTACCTTGTTTTTTTAGTATCATTCTTTGTTAATTCACTGATAAATTGTATCTTTGCGAGCCGATTATTATTATCGAAGAGATAACAATAAGGTTTTCAATGTTTTATTCTATATGGAAGTCTTAGAGCCATGCGATAGAATAGGGGAGCGAAAACAAATCATTAACCAAATTAAAAAATTAAGTAAGTGGATACTTTAAGTTATAAGACCATTTCAGCGAACAAAGCAACAGTAAACAAAGAGTGGGTTGTTGTTGACGCAACAGGGCAAACTTTGGGACGTCTTGCATCAAAAGTTGCAATACTTTTGAGAGGCAAACACAAACCAAACTATACGCCTCATGTAGACTGCGGTGATAACGTAGTTATCATTAATGCAGACAAAGTCGTTCTAACAGGAAACAAATGGAACGATCGTGTATATTTGAGCTATACAGGTTATCCTGGAGGACAACGCGAGATGACTCCGGCGAGATTGATGGAAAAAGGTGCTGACCGCTTGATGTTGAAAGTGGTGAAAGGTATGTTGCCGAAAAACCGTTTAGGTGCGGCATT
>CALNCC010000071.1 GCA_937875275.1 uncultured Dysgonomonas sp. | reverse complement strand
CTCCATGTATGCGGCTCCACGATCGACATTGTCTATGCGGAAATCGTCTAATATACCCGTAAAGAAGAAATCCAAGTGATTGTACTGATTACCTATCAACAGGTATTGTTCGCCTCCCACGATTGTCGATTTGAGGTTGTCGCCCTCGATGTATCGGTCTGTAAGCTCCTTACCATCTACATAGATGGCAACCCCCGATGCTTTACTACTTCCATCATATCTAATGCCTAACACATGTATATTGCCATCGGCTATGTTGTGATTGGCACGGATGCTGATCCAATTCGTCTGCACGGAATTTATGATTCTTACGCTGGGGCGACCATATTGGTCGACAAACAATTCGTAGCCATAGTAAGGATTTCCCATTGCCGAAACATTCGTGAATATTATACCCGCATGCCCTAAGCCTGTCAGCATCTGCACCGATGCGCACATTGTCCATGCTTGCGTACGCTCTAATGCAAGTGTTTGCCCGACATTGATGTAAGAGCCGTTCAGTATCCTTACCGATTTTTCGTTGGATATGGGTATCAGCTCATCCACGCCGAAATAATGGTTTAGGTTACTTGCATAGGCTAACACTTCACCCTCGCTCCACGCACGGGAATATAATAGCAGTTCTGCTATTGAACCGTGAAACCTCATGTTCGACGCAGTATCTGCATTACCCCCAACAGTCAACAGTCCGTAAGCATCTGTATTCTGTTTACAGGAATCCGACTGAATCGACAACATACCGTCTACATATACCTTCAACGTCAAGCCCTCGTGAGTAACGACAATGTTATGCAATGCACCGTCTATCAGATTTCGTGATCCATCGGCAATGAACGAACCGTGCCCGCTACTCCAGTAGGTAGGGTTTCCTTTGTCGTTGATGCCGACCGCCCAACCATGATATGGGTTTGCACCGCCGTAATTGCTTACGATAAATCCGTATGCTGCATTTTTGACTATTCCCGATGCCCTGAATACGACGGCAATCGTTTTCTTTCCCACAAGGGGAACAGCCTTCGACCCTCTGAACATTTCTATACTCAAATACTGGGTTGTCGAGAAAGCCGGTTTGCCACGAAACAGGCGAGGCAGGATAACAGGCACGCCGTTCACATCGTATGGTTTAAGATCGTTTCCTTTCAGCGACTGATCGACTAATGTGTCGCACACAAGGGGACTCCATCCGTTTGTTGTCTGAAATTTATCTAAATCGGTTGTATCTTCGGTTGTAGCCGAATCGGAGACACGCCTTATCGTCGCCGCTCTGCCATTATTCAATGACCGAAGAGAGTATGCAGCCTCTAACCCTCTCAACGCCATTTGCCAGTTGGCACCGCCGTGCGTAGCCACATAGTGAAGTGATGAGCCGCTCACCTCCTGCTGTACGATATTCTTAACTACCTCCTCCGAAATGCCCCCACTGGCTGAGGCTTCCCAATTGTGGGCATCGCCCCATGCCGAGACATCATCCCCGACAAATTTCTCCTCTACCCATTCCAGCTGATCGGTAGCTGCCTTAGTAGACAATATCACATAATCAAGTGCACCCCAACCGCCGGCTATACCAACTGCATCGGTTACATAGGTATTGAGTAGTCTGACCGCCTTATCGGGGATGGCAACGATACGCCTTAGATTTGATGGTAAATCGGACTTCTTTGAAGTAAACGAGCTTATCATCTTACCGTTTATGTCGAAGAATGCACCGCCGTACTGATCGCCGTACACGACCTGTAAGTCTATATACTTATACCCTTCTACATCAATGTCGACCACTATCGTGCTGGCACTGTCGAAGATATTCCCCCACATAGGATTAACAGCCTTTCCCTGCTGTGTTGGGAGATCGGGTCTATTGATTGTTTTTGTCGTCCCCGTCTCAAGGGCATACATAACTATTTGCCCTAACCCCCGTTTGTCTGCCGGGACAGCATCACGCGCCGTTTGTTTGGCAGCATAGTCGTATTTATGATTGGTCTGAGATACGTTATAGACAATCGAATCTATTGCCGTATCCCCACTTGCTCCTCGAGATGGGGAACCCGTATCTTTACCGTCTATCCACCAATTGCCATTTGCCCCTATATAGGGGGTATTACCCCTCAGTTGTTCGACGGACACCTGAACAGATTGCCCCGCGCCATTCACGCCGAGTGTCTTAAACCCTGCCAGCGACGTGGCTACCGGTAGGTCGGTTATCTTTTTCCTTTTGTCAGCCATATTTTATATTTTTATTAGAAATTCATCCTGTGTTATTACAAAATTCCCGTCCTCGGTCGACAGCAAATAGTCCGGCAATGCCGTATCTACGACTATAAACACAAGGCTGAACGAAACCATCGCGCGCACAGAAAACGGGCGCAATTTTTTAAAGCCCTGCATTGCCGCGTAGTAGCATTTTTCGCTCCCGTTGTATGTCTCTAACATCAGCCCTCCCGGCAGGGCTATATTATTGAACAATGCCTGATAGTTGTGATAGAACTCCTCGCGAGAAGGGGCAACCATCGTACATTCAACTACTATCTGCTTGGTTTCAAAACTGCGGATGCCCGGTGCATAAGCTATCAACCCTGTACGGCGGTCAAACACCCTTGTCAGCGGTTGTTTGGCGCCGGGTAATTTCAGTGCCGTATTGTAGCATTCGTTCACGATGATGCCGAACTGCGACAAGTCGACACCATTCAGCGACACACGCGAGGCACTTGTACGCATCCCCGTAGGTATCAATATCGTTCTGTCGTCTATTATCTGCAAGGGATCGTCCATCGAGAACTCGACACCTATCTCGCCCCGTTTCTTCGCCGGCTTATACAGCCCGCCTTTATGAATCAGTGCCGGAGAACCTATATATCGAAGGCGGAACGTTCGCCCAAACTCACGGCTGTATAGCGTCCTTTCTCCCGGACGACTGATCAGATCGTTAAACGCATCGAGGCGATAGAGATATTCGTCGGCATCGGATGCAGCAACATAGAACCTGACAACGACTTTCTTTTCTTTAAAATACACATCCGACAGATCGGCGTCGATACCGCTGCGCTCCCACCAGTTGACCGACGCCGGTTCTTTGCGTTCCGGAAAGGAGAGAAAGTCATAGTCCCCGCCCCGCAGGATAAACATGCCGAGCGTGGAGATATCTTTGCCGTCTATGATGCAACTGTCCTGTGTCATACCTTCACTTTTACCCCTTTATTCAGTTTGTCTATACCGTTTTTTATGTCGGGCAGATATTGCAGAAAGTCCGAGTTCTCGGCTATGCGATCTATCTGCTCCTGCAATGCCTTGTGCATCACAGCCGCCTCTTTCTTCATGTTGCGTATGTCGCCTACCTGTTGCAGCAGGGCGTAGAAGTTGCCGTTCAGTTCGTTTGCCGACTCCTGCGTTATTCGTTCTATTCCCGCCGATGCACCCTCGCGGTTTCCATCCGAGAAGACGTCTATACCCTTCGCCGCTAACT
Source organism: uncultured Dysgonomonas sp. (assembly GCA_937875275.1). Classification (GTDB taxonomy): domain Bacteria; phylum Bacteroidota; class Bacteroidia; order Bacteroidales; family Dysgonomonadaceae; genus Dysgonomonas. The sequence continues at coordinate 1,847 of CALNCC010000071.1, read as the reverse complement.
GCTCCTTCCATTTCTCCATCCCGGAAACATATTTATCGACCCCATCTTGGTAGTTCTGAGCAAACCATACGATGTCGTCGCTTATATCACCATCCCCACCTTCGCCGTACGACTCCTTCATTCGTGTCTCCAGATCCGACAGCATCTCGCCGAAGACGGAGGTAAACATGAGCTTGGAGATATAGCCCTCAAGTATCGATGTCATAGATTTACCGAACGAATCGGCGGCAGCCGTTATATCTCCGCTCTTGAATGCTTCTACCAAGGCATCGCGCAGGCTGTCGCCTATATTACCCACTATGCCCGACAGCGTATCTTCTACCTGTTGCATGGCTTCGGTCGCCGCATCCGATGCCGATAGTATATTGCGTATCAGGTCTTCCGCCTCTTTCGATAGCTTACCACTATTGAGGAGTGCCTCCGCCATTTCACGGTTCAGGTTGCCGCCGGCGTCGATCAGCTCCTCGTCAGTATCCAATATCTTTTTATAACCGGTCAGCACACTTTCCCATACCGTTTTCGATCCGGTTGTTATGCCGAGGAATTTGCGTTTTTTCTTATCTACGGCGACAGTAGTATCACCGAGCCGGTCGGTCAACTCCCGCTGTTTCTCTATTGCGGCGTTATAACCCTCCATACCTTTGTTCAGGCGGTTGGTCATGTCCGTATCGAATATGCTGTCTGTGCCGGCGGCGGCATCTTTGATCGAGTTGATTACCGACACGGCAAACTGCGTAGCTATAACCTCGAGTTCGCGGTAGAACTCGCGTATCTCCTTGCGCACCTTGCTGCCTGTCGAGAACACATCAGCTATTGTAGATATCGCCTGCATGATGCCCTCTATCATTTCCTTAGGGTCGCCCGACAGCATCTTGCCTGCCGAGGAGGCAAGCCCTGCCGTCCACTCGAACACCTTGCTTGTCGATGCGTCGTTGGCGAATATACCTTGCAGCCCTCCCGATATCTGATTCACATAGCCGGCAAGCTCCTGCATTTTCTCCACATCGAGGTTGCGCAGGGCTCTGTTCATCTCTTCTATCTCAACTGTGGCAAGACGGATATCCTTTGCCAGTTCGTCCGACTGCGAGGCAGCATACTGTTTCTTCATCAGCGCCAAACGTTCCTCGAGGGCTTTCTTTTGTTGCTGTACAGATTGTTTTACCTTATCACTTTCGAACAGGTAGTATTTACCTGATATTGCCATCCTGCGGGCTGCGACCGGCATGTCGAACTCGAGCGACTGAATTTTTGCAGTTATGCGTGCCTGCTCGACCTCCTTGGTGCGCGTGTCGCCAAGCAAGTCTATATCTTCCTGCTTCGCATCTGCCTTCTGCGCCTCGAGGATCAGATCGTCGTAGTATTTATTTATGCTCCGGATATTGTTGTTCAGTTCCGATTCAAAGCGCGCGCTTACTTCGCCCATAATCTCCGACAGTATTTTCTTCGACTTGTCGGCTACCTCCCGCAATTTGGCTTCATATTCGGCAGAAACGGAAGCGTCCAGTTCGATAAGCTTCGTTCGCTGTGCGGTGGCGGGCTTGCCCGTTATGTTTTCCAGCTCGGCAATATCATACAGTTCCTGTGCTATCAGGCGTTTCGTCTCCTCGTATTCCGCCTGTATGCCCGCGCGCTCCTTGGCGGCACTCTCCTGCATAGCTGCTATGCGTGAAGCATCTATTCGTTTTTGGTAGTCGCTGATTTTTTTTGCAAGGTCTTCGTCCGCCTTCTTTTGTTTGGCGGCAAGCTGCTCGGCTGCTCGGCGAGCCTTCTCCGCTGCTATTTCTCCTTTTTTTGTGTAGTTTTTGTTCCATAGGTCAAGTTTTGCTTGTGCGGCATCTAATGCCGTG
>CALNCC010000070.1 GCA_937875275.1 uncultured Dysgonomonas sp. | reverse complement strand
GCCACCTACCGATGTCCATGCAAGACCGGTAACCACTCCTGCATATTCGTTGCCTTGATAGGCATCTCGCGTATATTCCACCGTTCCAAGGTATTCTTGCAGATTGTCAACGGAGATTGTTTTGTTATATTCTCCCTCCGATGCAACTTTCAGAGCTACCTTGCGCATTAGTTTCGCAATCTTTTTATCCAATTCACGTACCCCCGATTCGCGAGTATAGCTTTCGACAATTTTCTCCAATGTCTTTTTGGGGATCTTGATGGTATTCTTGTCCAGGCCATGAGCCTCCAACTGCTTCGGTACTAAGTGTCGGTGAGCAATCTCTATTTTTTCTTCTATAATGTAACCGCTGACGTCTATCAATTCCATGCGGTCGAGCAGAGGTTGAGAAATCGCACCTATATTATTTGCCGTAGCTATAAACATAACCTTCGACAAGTCATAGTCCACATTCAGATAGTTGTCGTGAAACGTTCCGTTCTGTTCGGGATCGAGCACCTCAAGCAAGGCTGATGAAGGATCGCCCTTGTGGTCATTACCTATTTTGTCTATTTCATCCAGCACAAAGACCGGATTTGAAGAACCGGCTTTCTGTATATTTTGAATTATACGTCCCGGCATAGCCCCTATGTATGTGCGTCTGTGTCCTCTCACTTCGGCTTCGTCATGTAGTCCTCCGAGCGATACTCTCACATATTTACGATTCAATGCCTTTGCTATAGATTTCCCCAAAGATGTTTTTCCTACTCCCGGAGGACCATATAGGCAAATGATAGGCGATTTCATATCCCCTTTCAGTTTCAATACGGCAAGATGTTCGATGATACGTTCCTTCACTTTTTCCAGTCCGTAGTGATCGTTATCCAGCACCCGTTCAGCATGTTTCAGATTGAAATTGTCTTTCGTGTATTCGTTCCAAGGCAGATCCAGCATCGTTTGCAGGTACGTAAACTGTATCGAATAATCTGGGGCTTGAGGGTTCAATCGTTCAAGCTTTGTGATTTCTTTTTCAAATACGTCGGCAACCTCTTCGCTCCACTTCTTTTTCTCGGCGCGTACTCTCAGTTCATCTATATCATTTTGTTGAGGGTTTCCGCCCAATTCGTCTTGTATCGTTCTTATCTGCTGTTGCAGGAAATATTCTTTCTGTTGCTGATTCATTTCCTCTCGGGTTCTCATCTGGATGTTGAGTTTCATTTCCAACATCTGATTTTCCCTGTTCAAGATCATCAACAACTTATATGCGCGTTCTTTCTCATCCTCTATCTCTAACAAGCTCTGTTTCTCGGCAGCAGGTACAGGGAGGTTTGTGCAGCAGTAATTTATCAGCAATGGTATTGCCGATTTAGACTTCAGCCGATCAACAAAATCTTTTGGTGGTTCGCCATACATCCGCAACATTTGCAGCATCAGTTCTCGTATCGAATCTACAAGAACACGATATTCATCATCATCTTTGGCTACGGGTATGCCTTCTGCCAGATCGTATGTGCCTACCAAAAACGGAGTTGTCTGATCCAGTTCTTTCAGTCTGAATCGTTTTTTGCCTTGTACGATGATTGTCGTTGTTTCGCTTTCCGGCAGTTTTATTATCCTCAGCACCTCTCCTATGACGCCTGTCTGATACAGATCGCTCTGCTCGGGATCTTCTACCGACGCATCTTTTTGGCAGAGGAGTCCGATGAACTTTTTGTTCTGACGATTTATTTTGTTCAGCAGTTTCAACGATTTGCCTCTGGCTACAGCCACAGGGAGGCTTGTGCCCGGAAAAACAACTGTGTTGCGGAGAGGAAGGATAGGTATTGTGTCCTTCAGATCGTCCGCATCTATATGGCAATCCCCATCGCTAAAGTCTTCTGCTACAATAGATATAATCTGATTGTCTCCTTCTTCGATTTCGAGGAATTTACTTTTGTCAAACATATATTTGTTTTGTTTTTTATTCAACTAAATATTACCAAAGCTTCTGTAAAGCTACAAAAATAGTCATTTTACATCTGATATGACTATCTTTGCACATTCAATACAAAATTTATGCCGCAAATATGGCAAATCCTTTTTTTCGATTTAAAAAGTTTGTTGTATACCACGATTTGTGTGCGATGAAGGTTGGCACAGATGGAGTCTTGACAGGTGCTTGGGCAGATGTTGCCGAATGTCGGTCGGCACTTGATATCGGTACCGGGTCGGGGCTTATTGCGCTTATGCTTTGCCAACGATCACCGAATATTAGCATAGATGCGATAGACATTGACCAAGATGCAGTGAGGCAGGCAAGGAAGAATGTAGATTCATCTCCTTTTTCTGATCGAATTACGGTTATTCACTCCGACTTGAGTGCATATGCCGAATCGTGTTGGAAGAAATACGACTTGATCGTGTCCAATCCTCCATTCTTCGGCGATTCGTTGAAGTCTCCCGATGCACGACGTTCAGTTGCGCGGCATTCCGATGTTTTGCCATTAGATGAAATGATTCGGCTATCAGCCACCATGCTCGAGGATAATGGGCGGATATGCTTTGTCTATCCCATTGGGTATAAAGAACAGATTTGTCAATTTGCCAATGAAAACAAATTACACATCGCAAATCTGACGACTGTGCATCCGACTCCGCATAGCGACCCGAAAAGAATACTTGTGGAATTGACAAAAGAACAGGCTACGACGGAGGAATGCAGCTTGACTATCGAAGAAGAAAGACATGTATACACCGATGAATTTGTGTCGTTGGTAAAGGATTTCTATATCAAAATGTAATGCCCTTGAAATTTGGCAAGCATTTTGCAATAACACAAAGTGTCGTGTACAGTGTTGAGGCGTATCTCTATTCTGTATCACGGTTGCTATATGCTAAAGATTAGAAAACAAAACAGATAATATATCATGAGTAAAGAAGAAAAGAAAGTCAACGAAGAAGAAATAGTGCAAGAAGAAATGACAGATATTCAGCCAGAGACAGAAGAATCGGCATCGGCAGATGACAATGTGGCTGAATTGGAACAAAAATTCAAGGACATGCAAGATTCATACTTGCGATTGAATGCTGAATTTGACAATTATCGCAAGCGTACCCTCAAGGAGAAAGCCGATTTGCTGAAAACAGCCAATGAAAAAGTATTTATCGACGTAGTTTCGTTGGTCGACGATTTTGACAGAGCTTTGGAGAATATAGGCTCGGCAGAAGATGTTGAGGCAATCAAAGAAGGTGTTGATCTCATATACAGTAAGTTTGTCTCATTTCTAACCAAATCGGGAGTAAAGGAAATAGACACCATAGGCGAAGTGTTCGACCTGGACAAACATGAGGCTATCACGACCATTCCGGCTCAGAGCGAAGAAGACAAAGATAAAGTTGTCGATTGCATACAGAAAGGATATACCTTAGGAGATAAGGTTATCCGTTATCCGAAAGTAATCGTCGCAAAATAATAAGGAAACAAACCAATGGCATCGAATAAAAGAGATTACTACGAAGTGTTGGGTGTTGCCCGCACAGCGACTCCCGAAGAGATAAAGAAAGCTTACAGAAAAAAAGCGATACAATTTCATCCTGACAAGAATCCGGGGGACAAGGAAGCCGAAGAGAAATTTAAAGAAGCGGCAGAAGCTTACGAGATCCTCAGCGATGAGCAAAAGAAAGCCAAATATGACCGATACGGACATGAAGCTCCCGGTGGCTTTGGCGGACATTCAGGTGGAGGATTCTCTATGGATGATATTTTCTCTCAATTTGGAGATATATTCGGCGGCGGCTTTGGTGGTTTCAGCGGCTTTGGCGGACAACGAGGCGGTAAGCGGGTTAACAGAGGTTCAGACCTTCGTGTGAAAGTCAAACTAACCTTGAAGGATGTCGCTAATGGTGTAGAGAAAAAGATCAAAGTGAAGAAATATGTTGCCTGTTCTCATTGTAACGGAACGGGTGCAGATGGCGGCACGGCATACGAAACATGTACTACTTGTAACGGATCGGGGGCGACAACTCGTATAGTGAATACTATTCTTGGACAGATGCAATCGCAGACTACTTGCCAGTCGTGCGGTGGCGAAGGTCGGATAATCAAGAAGAAATGTGCACATTGTGCCGGAGAGGGAATTGTCAGAGAAGAAGAAGTTATAACTATCAATATTCCTGCGGGAGTTGCTGAAGGCATGCAGCTGTCGATGAGTGGAAAAGGAAACGCTGCCCGGCACGGCGGTGTCAATGGAGATTTGCTGATCGTGGTGGAGGAAGAAGCTCATGCAGAGCTACTGAGAGACGACAACGATGTTGTGTATAATCTTTTGTTGAGCGTTTCTACGGCTGCCTTAGGAGGGAAGATAGAGGTGCCGACTATTGACGGAAAAGCCAAAATAACTATCGAGCCGGGTACTCAACCGGGAACAGTATTGCGATTGAGGAATAAGGGTCTGCCGAGCATCAACAGATATGGTACAGGAGACTTGCTTATAAATATAAGTGTCTATGTTCCGGAAAAACTGAGCGACAGTGAAAAGAATATTCTTCAAGGTTTGGAGAACTCTCCGAACTTTCAGCCGGACAAGTCTATCAAAGACAGAATATTCAATCATTTCAGAAAAATGTTTGAATAAAGAATAAAAACAGATATACAAGACGAAAGTGCGGCAAAATAAATGCTGCACTTTTTTTTGTTTATATCGTGGCAATCCTCTCCCTTGAATTTTCGTTTAACTTTGTCTTCTCAATGAGGAAGATTATTCATATTGACATGGACGCTTTTTTTGCTTCGATTGAGCAACGCGACAATGAAGCATATCGAGGTAAACCCGTAGCCGTAGGTTATTCGGGACCGAGGGGTGTAGTTGCGGCGGCGAGCTATGAGGCTCGGCGTTATGGTGTTCGCTCGGCTATGTCGTCGAAGGTGGCTTTGCGTAAATGTCCGCATTTAATTTTTGTGCCCACTCGATTTGAAGTCTATCAATCTGTTTCACGACAGATCATGGATATCTTTCACGAATATACCGATCTGGTGGAGCCTCTATCTTTGGATGAAGCATTCCTCGACGTGTCGGAGAACTTCAAAGGGATAGAATCGGCAACCCGCATTGCTCAGGAAATTAAAATTCGCATACAAGAGGAGACGGGGCTTATTGCATCAGCCGGAGTCTCACTCAATAAGTTTTTAGCTAAAATAGCCTCCGACTGCGACAAACCGAATGGACTGTTTCTTATTCGCCCCAAAGATGCGGAACGCTTTGTCGAGCAACTCGATATTACTCGTTTTTTCGGTGTAGGAAGAGTTACCGCTAAGCACATGCAGCGATTGGGCATAAAGACGGGATTCGATCTCAAACAATACAGTCTTGAGCAATTGACAGCAATTTTCGGGAAAGTCGGGCAGCAATATTATCTCAATGCCAGAGCGATAGATGATCGTCCGGTCGAAGCACATCGCATCAGGAAGTCGATAGGAGCAGAAACAACATTCGAGTACGATTTAGACTCCATCACTGATTTGTTGAAAGAATTGAAGCCTGTTGCCGAAGAGGTTATAGATCGCATTCGCAAGAAAAATTTCAAGGGACGTACCGTTACTCTGAAACTCAAGTATGCCGATTTTAAGAATATATCGCGCAGCAGAACCTTTTTGCATCCGATAGACAGTGCCGATACATTGTTCTGTGCCGGAAAAGAATTGCTGCAAACGGTAGACATTAGTCCTAAAATACGATTGATAGGTCTCAGTGTGAAAAACAATGATAGCATCGAATGGATCGATGCCATACAATTGCAGATAGATTTTGAATATGATGCCTGATGTTGAGTAACTTTTAGTGGTCTGCGTGTCGTTTGTAAAGGTATATTCATTATTTTTGCAGCAATGAAGTCGAAAAAAAAGTCTGATTGCAGTAACAGAGACAAGCATATCCTTTTTTCTTTAAACGAAAAGGAATATGATCTTATGTGTTCTTATATCAAAAAATATAAGATCGCCAATCGTTCTCGCTGGTGTCGGGAAACCATTATTTCTCATATATTGAAAAGCCTCGATCAAGACTATCCTACCCTTTTCGGAGAAAATGAGATGAGACGATGAACAATCAACCAATACTCGACGACGAACATTTTATGCGACAGGCTCTTGTCGAAGCTCGAAAAGCCTTCGACGAGGATGAGATTCCCGTAGGGGCAGTCGTCGTTTGTCAACAACGAATAATTGCCCGTGCTCATAATATGACCGAACGGTTGACCGATGTTACTGCGCATGCCGAGATGCAAGCGATAACGGCTGCGGCAAATATCTTAGGTGGCAAATACCTTATCGATTGCACGCTGTATGTAACATTAGAGCCGTGCCCGATGTGTGCCGGAGCACTTCTTTGGTCGCAAATCCCGCGTATCGTATTTGGAGCATCGGATAATAAACGAGGATTTAATCTATACCAACCCACACTCAAACATCCTAAAACTCAAATTACAAGCGGAATAATGGAGGCGGAATGCGCTTCTTTACTCAAAGACTTTTTCGTGAAGAAAAGGAGGTAATTCTGTTTTTGCTTTTTTTAACAATATTTCATGCAACTAATCTATAACCTCTCGCATCTTGGTGGTATAAATGACTGTCATACGCAGAGGAAACCATCTATGAAGTATATACAATATCCGTTATTGACATTTGCATTATTGTTACTTGTGTTCAATTCTTGCACCAACAATGAAGGAGAGCATATTGATGTTTTGTGGACAGATGTAGTTACGGCAGAGGTCGTAAGTGAGGGGTTTCTTTTCCGAACCGATGATGGTCGCACGCTGTGGTCTGCCAATCCATATAAGGATGACTATATGCCTAAGAATAAGCGGATGCTGATTAATTATGTTGTTGCTGAAGAAACCGGAGAAAAGGACGATTATATCATCGGGTTGAATTGGCTTAGAGAAGCCACGACGAAAGATATAGTGAAAATAAAACCTGTGCAGGAAGACAGTATCGGTAACGACCCGATAGAAATAGTGTCGATGTGGACTGGCGGCGGCTATCTGAATGTGAACTTCAAATATGAGACCGCCGGAGCGATAGCGCATATGATAAATCTTGTTTCGACAGAAGATGAAATAACCATAAAGAATGACACGATAGATGTTGAGTTCAGACATAATGCATTTGACGATAAAATGCATTACAAAGTATCCGGAATCGGATGTTTCGACCTTGCATCGGTGGCATCTCTTGTGGGAGATAAAAAAACGGTAGTGTTGAGAGTGAAAACCAACGAAGGAGCTGATAGATACCGTATTGTAAAGTTAAATGCAAATGCATCACAATATATGTCTGATAAAGTAGAAGTCTCTAATGACAATCTTAAGTTACTTTATTGATATTCTTTTTTTGATTTCCTTACATAGAAAAGAGAGTTCGTGAGAATTCTCTTTTTTTATTTAATACAAGAGTGAGATTATTCTCTAAAAAAAATGTATTTTTGTTGGGTTAGTATTTAACTGATGGACAACAATAAATTAAAAGAACAGGTCAAGGCCGAATTTACAGCTTATCTTACCTTGCATAAACACCGGAGAACCCCCGAACGCTATGCAGTGTTAGATCAGATCTATTCTATAAAAGGGCACTTCGATATGGAATCGTTGTTCAGCTCTATGCAAAAGTCAAATTTCAGAGTCAGTCGTGCTACGCTATACAATACCATGGAGTTACTTCTTAGTTGCAATCTTGTGGTGCGTCATCAGTTTGGCGCAAATGTGGCTCAGTATGAGCGAGCCTACGGCAATGAGAATCATGATCATTTCATTTGTCAATGTTGCGGAAAAATAAAGGAATACAAGAATACCAATCCATCATTTACTCCGTCGCAGCAACGACATCTGCAACGTTTTCAGATCAGCTATTATAGCATGTATATATACGGGACATGCGCTAAATGTCTGAGAGTGAAAAAAGCCGAAGAAAAGAAATTAAAAAACCATACAAATAATAACATCCATATTAAAAAGAAATGAAAGTTGACATTCTATTAGGTCTCCAATGGGGAGATGAGGGCAAAGGCAAAATTGTTGATGTTTTAACCCCTCAATACAATGTTGTCGCCAGATTTCAAGGCGGACCTAATGCAGGACACACACTCGAGTTTGAAGGAAAGAAATATGTATTAAGATCAGTTCCTTCGGGCATATTTCAAGGAAACAACATCAATATTATAGGCAACGGGGTTGTTTTAGATCCGGCTTTGTTTAAGGTGGAAATCGAAGCTCTTGAGGCATCGGGACATTCTTTGACAAAACGCCTGTTAATCTCAAAAAAAGCTCATCTCATCTTACCTACACATCGTTTCCTCGACTCTTGTTACGAGAGCCAGAAAGGAGATGCAAAGATAGGTACGACAGGGAAGGGTATAGGTCCGACATATACAGACAAGGTTAATAGATCGGGCTTGCGAGTAGGTGATCTGTTAGACAATTTCGACGAGAAGTATACAGAAGTAAAAGCGCGTCATTTACAAATATTGCAACAGTACAAATATGATGCAAGTGCGCTTCCTGCCGTCGAGAAAGAATGGTTCGACAGTTTGACTAAATTGAAAGAATTTGAGTTTATAGATAGCGAGCACTATATAAATACGGCGATAAAAAGTGATAAAAAGATTTTGGCAGAAGGCGCTCAAGGTACGATGTTGGATATCGATTTCGGATCATATCCGTTCGTAACATCATCAAACACTATTTCCGCCGGAGCATGTATCGGGCTGGGCATTGCTCCTCAGAAGATAGGTGAAGTGTACGGAATCTTCAAGGCATATTGCACGCGTGTTGGCAGCGGACCTTTCCCTACCGAACTGTTCGATGAGGATGGTAACAGCCTTCGTGATTTGGGATTTGAATACGGTTCTGTTACGGGACGCCCTCGCCGTTGTGGATGGATAGATCTTGTGGCTTTACGTTATGCGATTATGATTGATGGAGTTACTCAACTCATCATGACAAAGAGTGATGTTCTCGATACTTTCGACACCATCAAGGCTTGTGTAGCTTATGACTGTGATGGGATAACAGTAAAAGACCTACCATTCAGCTTGTCGGAGACGTTGAAGCCCATGTATAAAGAGTTTAAAGGATGGAAGACCGATATGACAAAAATGCAGAAAGAAGAAGAGTTTCCTCAAGCATTCAAGGAATATATAGACTTTCTTGAAGAAGAATTGCAAGTGCCGATAAAAGTCGTGTCTTTAGGTCCTGACAGAGAGCAGACAATCATCAGAAAATAAAACGATTATTTTCGAAAACATATAGAATGTACCATTTGTTTATCATTTGGTACATTTTTTGTTCTATATACAGTAGAAACTACACTACATCTTTATAGCTCTCAATGCGAGCAATAGAAGGTAGAAGTTTGTATAATGATTAGCTTGAAAAAGGGCGAGGGTGTCGCAGATTCATAAGACAAAATACGGATGCCTTATTGATGATAGCTTAGAAACTTTTGCTCTTTTTTGACAACAACCACGCCGTTTCGTATTTAGGATTGTCTGCCCTGAATTGGATTAAGAAACTTTCAGCCTCCTTTTTGTCGGCGAATGATTGCATATAAATTCTATAACGGTCAGGAGATTCTATAATCTCGGCTGCGGGAAAGTCGCCGCTTCTGAATCCCTGTAACATTTTATCGGCGGTAATCTTGTTTGTCGCACCACCGATTACGATAAAGTAAGATGGGGCTATGTCTGTCGCTGTTGCATTCTCTTTGATGCTTGGCACAGATTGCTCGTCGCAGTCTGTTTGTGATTTGCTACTGCTTTCTGTTGGTGCATCGGTCGAATCAGTAGTCGCGCCATAAGAGTTTAGTGCTGAGATGGTTTCAATC
>CALNCC010000069.1 GCA_937875275.1 uncultured Dysgonomonas sp. | reverse complement strand
GATGTTTTCGGTGTTTCCGATACCTCTACGGCATACAGCTCGGGAACATCGGTCGTGAACTTTTCATACAGATATTTCGCCATATTTTCTGCCGATGGATTGAACGTGAACAGTTCGTTGAGATGGCGATGGTCGAGGTTGTCGTCGATATATTTTTTCACAACATCCAATGCTCTGTAATCGCGCACAAATCCCACATCGTTCAATGTTTCTGATTTCAAAAATACCTTGACCACATAGTTGTGCCCGTGCAGTCGGCTACAAGGATGATCGGCAGGTAATCCTGATAAAATGTGCGATGCCGAGAAGGCAAATTCTTTACTTATTTTATACATGTCTGATTATTACTTCAAAAAATCATCAAAATAACGCGTAATATGTTCGTGCAAATGCACTCTGTCGCGTCCTATCATATTGTGCCCGTGTCCCGGATAGATGAACAGGTCGGGATGAGTTCCGGCATTTATGGCTGCCTTTTGGAACATCAGATTGTGTTGCAAAAGTACCACCGGATCTTCGTCTCCGTGTATCATCAGCAAGCGTCCTTTCAGGTCTCCGGCACGGTCTACCATGCTTGTGTTTTTGTATCCTTCGGGGTTCTCTTGCGGAGAGTCCATATATCGTTCTCCGTACATTACTTCATAATATTTCCAATCGGTAACAGGCCCTCCGGCAACACCCACCTTGAAAGTCTCAGGGTGTCTCAACATCATATTCAGTGTCATGAATCCGCCAAAGCTCCATCCGTGCACACCTATGCGGTCGGCATCTACGTAAGGCAACGATTTCAGATATTTGACTCCTTCCATCTGGTCTTGTGTTTCGGTAACACCCAATTGGCGATGTGTAACATTTTCAAAGTCGATGCCTCGATTGCTTGTTCCCCGATTGTCCATGTTGAATATGATATATCCTTTCTCTGCCATGTAGATGTCCCATCCTCCGGCATTTGCCATCCAGCCATTGTTGATGCCTTGCGAATGAGGACCACCGTATACATAGACCACAACAGGGTATTTCTTGTTCGGGTCGAAGTTTAACGGTTTCACTATTCTGTAATAAAGGTCGGTTTCTCCATCGGCGGCTTTCAACGATCCTATCGTAACTTCCGGCAAGGTAATATCCTTAAACGGATTCTTGGCTGTATGGTAAATATATGTTTTGTTCGATTTTGTTTCGGTAACAGCTATCTTACCCGGATTGTGTTGCGAAGCGTATGTGTCGCACAGATATTTTCCGTCTCCGCTCAACATCGGCGAGTGCACGCCTTCTTCTTTTGTAAGCTTAACCTTTTTGCCGTTTTTGATATTTATCTTGTATGTGTGATTTTCGATTGGGCTTTCCTCCTTCGATGTATAGTATATCTCTTCGCCCTTAGCATCGAATCCTATAACGTTCAGCACTTCCCATTTGCCATTGGTTATTTGTTTCAGCAATTTGCCGGTAGTGTCGTACAGATACAAATGATTGTACCCGTCGCGGCGGCTCTCCCAAATGAATTTTGACGGGTCGTTTTTCAGAAAGCAAATCGGTTTTTGCGGTTCCACATATTTCTGATGCGTTTCGGTAAACAGTGTAGCTACATATTTACCCGTTTGCACATCATATTGCTTTAGCATGCAAGTATCTTGCCCGCGATTGATCTCAGCGATGTATATGCTTTTCTCGTCGGGACTCCAAGCTATGTTTGTCAGAAATTTCTCTTTCGGTGTTCCGGTTTTCAGATAGACTGTGCTCTTTGTTTCGGGGTTGTATACACCAACCGTAACGTGGTGGCTTTTCATCCCTGCCATCGGATATTTCATCGCTTTCAGTTCGGCTACACGTGCCGATACATTTACCAGCGGATAGTCGGTAACCATTGTTTCGTCCATGCGATAGAAAGCCAGCAGGTTGCCGTTGGGCGACCAGAAAATCCCTTTGTTGATTCCAAACTCATCACGATGAACCGATGTGCCATATACGATTCCTTTATTCTCTTCATTGGTAACGGCAACCTCCTCGCCGTTTATTTCCATCATGTAGAGGTTGTTCTCTTTAGTGTATGCGTAAGTATGATTTGCTTCGCAATAATCTCTGTTCGCACTTTCCTTTGGCAGGCTGAACGAACCGATTTGCGTTTTTGTAGTCATGCTGTATAGAACAACATTACCATCAACCCAAAAGCTCAAGATGTCTGAATCGGCAGACGGAGCTACGGCGTAGTTGAATCCTCGTAATTTTTTGCTGTCTACAACGTCCAGTCCGGCATTTATCTCGGCAAGAGTTGTTATTGGTGCCAGCTTTTGCTTCTCATTCAGCGGTACGGCATAGAGCGTGTCGCCCCTGACCATCGACAGATTGCCGTTTATCCATGTCATTTGGCGTGGCATGACAGGTCTGTATTTATAGAAATTGTTTCCTCCCGGTATCAGGTCGTTAAGACCAAGGGGTAATTCTTGCGGAACAACAGTTGAAGACATCATTAATCCGATTGTTAAGAGAATGTTTCTAAGTAAGCTCATTTGTTGTATAAATTGGGTGTTTAAGACATAATAAGAAACAAAGATAGTTAATCTTACGATTTTATACCTTAAATTTGAGATAAGAATAAGAATGCGATATTGTGTTTTTTGCAAACCAAATATTTGCAATAGGGGCGGTAGAAAGATTAATGTCTAAAAAACCTAAAAACATTTCTATAACATCGATAAAAGCGATTCCTTTGTATTACCAAATATATGAAAATATGAAATTAAATTTAAGTTCACAGATAGTCTTGGATAGGGTTCCTAAACGATACTATCGCCCCGATAATGAGTTCGACCTATCGGCTCAGACACGATACGAAAAAATACCGACTCAGATTTTTGAGTCGATGGAAGAAGGTGCTGTTGCAATAGCCGAAAAATTAGCAGTTAAGATACGAAAATCCCAAAGCCTGAAGAAACACTTTGTTTTGGGTTTGACGGGTGGGCATACGCCTCAGAGCATCTATTTGGAGCTGATTCGTTTGCACAAAGAAGAAGGGCTGAGTTTCAGTAATGTTATTATTGTAAATACATACGAGTTCTATCCTTTACAGGCACAGTCTAACAGTAATCTGAAGATACTGAAAGAGTCTCTGACAGACCACATAGATATCGAGCCTCAGAATATTCTATCTCCTGATGGGCTTGTGTCTAAGGGCGAGGTGCTCAATTATTGTAAAGGATATGAAGACGAAATACGCCGCCTGAAAGATATTGATTTCTTGTTGTTAGGATTAGGTAAGGCCGGAAATATAGGGTTGAATATTGCGGGTTCGAGCATGAGTTCGCAGACACGCCTTGTGTTGTTAGACTCGCAGTCGAAGGAAGAAGCCATCAAGGTGTTTGAGTCGATAGATAAAGTGCCGTCGAGTGCTATCACGATAGGGATATCTACAATAATGAGAGCAAAGGAAATAATCCTTGCCGCATGGGGAGAAGACAAGGCGACCGGTATTCTGAATATTGTAGAAGGAGCACTGACCGATTCGGTTCCGGCATCGTGCCTGCAAAATCATCAGAACGCAGAAATATATGCCGATCTGAATGCCGCCTACGATCTCACCCGAGTAAATAAACCTTGGCTTGTTACCAATTGTGATTGGAACAATAAACTGATCAGAAGAGCTATCGTGTGGCTGTGCCAAAAATTGGACAAGCCGATACTGAAATTGACAAACAAAGATTATCAGGACAATGGCCTTGAAGAACTGTTGTCGTTGTATGGGTCGGCGTATAATGTAAATATAATGGTGTTTAATGATTTACAGCATACCATAACCGGTTGGCCGGGAGGAAAACCCAATGCTGATGACAGTAACAGACCCGAAAGAGCAAAACCGTATCCGAAGAAGGTCGTGATTTTTAGTCCTCATCCCGACGATGATGTGATATCGATGGGAGGTACATTCAAGCGATTGGTCGATCAGAAACATGATGTGCATGTGGCGTATCAGACATCGGGCAATATAGCTGTGGGAGACGAAGAGGTTACGAGATATATGTCTCTTCTCGAAGATATGCGTAAACATTACGATCCACAGAATCTGACATTAGAATACAAGGCAAAAGAAGTCCTTCATTTTTTGTTACATGACAAGTGTCCTGACGATATAGATACTCCCGACGTTTTGTTCCTGAAAGCGCACATAAGAAGACAAGAGGCACTTGCTGCCGACAGATACATCGGTTTGTGTCCCGATAAGGTATCGTTTCTCGATCTGCCATTCTATGAAACAGGGCGTATCAAGAAGAATCCGATATCGGAGACTGATGTGGAGATCGTAAAAGAATATCTGCAAAGAATACAACCAAATCAGATATTTGTAGCCGGAGACCTTGCCGACCCGCACGGAACACACAAGGTGTGTCTCGATGCTGCACTTGCCGCCATCGACGAACTGAAAGACGAAGAGTGGTTTGCCGACTGCCGCATATGGATGTATCGCGGTGCATGGCAAGAGTGGGAGATAGACCATATAGAAATGGCTGTGCCTATTTCGCCCGAAGAGTTGAGAGCAAAACGCAATGCGATATTGAGACATCAGTCGCAGATGGAGAGTGCGCCGTTTCTCGGAACAGACGAACGCTTGTTCTGGCAACGATCGGAAGATCGTAATCGTGCGACAGCAGACATGTATCGCCAGTTAGGTTTGGCAAGTTATGAGGCGATAGAGGCATTTGTTGAATACAAAACTTTTTAAAAAAAAGATACTTATTTTATGAGAGTTATAATACAATCAGACTATGAGCAGCTTTCGCAATGGGCGGCAAACTATGTAGTGAAGAAAGTGAGAGAAGCTGCGCCGACCGAAGAGAAACCATTTGTATTGGGATTACCCACCGGATCGTCTCCAATGGGTATGTATCGGGCATTGATCGATCACTATAAGGCAGGACGCATATCGTTTAAGAATGTGATAACATTCAATATGGACGAATATATAGGTTTGGAGAAAACGCATTCCGAAAGTTATCACTACTTCATGTGGAATAATTTCTTTAGCCACATTGACATTCAAGAAAAAAATGTGAATATACTGAACGGTATGGCTGTCGATGTCGAAAAAGAGTGTGAGGAATATGAACGTAAAATGAAATCGGTAGGAGGTATTGATCTGTTCTTAGGTGGAATAGGGGCAGATGGACACATAGCGTTCAACGAACCATGTTCATCCCTGCAATCGCGCACCAGAGTGAAGACGCTGACGACTGACACAATACATGCCAATGCCCGTTTTTTCAATAATGACATCTCTTTTGTGCCTACCCAATCGCTGACCGTAGGTGTAGGGACGATCTTAGATGCAAAAGAAATCTTGATCATGGCTAATGGGCGTAACAAAGCACGAGCTTTGGCTCAGGTTGTGGAAGGTGCGGTCAATCACAAATGGACTATTACGGCTTTGCAGATGCACCCCAAAGCAACCATCGTATGCGACGAAGGTGCTACTGACGAACTGTTGGTGGGAACATACAAGTATTTCAAAGATATAGAGCGAGAGTCGACTGACCCTAACAGCTTACTGTAATAGCTCCGAATGATTAAAATCGTTTCATATTTGTGTATATCGGGTCTTATCCTTTTCTCGAGCTGTAACAAACAGCATGTAGAAACAGATCGGGTCGCAATCTCTGACGAGGCGCTGCTCGATAGTGTGCAGAGACGTACGTCTAATTATTTTCTGGATGGAGCCGAAGTGAATAGCGGAATGGCACGGGAACGATATCATGTAGATGAAGAAGACCTGATTTCGGAAAATACAATTATAACATCGGGTGGAAGCGGTTTTGGTGTGATGGCGATCATCGCTGCCATAGAAAGGGAGTATATTACAAAAAAAGATGGATTTGAACGGTTGAATAAAATTGTTTCATTCGTCGAAACAGCCGATAACTTTCATGGAGCTTTTCCGCATTGGTGGGAAGGTAAAAGCGGACGGGTGAAAGCCTTTAGCCAGAAAGACAATGGTGGTGATCTTGTCGAGACCGCATTCCTTATTCAAGGCTTATTAGCTTTACATCAATACTACGTGGATGGGACAGAGGAAGAACGAGCTCTGTCTGCCCGCGTAGATCAGATATGGAGAAACGTAGATTGGGATTGGTATAGAAATGGGCAAGATGTTCTGTACTGGCATTGGAGTCCCGACTATGGATGGAAAATGAACTTTCCGGTCAGAGGGTTTAACGAATGCTTGATCATGTATGTGCTTGCCGCAGCTTCTCCGACTCACAGTATATCGAAAGAGGTATATGAAAAAGGTTGGTGCGAATCGGGGGCGATTTCCGATCGGCACGAAACAGAAGGAGTCCGTCTTAATTTGAGATATCAAGGTTCTGATAGCGGACCGTTGTTTTGGGCACACTACTCTTTTCTCGGATTAAATCCAAACGGGCTAAGGGATCAGTATACCGATTATCTTGAGGAAATGAAAAATTACACATTAGCCAATCGTGCATATTGTATTCGTAATCCGAAAGAATATAAAGGATATGGGGAAAGCTGTTGGGGATTGACGGCTAGCTATTCCGTAGACGGATATGCGGCTCATGCTCCGAATGAAAATAGCGACTGTGGAGTAATCACTCCCACCGCATCTTTGTCGTCGATAGTATATACCCCCGAGGAGTCGATGGCGGTAATGAGATATCTGTACGAAACGAAAAACGAAGTGTGGGGGAAATTTGGTTTCTATGATGCCTTTAGCCAAACACACAGTTGGTATCCTCGCCGATATCTTGCAATAGATCAGGGAACAACTGCTGTGATGATTGAAAATCATCGTTCGGGGCTACTGTGGGATTTGTTTATGAGCCACCCCGATGTGCAAAACGGATTAAGTAAGCTCGGATTCGAATATCCTGACAACTGAATCGCCTCTATTACAGATCGCTAAGTTCTATCCAGCGCATACTTTTTTCGTCTATCTCTTCCATGAGTTCTCCTATGCGATTCGATTTCAGCACAAGGTCGTCATTCGATAATGTTCCGCTTGACAGTTCCGCTTCTAAGGCCGACTTCTCATCTTCCAATTGAGGAATGAGCACTTCCAGTTCTTCCAACTCCTTTCTTTCCTTGAAAGTCAGTTTCCGTTTGTCATCCTTCGGTTTCTCTATTGCAGGCTTGGGCTTTTCTTGTTTCTGTTTTTCCGCATCTTGTCGCTCTTTTTCTATCATATCCTGCACCTCTTTCCATTCGCGGTATTCGGTGTAGTTGCCGGGAAAATCTTTAATCATTCCTTGTCCTTGAAATGCCAGCAGATGATCTACTACCTTGTCCATAAAGTAGCGGTCGTGCGATACGACAATCACGCAACCCTTAAACTGGCGAAGGTATTCTTCGAGAATATTCAGTGTAACAATGTCGAGGTCGTTGGTAGGCTCATCCAGCACCAAGAAGTTCGGATTCTTTATCAAAACTGTACACAGATATAAACGTCTTCTTTCTCCTCCCGACAGTTTGTATACGAAGCTATGTTGCTTTTCCGGCTCGAAGAGGAAGTGTTGCAGAAACTGCGATGCAGTCAGCTTATGCCCATCGCCGAGGTCGATGACTTCGGCAATATCCTGTACCACATCGAGAACCTTCATCTGGTCGTCAAATTCTAATCCGTCCTGACTATAATAGCCGAAGCGAACAGTTTCTCCGATGTCGAATTGCCCTTTGTCGGGAGCAACTTCTCCCATCAACATTTTTATGAATGTCGATTTGCCTGTACCGTTGTTGCCGACAATGCCTAACTTCTCGTAACGGGCAAATGTATAATTGAAGTCCTCTAATATAGTTATGTCGCCAAAAGACTTATAAATATGTTGCGCTTCGAAAATTTTGTTTCCTATATATGAGCCTTTCATCGCCAGTCTGACGTCTCCGGCTTGTTGTTGCTGTTTGGCTTTCTTCTCTAAGTCGTAAAAGGCATCAATGCGCGATTTGGCTTTTGTTGCCCTCGCTTGAGGTTGGCGGCGCATCCATTCCAACTCTTTACGCAACAGATTGTTTGCTCTGTCTGTCTCGGCATTCTGTGCCGACACACGCTCGTCTCTCTTTTCCAAATAGTAAGAGTAATTTCCTTTATATTGGAATAGCTGTTGTTGATCTATTTCGATGATTTCGGAACATACACGGTCGAGGAAGTAGCGGTCGTGCGTAACCATCAGCAGACTTAGGCGCGAACGTTGCAGATGCTCTTCCAGCCATTCGGTCATATCTAAGTCTAAGTGATTGGTCGGCTCATCCAATATAATCAGATCGGGCTCGGTAATCAATACATTTGCCAAAGCGACCCGCTTGAGTTGTCCTCCCGACAGTTCTGATATTTTCTGATCGAAGTTCGTGATTTTCAGTTGAGCAAGTATCTGTTTCGCCCGGTGCTCATAATCCCATGCCTGCAATACATCCATGCGTTGCAAGATGTCATTCAGCCGGCTGTGGTCGGTCGAATCTATCACTTTCTCGTATTCGGCTATCAATTCGGTAACTTCATTGCCTGACTGAAAACAGGCTTCTATTACAGATAGATTTTCGGGATATTGCGGGTCTTGTTCGAGGTATGCTATGCGCAAGTCGCGGCGGAATGATATCTCTCCGCTGTCGTGCGGTTCTTTGCCGGCAAGGATATTGAGCAAGGTTGTCTTTCCCGATCCGTTTTTTGCGATTAAACCGATCCTTTGCCCTTCCGAAATACCGAAGGATAGATTTTTGAAAAGAACTAAATCTCCGAAACTTTTAGTAAGACCTTCTATCTGAAGAATTGATGCCATATATTTTTTTTATTTTCCTGAGAATTTGTATCTCTCTAATATTTGATATGCAGACTTAATTTCGTTTTCTGCAATTGTAAACCATTTACCTTTATACTTCATGCGGTTATTCTCCTTCCACAGCGACAACCAATCACTTGCATCACTGTCTTTCCCACTATATTGTATGATGAATGTATAGTCAGGCGCTACCATTTTTACCATTATATCCTTGTCATTCCATTCGGTATCATATTTTGCCGATGCAAAGCTGTTCGCAAATTTTCCCCAGTCCTCTTTGTTTATAGCGACTTTGGCGTCGTTGTCGGTATAGATTACATACATCGAATCAATTGCAGGAATGTTGAGTTGTATTTTCGTGCTGTCGAAAACAAATTCTCCTTCACTTTTTTCTTTCGTATTATCCTCAATATCCTTGTTGGTATTACAGGCGAATGTGCTAAATGTGAAAAGCAATATAGGAAATAAACGGTATATATTTCTCATGTTTATTTATTGTTTGTTATTATATAAATTGATGAATGATAGGTATCAGCAATGCTGTCATCACACCCATGATGCCGATGGCAAGTCCGCTCAGTGCACCCTCTATCATCCCCATCTCTATTGCGCGTGCCGTGCCTACACCGTGAGCCGATGCTCCCATCGCCAACCCTTTGGCGACACTGCTTTTTATGCCCATCAGTTTCAAAATCGGTGGTCCAATGATGCTGCCTAATATTCCGCAAAACAAGACGACGATGGCGGTCAATGGCACATTGCCTCCCGACTGTTCGGCGATGCTCATCGCAATGGGTGTAGTTACCGATTTGGGTTCGAGGCTGTATATAAGTGTCTCGTCTGCACCCGTCAGGCGGGCAAGAATGATGACGCTGAGTATGCCAACTATACTACCCAAAAACAGCGATAACATTATAGACACGACATTGCCTTTCAGATAACTCATCTGTTCGTAAAGCAGATATCCGAGAGCCACAACCGATGGACCTAACATGAACGTGATAAACTGGCTGCTCTCTTCAAACGTCTTATAGTCTATTCCCGTTATTTTGAGAAAAGGGATGATGATGCACAGCGAAATGATGATAGGGTGGAATAGTGGAAATCGTGTTTTCTTAAACACCCATTGTCCGAAGAGGAAACTTCCGAATATGAGAAGCAGAGTAAACTCGGTGGATTCAAATAATGCTTTCATCTTTTCTCTTTACGATTTTCCATATATTGCTGCACCAGTGCAACGACCACAATAACCAAGACCAAACTGACCGAACTGACGATGAGTATCGATGACCAGAACTGACCTAACAATCCGTAAGCACCCAATATGCCGGCTCCGGCAGGGATAAAAAATATCGACATGTTTTTTGTGAATGCGAGCGAAACATCTTTCACGCTTTCGGGGTCAAGAACCTTAAAGTGCAGGCATCCAAACATAAGCAGCATGCCGATGATGCTGCCCGGAACAAACCCGTCTATCAGATAACTGACGGCTTGTCCGATGAAATAAAACAAAAGGATAAAGAATACCCCTTTTATCATCTTCATAATATGTTATTTTATCTAAAAACTATATGCAAAGGTACTATTTTGCTTTATCTTTGAGTGTACTAAAAGAGACTTTTATTTACGCACAAATTTTAAACACTAAAGCATCATTGTTTGTTATAACTGTTGATAAAAAAACTAAAAAACTTATGAGAAAAATTTTATTGATTGCCGGACTTGTATTAGTGTCGATGGTTGGTTATGCACAAACCGGAGAGAAATCTGTTGTTGGTAAATTGGGTTATCAGACCGAATTTAAACGCTTTTTGGTAGGAGCAGAGGGACGTTACAATGTAACGGATGAAGTGAGAATTGCTCCGGATGTACAGTTTCTTTTTCCGAAAAATAAAACGACCGGACTTGACTTTAATGTCAATGTGCACTATTTGTTCCGATTGGCAGACGACCTGAAGGTGTATCCACTTGCCGGAGGTGCAATGTTGAATAATCACTGGAGTGGAGGAGATGGTATAAGTACAACTAATTTTGGATTTAATGTTGGTGGTGGTCTTCAGTACGATTTGGCGAGCGATGCTTATGTTGACTTCCAATTCAAATATACTTTCTTGGAAGATGCTAAGGACCCGGCTTATTTCACCGTAGGATACGGTATCAGATTCTAAGGTCAGCCTTAGATTTCAGTATAATAAAGAGCACGAGGATGTTTCGAAATGGAAATATCTTTGTGCTTTTTTTTATCCAAATTTTTGAGAAACTGCATTCTTTTTGTTAATTTGTATTTGAAAAGAACGAATCAGAATTGATAGAATGTCAGAAAAGAAAAAAATATCACGTAGGAAGTTTTTGAAAATAGCGGCAGCCACAACAGTGGTAGGCGGTATTGCGGGAGCAGGAGTATACAAAGCCACAGAGTTTTCGAGTAAGGCTAAGGGCAAGATTGTAATAATAGGTGGCGGATGTGCCGGTCTGAGCATGGCAGCCCTGTTGATGCGCTGGCTCGACGAGCCGGATATTACGTTGATTGACCCTAGTGATCGTCAGTACTATCAACCCGGATTTACATTAGTCGCATCGGGTGTGTATAGCCCCGATGAAGTATGGAAAGATCAGGCGGACTGTGTGCCAAGCGGCGTGAAATGGATCAAAGATACTGTGAGCGCAGTAGACCCATCGCAAAAAGAGATAACTACGGCAAATAATGGCAAGGTGTTTTACGATTTCTTAGTGTTGACACCGGGATTGCAAATCAATTGGGATAAGACGGAAGGCATAAGCCGCGAAACATTGGGCGAAGGAAATGTTCATACCATCTACGATTTCGAAGGTGCACAGAAAACATGGGCTGCTATTCAGAAGTTTTCTGAAACAGGAGGTAAAGGAGTCTTTACCGACACATATACGAAACACAAATGTGGCGGAGCACCTAAGAAAATATGCTTGTTGACGGACGACTATACTCGTCAGCAAAACACAAGAGACAATGTTACTTTAAACTTTTATACAGCAGCCAAAATACTGTATGATGTTCCTTACTATACTCCTCGTTTGTTGGAGATATACGACGAACGCGATATAGATATAACCCTCAATACGAGAATAAAAGGCATCGACACATACGCCAAGCGTGTGCACATGGAAACCATAGAAACGGTGGGCGAGGAAAAGGTTGTAACACCGATTGTCGAAGATTTCGATTTTCTACACTTTACACCTCCTATGTCAGCACCCGACTTTGTGAAAGAGTCAGGGCTTTCGTGGACAGAAGGTAAGCTTGCCGGCGAAGGTTGGGTAATGGTAAATAAGGAAACGTTGGTGCACGAAAAATATCCGAATGTAGTTTGCTTGGGAGACTGTGCCGGAATACCAACCAGCAAAACTTCCGCAGCAATACGTAAGCAAGTGCCTGTGGCTGCCATGAATCTGATCTCTATAATGGAAGGAAAAACTCCTGAGCAGAAATATAATGGTTATGCGGCATGTCCTATTATTACCGATTATGGACATGTGCTGTTGTGCGAGTTTGACTATGATAAGAATCCGCAACCGTCGTTCCCGTTCACTATGATGGATATGTCGAAAGAGCAGCAGGCGGCATGGCATCTGAAAGTGCGGGGATTGAAGCCACTCTATTTCTATGGAATGCTGAAAGGGTATGGCTTTTAAATTACGCGCAGGCGAAATAAATTAAAATAATACCGACGATGAAATATCTACTATTATTTGCCCTTATTTGCAACGGGTATCTGTCTGACGTATACTGTCAAGAAACAAAACGACTCGTTCATTCGCACAACGATTATGAACAACGAGTTCCTTTCTTTCAGGCATATGCTCAAGAGGTATATTCCATAGAGGCAGATGTGTACTATAGCGATGGTGTACTTCTTGTCGGGCATGACAAAAAAGATCTGCGTGCCGAGCGAACATTGCAAGCGATGTACATAACTCCGATAATAAATCTATTCAAACAAAATGGAGGAAAAGCGTGGTTGAAATCGGATAAGACTTTTCAGCTATTGATAGATCTGAAAACGTCGACCGAACCAACATTGAGTGCGGTAGTGAATTTGGTAAAAGACTATCCCGAAGTATTCGATCCGCGCACAAATGCGAATGCCGTAAAGATTGTGATTACAGGCGATGTGCCTTCTCCTGCCAACTTCGAAAAGTATCCCGAATATATATTCTTCGACGGAAAGACGGATACGGAATATACACCACAACAATTGCAGCGAGTAGCACTGATGAGTATGCCGTTCTTCAAATATTCGCAATGGAAAGGTAAAGACAGAGACGTTTTCGAGGATGAGGAAAAAGCAAAGGTGCAGGCCGAAATAGATAAGGCACATGCTTTGGGTAAGCCTATCAGATTTTGGGCATCACCCGATGGTGTAGTAGCATGGAGTGCCTTGTCTGAGATGGGGGTCGACATCATCAACACCGATCACATAGAGGTTTGCGCAGCTTTCCTTAGAGGTAGGAAATGACAAAATGCTCTTCTTCGGTGTGTTAATTTGCCCTTTCGCCCCTTCTTTTGTATCTTTGTGGCACTATAAACCTAAAAAGATAGAAGATAATGGCAGAAACACCGGCATGTCCGACATGCAGCATGGAGAATACTTATTTTGACGGAACATCATACGTTTGCCCCGACT
>CALNCC010000068.1 GCA_937875275.1 uncultured Dysgonomonas sp. | reverse complement strand
AATTTCAATACCCGAGACTCACATTCTTATCTTTTTAATGATCTAAAGCTCATCAGATCTGCCAATCGTGAGAAGGACGGTTTCTTCCTCCGTGCCGAAAGCTTTTATAATGTGGCGACAGCCATCGAAGAATATGGGGCTCAACACAATTACGGGGGATCACTGCATGAGCGATCTCATGGAGAAAGTTTCTTGTCATTGATTCAAAATCGATTTTCGGGCAATGGACTATATATTTTAGATGAACCCGAGTCTGCCCTGTCAGTAGCCAATCAACTCGCTCTATTGATAATATTGAAAAACATATCAGACAAAAATTCTCAATTTATCATAGCAACACATTCGCCCATATTGATGGCATACCCCGGTGCTGATATCTATTGCGTTACAGAAGACGGATTAAAACTGACCAATTATGAAGATACAGAGCAATATATGCTGACAAAATATTTCATAAACAATCACAAGCTAATGATCAGCGAATTAGGGTTTGCCTGAAATTCTACTGTAAAACAATATTCCCCTTTCGATTGTATAAATAAGAAGTTGAAAATCACTTTTTTCACTTTGTGAAGCACAAGACAGTGCTTTTTCCTATATTTCTATGTATTTTTGTCCTTTCCAAAAATAATCATATGATTTCGGATCAGAATAAAGCTATCGCCCGATGGGCAATGGAATATGCGTTGAAGGCAGGTTGCCAAGCATCGAGAGTCTCCATTGTAACCGGCACAAACAACTCTTTTGAATATCGGAACACGCAATTAGACAAGTTGCAGCAAAGTTCCGAGAATAAACTATTCATCGAACTATTCGTTGATGGCAGATACGGATCGTTCTCCACCAACAGAATAAATAGGAAAGAATTAGACTCATTCATCAAAGAAGGGGTTGCATCGACACGATACCTTGCTCCCGATCCGCTAAGACAACTACCGCCGAGCGAAAGATATTTCTCGCCCAAAGGGGGCGAAGATTTAGATCTTTACGACGCATCTTTCGAGTCTGTGTCTGTCGAAGATAAATTGGCATTGGTAGAAAGTGCCGCAAGAGAGATAGCAGGCAAAGACAAACGTATGATCTCTGTTGCAGCATCGTACGACGACGGTGTAGGAGCCGAGTACATGATTGCCAGCAACGGATTCGAAGGAGAGACATCCGACTCGGCATTCAGCTTGGTGGTCGAGGTCTCACTGAAAACTGACGACGACAGTCGTGCCGAAGATTATTGGTACGACAGCACTATCTATTGGGATGATCTGACAAGATCGGGGCTCGGACAAAAAGCGTTAGACAGAGCCTTGCGAAAGATAGGGCAAACCAAAATAAAGTCGGGACAATACGATATGATTCTCGACAACACCGCATCTTCACGCCTGTTCGCTCCTATAATAAGTGCATTATATGGCACTGCCTTACAACAAAAAAGCTCGTTTCTACTCAACAAGTTAGGAGAACAGATTACCGCCGATTGTTTTTCGGTAATGGATATGCCATTCATGAAAAAGAACTTTGGGTCAAGATTTTACGATGGCGAAGGAGTGGCAACGAAAGAGCGTGCTATCATAGAGAACGGCGTGCTGAAAACATACTACATAGATACATACAATGCCCTGAAAATGGAAGTAGAGCCTACAATATCTTCTCCATCGGTAATTATGGTAAAGGAAGGGAAACGCAACTTTGAGCAAATACTTGCGACGATGGATAAGGGAATCTGGGTTACCGGATTCAATGGCGGAAACACCAACCCTACAACCGGAGACTTCTCTTTCGGTATCGAGGGCTTTTTCATCGAAAAAGGTATTCCTACAAAACCGTTGAGCGAAATGAATATAACAGGCAATATCCTTACGCTTTGGCACAACCTTGTTGAGGTAGGTAATGACCCCCGAAAAAATGCTTCCAACAAAATCCCGACCTTACTGTTTAGCGGTGTCAATTTCAGTGGCTCTTAAAAATTCTATATTCCTTTTATGAGATTTCTTAAAATCACACTATATATATTTACCCTGTTGCTGTCTCAGCAGATGGTAATGGCACAAGACGCAATAGAACCGCAGCAACCCGCAACAGAAGTGAGAGCCGTGTGGTTGACATCGAGCTGGGGCTTAGACTGGCCTACACAAGGAATAAGTGCTGAGGCGCAGAAGAAAGAACTAACCGACATACTGGATGAATTGGAGCGTTTGAAATTCAATGTCGTGCTGTTTCAGGCACGTTCAAGAGGATCGGTTTTCTATAAATCGGCATACGAACCCGAAAGCCCATACTATACGCACGCCCGAGGTTTCGATCCGCTTGCCTTTGCCATAGAAGAATGTCATAAGCGAGGGTTGGAGTGCCATGCTTGGTTTGTTGTTTTTCCGGCACAGCGAGAGACGAAAAAGCTGACAGCCGCTCAGAAAGCAAAGAAAGCAAAAAATTACCCGTCTTACTATAAGCTTGTAGATGATGTGCAATGGTATATCGATCCGGGCAATCCGGCAGGAAGGCAGTATATCGTCTCCATGGTTGACGAGCTTGTCGGCAAGTACGACATAGACGGCATTCACTTCGACTATATCCGATATTCCGACAAGGCATCTGCATTTCCCGATCAGGATACATACAGAAAATACAGCAAGGGAACTCCGCTGAAAGAATGGCGCAGACAAAATATCAACACTCTGGTATCGGATATATACACTACAGTAAAGTCGAGAAAGAAATGGGTACAGGTCAGCAGTTCGCCTTTGGGTAAGTATCGCGAATTGCCGGGTGTAATGCGCCACACAGGGTGGACGGCATACGAAACCGTACATCAGGATGCCGGACAATGGATCAAGTCGGGCACACACGACCTACTGTTTCCGATGATGTATCACAAAAAAGACATATTCGTACCATCGCTTGCCGACTGGGAAGAGCAGAGCGGCGAACGTATCATTGTTCCCGGATTGGGATTGTTCATGATGCAGCCCAAAGAGCATAATTGGTCGCTCGGAACGATTAAGGAGATGATGGATTATGTGAGAGAGAATGGCAAATCGGGCTTAGCATATTTCCGAACAAAAGATATTATAGATAACACTAAGGGCGTACGCGATGTCATAGAAGACATGTACACCTATCCGGCTAAACTGCCTCCGTTGACATGGTTGGAAGATACAACGCCGGAAGTCCCTCAGGAATTGGAGGTATACAAAGACGAAAGAGGGTATCTTAATATCCGTTGGGAACGCCCCGAAGGAGACGACCGCACTTATACCGTTTATTTTTCTAATCAAGACATTGTGGATGTAAATGATGCGTCGTGTATACTAAGAACCCGCATAGATGGGGACAGCTTGACATTTCTTTGCCCTGTCGGAGAGTTTGGTCTCTACTATTCTGTTACGGCAACCGACCGCTATCATAACGAAAGCGAACCTTGTATCTCGGGATTCTTCTCCCACTCCGAAATAGATAAATAATAGTCTCAGCTATATTCTCCTGACAAAAATTCGTCTCGCAACTGACCGATTGTTTTTCCCAATGTAGGGTGCACAACCTCCGATGCTATCTGAGCAAAGGGTAATATAACAAACCCTCGCTGATGCAGATAGGGATGCGGCAACATCAACCGCTGGTCTGAGATCGTCAAATCGTCATACAACAAGATATCTATATCAATTATTCTATCAGCATATTGTTCATTTACCGACTTGCTCTTTCGCCCCAATTGCTTTTCAATCTCTTGGCTTACATCCAATACCTCTATCGGAGTTTTATTGGTCTCTACACAGCAAACACCATTCAAGAATGAGTTGTCGGAAACAAATCCCTCGGGTTGCGTTTCATAGAAACTCGAACATGCAACCACATGCCCTATCTCCGACTCTATTTTAGCTATCGCCGTCCGAAGATTCTCTTTCTTATCTCCCAGATTAGAACCTAATCCGATATATACAGTATGTTTCAACATTACTATTCTTTATTCATATTTGCTCGCGGAATCTAATGTTGCGATTATCTGGTCTTGGGTATACACCGTACCAAAACGATCAGTCGCTTTCACTTCTACGCGTTTCGTTGCGGGCTTCAGTTGATACTCATATAAATGATGATTTGCCGGGCTATAATTATTCACATTACGATTGAGGACTCCGATGTGATATCCTCGTGCCCAAGCATCTTTGTCTACTTTCATTTTCAGCATATCGCCGGTTTTCACGCCATCTTCATAAACCTCAATTTCCCATTTACTATCAGCATTCCAAATATTTGCGATTAATGTTTTCGCCGACTTACCATAGTCAAAAGAGCCATATTCTCCGCCAAATTTAGTGTCGCCATAATGAAGCCTCATTTGGAAAGACTTGTCATAATTGGTCGGTTTATAATACCAGTTTGTTATCGTTGCTCCATCAATCTCGTATACTGCATATCCGTTAGGCGTACCGTCTCCGTTTATATTCGATCTCCAAAATGCTCCGCATGCACCGCCGTGTATATGTTCGTATATATTGAGCGAAGTATGCTCGAAGTTCTGCCCGTAGTGGGTATGCCCTGCCATAATATGAACCTCCTTAAACCCTTTCAGCAAACTCAGAATATTTTCTCTGTTCTGCATATTTTTTGCATCCCTTATCGGGATATGCACAATCAGGATGACCATCTTATCCTTAGACACAAAGCTCAAGTCTTGCTTAAGCCAAGTTACTTGTTCGTCCGTAAAACCGCCTTTGTATTCCGAGCCTTTTTCGCTCGAGAAGAGAATATCATCCATGAAGACAAAGTGTACATCGCCCCTATTGTATGAGAAATTTACAGGTCCGAATGCCTCCATGAAGGTATTGGCGTTGCGTATACTTTTATTCTCCGAAAATTTGTCGTGGTTGCCGATGGTTGTAAACATTGGGAAGCCTGCCGATCCCATATGTTTTTTTACCGACTGATATAGTTCGGGCTTCTCGCCTGTTACATCGCCCATCGACATTGCATACACAGGTTTGCCCAGCGCAGGCAATAGTGTTTTGATATCGTTCATCGTCTCATCGCGAAAACGCTCTACATCCTTAACGCTCGATGGCTGTATATCTCCTAAGCAGAGCAAGGTAAAACGCTTCTCTTCCTCTTTCAGCTGCTTCAATGTAAAGTCATACTTCAACGGTGTAGACGAAGAATTGTGTAACCGTGCATAAAACATCGGATAAGCCACGCTGTCGTTTTCCACATTTACGTTATATCCGCTCGGTGTAGAATAATAAACGAAACGAGCCTCCGGCGAATGCGCCATCTGATAAACTCCGTTTTTATTGGTAGCTACGCATGTGAAACCGTCGCTGACAACGACACCTTCGATGCCTTTCCCTTTTTCGTCCTTTATTTCTCCATAGACAGTCGCTCCTTCAATCGGCTGTACTTTCTGTGATTGGCATGCAACAAAGCACAAAACCAATAATGTCGATAAAAAATTTCTCATGATGAATATTTATAAAGGCTACACAAGTAACATTGAACTATATCTTCCTTATCCTCTTGGCGAATAGTAGATAATACAAACACCTATCAGTGCTACAATACCACCGATTATATCATATTTGGTAGGAATATATTTATCGAAATAGCACGCCCA
Source organism: uncultured Dysgonomonas sp. (assembly GCA_937875275.1). Classification (GTDB taxonomy): domain Bacteria; phylum Bacteroidota; class Bacteroidia; order Bacteroidales; family Dysgonomonadaceae; genus Dysgonomonas. The sequence continues at coordinate 21,135 of CALNCC010000068.1, read as the reverse complement.
AACGAGCGACAAGACAATGAAAAATCCGCCGTAGGTTGCATATACTTTTGCAAAATTTGCTTCCTGAAATGTAGCCACAACACCATACAAAATCATTATCACTGCTCCTAAGAAGGCATACCACAAGGGTTTGTCGTTACGGATGGTTTGCCATATCAGATAGCCGCCACCGATCTCACATATTCCGGCGAGAATGAATATCAATACCGATTTTACAATACCCATATAACTACAACATTTATTGTTCTGCAAACGAACGGTTACGTCTGTTACCTTATCAGTTCGGCAGCAATACGACGCGCTTCCATATCCGTCTGAACATAATCTTCATACGATGGTGTTTTCACAAAGCTGGCTTTCTGCATCGTTGTTTCTATAATATCGCTCATCTCCACAAAGCCTGTCTTGTCTTGCAGAAATGCAGCGACCACCACTTCGTTCGCGGCATTCAGTATACATGGCATATTGCCTCTGGTGCGGATGGCTTCGAAAGCATAGTCGAGATTGCGGAAGCGAGAGGTATCCGGCTTCTCGAAAGTCATTGTTCCCAATTTGAAAAAATCGAGACGGTCGAAGCTCGATTTCAAACGGTTAGGATAGGTAAGTGCATATTGAATCGGCAGTTTCATATCGGGCAAGCCTAACTGCGCTATCACAGAAGAGTCCTCGAACTGAACCATCGAATGGATAATAGACTGCGGATGAATAACTACCTCCACCTGATCGGGAGCAACATCGAACAACCATACAGCCTCTATCATTTCAAATCCTTTGTTCATCAATGATGCCGAATCGATAGTAACCTTTGCACCCATACTCCAATTGGGATGTTTCAATGCCTGACACTTGGTAGCTGCACTCAACTGCTCGGCGGTATAGTTGCGGAACGGACCACCCGATGCTGTCAGCAATATCTTCTCGATTGGCGAATGTTCGCCTGCTAAACATTGAAATATTGCCGAGTGCTCCGAGTCCACCGGCAGTATAGGAACTTTATTCTCAACGGCAAGCCCCGTAATCAGTTCGCCCGCTACGACCAATGTTTCTTTGTTGGCAAGAGCAATAGCTTTTCCGGCTTTGATAGCACTTATTGTCGGAGCCAATCCGGCATAACCGACCATGGCTGTCAACACCATCTCTATCGGATCTTCGGTTACAACTTGCTCTATGGCATCTTTTCCCGCCCATACCTTTATCGGCAAATCGGCAAGAGCATTTTTCAGTTCCTCGTATTTGTCTTCGTTGGCTACAACTACCACTTCGGGTACAAACTCGCGAGCCTGACTGATAAGTAATTCGACATTGTTGTTTGCCGTGAGGGCATATATTTCTATCGATTCGGGATGTTCACGTGCAACATCCAGCGCTTGTGTTCCGATAGAGCCTGTGGAGCCTAATATCGCAATCTTTCGTGCCATATTCTTTTTCTTTCCTTCCTTTAGTTAAATGTAATAAATTCTTCGGGATCAACAGCATTACCCCTATACCACAATTCCATGTATAAAGAATTATTTTTTGTTTCGCTGTCTATGTCAATAATGCTGATAGCCTCGCCAGTCTTGACTTTATCGCCGGTCTTCTTAAGCAATATTGTGTTGTTTTTATATACAGACACAAAACCGTTGTTGTGCTGTATCTGTATAACGTACTCGCTATTGAGGTCGTATCCGTCATAAATGACTGTTCCGTCGAAGATGGACGACACATTTTCTTTCTTTTGTATGGTTATGCCTACGCCCAAATCGCCCTTGACTGCATCGAACCCACGATGAACCGCCCCTCTTACCGGCTTGAAGAAAATAAACGCTTCGCCGGACGAAGGAGAGGAAGAGGACAAAGCCGAGAGGTTGTATTTCTCTTCATCTTCATACTTCTGCACAAAAGCCTGTTCCCTATCTGTCTTTCCCAACATGGGGTCGTTTGCGGCAATGCGTATCGTATCCGAAAAATCGCCAATGGAATCAATTGAGATATTTCCACTCAGAATGTCTCTAATGTTAGATATATACAGATCCTGATATTTCATCTCCTGCTCCAACGAATCTATCCTCAATGCAGCGCGTAAGGCTTCGCCCCTCACTTCGGCATCGAGATACCCGGGCAGATAATATCTGATAGGAGTAGCAATAATGATCGTGGCAGTTAGCCCGATGAGGACAAACGCAAAAATGAGAACTGCAACGATTCCCGAAAAGATAGAGAATCGGGCACCCCATATTTCCTCTAACGTATTTTCATTCGTTGCAGATATATGGTATTTGAAACGCAACCTCTTCCAAAGTCCGTGTTTATTCTTTTTCTTTTGCATAATAGTTATATCCTTATAACATGAATACTGTCCTTCCTTTTAATAAAGCCGTCAAAGGGCACACTACCCATTTAATGCATTTATTATCAGCTATATAACAGGAGTTCGCCTTATGATTTATTTCGATAAAGTTACAGAAATATATTCAATCGTGGATGTGTTTTGTAAAGATTTCCACGAAGGGTTTCTCTCAATCGCCTTATCCGATCTGAACGTAAAGCACTGAGATGACGATCGCCGATTTCATAGAAGCCTATAATTTAGACACTTGACTCCATCTCCGCATTTCCGATCCTACCTCTATAGAACGAATAAAATGAATCTATTGGCAATCAATTACTCAATATAGTTCAGGATATTAAGAACTGTATACTTCGGCATCCTTACTCCTATTTATTACTCTCTACCTCTATTATATCGGATAATTCTTTCGGCTTTGTCATTTGTGGATTATGATCTGCTATCATAGTTACAATTTTCCAGCCCCTTTTTTTTGCTCTTTCCGCGAAGAAATAAAAATGATCGTCCTCTATACGTTCCGAATTATCAACAGTGTGAATATAAGTTGCCGGTAGAGCCAATGCATCTTTCTTCTTCCATGAGACAGGAGACGTAAATGACTTTAATGATTGGGGTACATCATGGGGTAAAGGTTCATTTTCATTAACCCAACCCGGTACAACATAGCCGTTCGTCGATTTGTGTTCTGGAGCGGATTTTCCATCCGAACGAGAGGTCATCACACTCTCTCCATTATTTGGAACAATAGCATCTAAGAAAATCAATCGTTTGATACGTTCCGGAATGCTGTCTGCTACGCCGGTAATCACTGCCCCGCCAAAGCTATGACCTATCAGCACTACATTTTGCAGGTCTTCGTAAAGTATCGTATTCACAACATCAAGCACATTTGTCTGAATTGTAATTTCGGGAGACGATAAGTGTACCCGCTCACCTAACCCGGTCAGGCTCGGACGATAGACAACGTGTCCTCGCACGCTTAATATAGAATCAACTTGCTTAAATGACCAACTGCCACCCCAAGCTCCATGTACAATAACAAATGTCTGTTTTTGTCCAAATACAGACATAAACATTGCAAGTGATAAAAATATCAAGACAACACTTCTTTTCATTATTTTTTTGTATCTTAAGAAACACAATAGTCTCACATGTTGATGTGAAAGAATTAAACAGTTACTAAACCTTTTAACAAAGATGATGACAGACAAAATTAAGAAAAAAGCCTTATAAATGAGAATAATAATTGTGTTAATATAACGAAAGTCAATCGCAAATATCGGTCTGAACCTAAATATTTTAACCAAAGATACGTTTATATGATTTTTTTATCTACTTTTGCATTCTGCATTTTTCACAGCATGTAAATGCAGTCATAATAAAATTGATATTTAATTGGTTATGAATCTACTAAAAGAGAAGATGTTGAAATTTGATGCCGCTCGCAAAACAAGAGAGGCCGGCATCTATCCTTATTTCCGCGAAATTCAGAGCGATCAGGATACCGAAGTTGTTATCAATGGTAAGAGAGTGTTGATGTTTGGATCTAACGCTTACCTCGGATTGACAAACCACCCGAAAGTAAAAGAGGCAGCAATCAATGCAACAAAGAAATACGGAACAGGCATGGCCGGTTCTCGCTTCTTGAACGGAACACTCGACATTCACACACAATTGGAACACAAGCTTGCCGAATTTGTAGGCAAAGAAGAAGCATTGGTTTATTCCACCGGATTCAATGTGAATCAAGGTGTTATGGGATGCTTGACCGGACGTGAAGATTATATTATCTGGGACGAACTGGATCATGCTTCTATAATAGAAGGAAACAGAGCTTCGTTCTCCACCAAACTCAAATATCGCCACAACGATATGGATTCGCTTGAAAAACAGCTCCAGAAATGTGAAGCCGACAAAGTGAAACTGGTTGTTGTTGACGGCATATTCAGCATGGAAGGTGATGTTGTTGATCTGCCAAACGTTGTTCGCTTAGCGAAAAAATATAACGCCAACATCATGATTGATGAGGCTCACGGGCTGGGTGTTATGGGTAAGAACTACAGCGGAAAAGGGGTGCATGACGAATATGGGCTAACCGCAGATATGGATCTCATCATGGGAACATTCAGCAAATCGTTGGCATCTATCGGAGGATTCGTTGCAGCAAGTGCCGAAACAATCGACTATCTGAGACACAATTCACGTCCTTATATATTCAGTGCCAGCATCACGCCAAGCGCAACCGCAGCAGCCGATGCCGCTCTCGAAATATTAAAAGCTGAACCGGAGCGTATCAAGAACCTTTGGGACTTGACACACTATGCTCTTGCGGCATTCCGTTCGATGGGTTGCGAAATAGGACACACATCTACTCCTATCATTCCATTGTTTATTCGCGACAACGAAAAAACATTTATCATCACAAAACAACTGTTCGATCTTGGTATATTCGTAAATCCGGTTGTATCTCCGGCAGTATCTCCAAGCGATACGTTGATCAGATTCTCGTTGATGGCAACGCACACAAAAGCACAAGTAGACAAGGCTGTTGAGTGCATCGAGAAGGTATTTAAAGAAATGGGCGTTCTGCCTCAATAATATATTCTTAATCATACAAATAAGGGATGTTCCATTTCAGGAAGATCCCTTATTTGATTTAAAGAATTAGCTCTATACTATTAAAAATAAGATACCATGTGGCTGGCATTAGCTTTCGTTTCTGCATTTTTTCTTGGTTGTTACGATATCAGCAAAAAGATATCGGTAAATAGCAATGCTGTTATTCCCGTGCTGTTCTTGAATACTTTATTTTGTACGTTGTTACTGCTGCCTTTACTCTTAGTTTCGCGTTGTGCACCCGAAATGAGCGAAGAAACAATTTTTTTCGTTCCGAAGATATCAGCCGAGGCACATCTCTATATATTCATAAAATCAGTCATCGTGCTCACATCGTGGATGTTGGGGTATTTCTCTATCAAGCATCTGCCACTCACTATCGTGGGACCGATAAATGCCACACGTCCGGTGATGACCCTTGTGGGAGCCATGCTCATCTTTGGCGAAAGGCTCAATCTCTATCAATGGATAGGCGTCGCTCTCACCATTGTTTCCTTCTTCCTCCTTTCCTATTCGGGCAAGAAAGAAGGTATCCGTTTTGCCAATAATAAGTGGATCGTCTTCTTGTTTTTAGCAGCATTTGCCGGATCAATGAGCGGATTGTATGACAAATTTCTCATGCAGCAATTCAGTTCCACAGCCGTACAGTTTTGGTTCAATTTCTATCAGGTTCTGATGATGGCTCTCATCCTCGCGGTGTTGTGGTACCCCAAGCGAAGAAGCAATACTCCATTCCAATGGCGATGGAGCATTCTCCTTGTCTCGCTGTTTCTCACAGTTGCCGATTTTGTCTACTTTTATGCCCTTACCGATTCGGACGCTATGATCTCCATCGTGTCGATGGTACGCCGAAGCAGTGTATTAGTCTCATTTGCAGGTGGAGCATTACTTTTCCATGAAAAAAACTTAAAAGCGAAGGCTCTCGATCTCGTATTAATAATTATAGGAATGTTTTTCTTATATTTGGGTGCAAAATAAGACCATAAAAATGAAAAAAACAATCATATTCCTCGCTGTTCTGTTTATTGGAATCACTGCTTTACCGGCGCAAACGATAGCTGATGTATTCAAGGACATCCCCAAAGACATTCTCTATGGTATATCTGATGCCGACAAAGCTTTGCTTGTAAACAATGAAAAGGATTCGATAGGGACAATCGTTCCCGGCAGCATTTATGTCGGAATAGAAAGACTTGCCTTAAGCGACGATTTTGTGTCTTTCAGCACATCGGAAGTTGCCACAACACAGGTGAAGATTCTGTCTCTGATCAACGATTCGAAAATTATATGCGTTGTAAAAACCGTATGCGGAGAGAAAATGTGCGACAGCGATGTCCGTTTCTATACAACTGATTGGAATGCCATCGAAACGGGAAATCTCTTACCGCACTTCGATCCTAATTGGTTTCTGAAAAAGGACACAAACGAGGAGACTCAAGCATATAAGAATGCCATTGCCGCGTTAGACATAAACCCTTACAAGGTAGAGCTATCTCCTTCCGACGATGATATGAAGATATACTATGATGTAGACAAATATCTGTCGAAAGAAGATGCTGAAACGCTCCGCCCATATCTCAACAAGGAGCCTAAAGTGCTGACGTGGAATAAAGTTTCTTTTCAATAATTATTTAGCCCACACATCCCCATATTCGGGATGGCGCACCAGGTAAGCTTCGGTATAGGGACACACAGGTTTGATCTTCAGTCCGTGCTCTCGTGCATACTCGAGCATATGCTTGGTCATGGCGGCGGCAATGCCTTGTCCTGCCAATTCGTTAGGGACACCTGTATGTGTTACCACTAATACATCACCTTTCTTTATATAGTTTATCTCCGAGATCAGATCCTCGATATACACCTCGAAACGGCATTCTTGAGCATTATGTTCTACTTTATAATTCATCGGGTATATTTACATTTAGTTATCAGAGAATAAAACAACCAAGTGGGAAGGAATGTTTTGAAGCACACATTTGTAAACATATCTTAATTTAATTGCCGGAGAAAGCACATACATTCTCCCATAATTCATATATTTGCAACCAAATAAACCATATACATCTGCAAAATGAATATAACAACACTGTCGAAGAAAGTAGCTATCATTGCTCTTTTCGGAATTTTATTATATACCGTTTCGTGTAACGACAAATCTCTCAAGCCTCAATTTACGATAGAAGGAACGATAGAGAATGCCGCAGATTCTTTGTATCTGTATCTCGAAAAACGAAGTTTGACCGAGAATGTCATCATAGACTCGGTAAAATTGAACTCTGACGGAAGTTTTAAAATTATGCACGAAGCTCCCGAGCAATCAGAATTTTACCAACTACAACTCGATGGACAAAAAATAAATTTGGTTATTGATTCGACCGAAACAATCGAGATAAAGACATCTAAGCCGACATTTGCCACCGAGTATTCGATAAGCGGATCGGAAGAATCTAATAAGATAAAAATAATATCTTTGGCTGCTTATAAGGTTCAGAATCAAATAAAAGATCTGAACAAAAGACTCATGCAAAGGACAATCACCGAGTCTCAGTACCTGCAAAGCGTGAAAGGTGCTGTGGATGGATATCGGACAGACATCAATCTGATCATCCAAGAAGATTTCGGCAGTTTTTTCGCCTACTACGCCCTTTTTCAGAGGGTTGGAGACTATCTTATCTATGACCCTGCGTCAGACCTCAGAATGTTTCAGGCAGTCGCTAATGCATGGATAACACGAAGATCTGAACATCCGAGAACCCAAAATCTCAAAGAATTTGTCTTATCGGCATTAGCAGAGAGAGCGCAGGCAGAAAAGGACGGCAAACACATACAGAACATCGGGATACAAGAAGCCGGAAGCGATTACTTTAACATCTCACTACCTAATGCTCTCGGCGAAAATATCGAATTGTCCTCTCTCAAAGGAAAAATCGTGATTCTCGATTTTACTCTTTATCAGGCAGACTATTCTCCGGCTCGCAATATCTTGCTGAAAGATGCCTACAAACTGTTCAAGAACAAAATTGAAATCTATCAAGTATCGTTCGATGTAGACAAGCATGTATGGCAGAATATAGCTACCAATCAGCCATGGGTGTGTGTGTGGGACGAAGATGGGCCCGACTCGGGATTGTTGGACAAGTTTAACATACAAAACCTGCCAACATCGTTCATTCTCGATTCTAAAGGAAATATCATAAAGAGACTTGTTGACGGGGATGATTTGGGACTGATAATCTCAAAAATATTATAAAACATATTTCTTTATTTGGTTAAACAAAAAAAGGAGACTACATTTGTCTCATATTGTAACCTGGAAAAAGAGGAGGAGTTCTGGCCGATTTGAGGCAAGGATTCTTTTTCTTTTGTTACATTGTAGTGAACAAAAACATATTATTTTAACAAACAAAAACAAAAGAGTTATGGCAATTACTTATATGACCGAAGATGGCTATAAGAAGTTGAAAGAAGAAATCAACGCGCTGGAATCGGTAGACAGACCTGCAATATCGAGGCTGATAGCAGAAGCCAGAGATAAGGGCGATTTGTCGGAAAATGCAGAATATGATGCAGCCAAAGAAGCCCAAGGCTTATTGGAGGCAAAGATTTCCCAATTGAAAAACATATTGGCGAATGCCCGTGTCATCAATGAAAACCTTATCGGAACCGATACGGTTCAGATATTGAACAAGGTAACGATCAAAAATATAAAGAACAATCAGAAAATGACTTATACCTTGGTTGCCGAAAATGAGGCCGACCTCAAGTTGGGCAAGATAGCTGTAAAAACACCTATCGCACAAGGATTGATGGGCAAGAAGGTGGGAGACATTGTCGATATCAAAGTTCCATCAGGGATGATGAGCTTTGAGATTTTAGATATTTCAATATAAGTAAACGATGGCGTCGATATTTAGCAGGATAGTTGCCGGAGAGATTCCTTCTTACAAGATTGCAGAGAACGATAAGTTCTTTGCCTTTTTGGATATAAATCCGATGGCAAAGGGACATACTCTCGTAATTCCGAAACATGAGGTTGATTATATTTTCGACATCGACGATACTACGCTTGCTGAAATGACTGTTTTTGCAAAACAGGTTGCGGAGGCTATAAAAAAAGCTATCCCATGTCAGCGCGTCGGAGTGATGGTTCTCGGCATGGAAGTTCCTCATGCTCACATACATCTTATCCCGATTGTGAAAGAGTCGGACATGTTGTTGTCTAACCCTAAACTAAAATTAGAAGCACCTGAGTTTGAAGAAATAGCCCATGCTATAAAATTCTATCTGTAAGAGATATTCTTCTCTCACTGAACAAAATACAATAAGCGATCCATCTTTATTAGAGAGGATCGCTTATTTCTTTTTCAACAACTATTCGAAAACCTATCTTTTCATTCCGATAGATCCATAAACATTTCGTAACCTTGATCGGGGGTCAGATTGTCATGCACAACGGCATGTACAGCCTGAATCATTGCAGCCGGCGATGTACTTTGGAACACATTGCGTCCCATATCCACTCCGGCAGCACCTTCGTTAATAGCTTTATAGCACAGCTCGAGCGCCTCTTTTTCAGGCAACTTCTTGCCTCCTGCTATTACAATCGGCACAGGACATGCTGCAACGACTTTGTCAAAACCGTCGCAATAGTACGTTTTCACGATAGTAGCTCCATTCTCGGCACAGATGCGTGATGCTAAACCAAAATAGCGGGCATCTCTCTCCATCTGTTTCCCTACGGCAGTTACTCCCATTATAGGAATATTGTAACGGCTACCTCTATCCACAGCTTTGTATAAATTAGCTATCGTTTTTGCCTCAAAAGTCGGATCGCCGATAGCCAACATGATAGCCATTGCCGATACATTCATGCGGATAGCATCTTCGATATCCATCACTACATTGTCATTCAACTCTGTTAAGATAGATGTTCCCGCATCCGATCTCAAACAGATCGGCTTATTCACATTCGCCGGAATAGACGATTGCAATATGCCACGCGTGCACATCAGACAATCGGCATATTCTACCAGTGGAACAATGTTGAGGTCGATGCGCTCAACCCCTGAGGTTGGACCCATTATAAAACCATGATCGAACGCAAGCATAACCGCACGTCCTGTCTTGGGATTGAAAATACGGGATAAACGATCTTTCATCCCCCACGGCAAATTAGCCGCACCCTTTACATGAAAGCCTTGTGCAGTAGCTTCGACTCCAAGACCAAATTCATTACCTTCTCTAAGATCATCTAAATCTGCCATTTTCCGATTCTATATTTTTCTTGATTATTATTAAACTTATATCGCTTCGGCAAACGAATTGAACATACAGCTCCACGAGGCTGCGCCACTATCCATAAACCCTTTCGAACGCTCTCCATAGTTACGGGCACGCCCAAACTTCGCAACCATATCTACTGTCGCATCAGCCCCGGCAATTGCCGCTTTAGCTCCTTCTGCAAGTATTTGCTTTATGTCGGTAGCTGTCGACCCTTCGATAGCCTCAACAGCAGGAATCAGGGCATCCATCATCGTCTTATCTCCCACAGCAGCTTTTGTTTGTTTTCTCACGTTAGTCAATCCGCCCGAGAACATCGCCTTCATATCCTCGGCACTTAGTTCTGTTCCATTTGCGACATCACTCATCCCTAAGAAGAATGCCCCCAACAAAGTGCTGGTAGAGCCGCTGGTTTCTAGCATGATACCAAAACCGATATCGTTCAGCATGCCTTTAAACTCTGTTCCGTTTGCCGCAACCTTTGTCGTTGCCGAGAGTGCCGCAACTATTGCTGTCCCGTGATCTCCGTCTCCCGTCTGAGCATCAAGCTGCGAAAACTCGTCTTCACGTGCCTTGATATCAACCAAAGCACGATCCAACATTTTCTTAAATATATCAATTGTAAGATTTGTCATATCGTTCGTTTATTTTCCGATAGTAGTCCAGTAAGGAGCATCCGATTTTTTATTCAAATAAGCAAGATGATCTGCGTCAAGTCCTGCCAGTATCATCTGGAATCCGGCTTGTTCCTGTACGGTCAATATTTCCTGAATACGTCCCGACACAACCTTCAGCCCTCTGGCTTCCAATTCTTTGTATGCTTTTCTGAATACAATGCTCAATTCCATATGCGTAGTTGCGCCTACCCCGTTTACTATCAACATCATATCGTCTCCTGCTTGGGGCTTCATTTGCCGGCACAGCAGGTCTACCATCTGCGCTGCTGTTTCGTCGGCAGACACAAGAGGCTGACGACCGCCACCGCCTTCGCCATGTTGCCCCATACCTATCTCCATAATTCCTTCGGGAAGGTCGGTAATCATTGCTCCATTCTGAGGGTGGATACAATATTTCATGGCAACGGCAAGAGTCGCAATCTTAGGATTGAGACGTTCGCCTATTTCGATAAGCTCGTCAATAGATTTACCCTCTTCGGCAGCAGCTCCCAATATCTTAATCATCGGCACACAACCTGCCAATCCACGACGGTCTTCTTTCGGAGTGTCAATCCCCGCACTGATGTCATCGTAGGTCAGTATCTGTTTTACCTTTATTCCGGCACGTTCTGCCATCTGGCAAGCCATATTCGCACTCATCACGTCGCCCGAATGGTTAAGTACAACAAGCAAAATACCTGCATCGCGCTTAAACATTTGGAGTGCCTGAAACACTCGTTGTGCTCCCGGAGCAGCAAAAATATCCCCGACAACGGAAGCATCAAGCATACCTTCGCCCACAAATCCACTCAATGCCGGTTCGTGTCCCGAACCGCCCAATGTGATAACAGCAACTTTGTCTTCACTCTTTGCATGCGCACGCACAACTATATTTTCAGCACCAAGTTTTACCTGATCGGGATAAGCTAACACATAACCTTCAAGCAATTCGGCGGTTACATTTTCCGGGTTGTTAATAAACTTTGTTTTTACAGTAGACATAATTATTGATTTTAAGGTTATTATTTTATTTCCATCAGTTCCACAGGGATACCCTCTTCCTCAACGAAAGCAATCGTTAGGTGCTCGTCCACCACAGCCGGACCGAATAATATTTTTGCATCTTTCAATGCTTCGTCCAAGCACGGTACTTCGTACGCCATGTGAGTTTGTTTCTGAATCAGTTCGGGCATACATGTCCCCTCTTCAAATTTCAGATACTCGATTTTATTTGCGCTTTTTGTGTAGTCGGTAAGCCATACACTTAACCCCTCATTGTAAACAGCTCCTTCTTTTTTTTCTGTTGTTATGATTCCTACATGGTTAAATTTTCTCATGATACATGTGTCTTTTATGGTTAATATTATGGTAATAGATTATTTATTTTCAAATGGTTTCAGTGCATGCCCTTTGTAAGACAGTACACCTAAGACAGCGATAAGCACTGCCGCAAATATCAGATATATAAAGACTCCACCAACGCCGTCAGTTTGCCCATACGAGTGCATTCCGCTAAGGAAATAGTTGACTCCGAAAAAGGTCATCAACACCGAGGCAAAAGCGATGACAGACGCGAGGTTGAATATCCACAGATTAGAGGTTTTCTTTACCAGTCGCAAGTGAATTACAATGACGTAAATAATAACCGTAATCAGTGCCCATGTCTCTTTCGGGTCCCAACCCCAGTACCTGCCCCACGATTCGTTAGCCCACACGGCTCCGAGGAATGTACCGATGGTCATCAGAGCCAGCCCCACAAGCAGCGACATTTCGTTTACAATACTGAGCTCTCTGATGCGATTGCCGATATCGGGTAGTTTTGATTTTTTAGTAACGCTCATCAACACCATATTCGTTGTGCCTATCAAGAAACTGATGCCAAAGAATCCGTATGCTGCCACAATCACTGCTACGTGAAACATCAGCCACGGAGATTTGAGAACGGGCACAAGCGGATTGATTTGTGGATCCATCCAGTTGAGTCCGGAGACAAAGAGTATGATTCCTGCGAAAAGGGTTGCCAATGCAAACGTAATCGTACTGCGACGCATAAACAGCAATCCGCCCGTAATGGTAGCCCATGCTACATACACCATCGTCTCATACGAATTGCTCCATGGGGCGTATCCTCCTATATACCAACGCATGCTCATACCCATCATCTGAAAGTGGAAGACAATAAGCACGGCGGCTGCAAAGATCCACTTCACTCGTCCTATCCATTTATTTTCCTTATAAAGCGATATGAGAGCCAGCACCAACAACAACCCACCTAAAATGAGATAAGCGATCTTACAATAGCGAAAAACTTCCATCTTATTGTATCGGAGTTCCAGATCCAACTTTTTTTGATCGACATCGAGAGTTGTATTTTTCGTTTGCTGATATGTTGCTATCATGTCCAACACTTCGTTGGGCTTCGACCAATCTCCGCTTCTCAGCGAACCCTGCACCTCTTCGATATACCAATCCATGATTCGAGAGACGAACATAGAATCTTGCCCTCTGAACGGCGACAAATCATCGCCCGGCGCATACCAATTATGATCGGGATCGTTAGGCTTAGGGAAAATATTAATCAGTTGTCTGTTGATCAGTTGGTGCAAAATATTTACCTTTTCGTCCAACTTGATTACTTCTTTGTCGAGAGATGTTCTATTAACGGGTTCTTTATTATACGCTTCTGCGACTTTTCCCTCAAGCTTGTATTGCCCGGCTTCGTTAAACATTTCTATGTATGCGCACTCTCCCTTAGTCAAGCTGAAATATGAAGCCAGCTCATCGTTCGGATTAGTTAAGAGAGGAACACGCATCCACATATCGGGCAGAGCCATAAGGCTGATCATAAACTGATCGGAATTGTATGAACCTATTTTATCCGACTTGTGTATCTTTCGCAATATCTCAGACGAGAAAGTATTCATCGGCATGATGCGCCCTTTTGTTGACAGTAGGGGCATAGCTCCAAAACGTTCGGCATGGGCTGGGTCGACAGCAAGTTTCATTATTGCGTCCCTCAACGGAGAAGGCTGTTCTTTTGCCTCCATCGGCTGAATTGCGATCAACAACATCAGCAACAATACAATGGTTTTATTCGCTTCCCTGATTTTTTTCATCTGCCGGCTCAATGTGCGTAAGCGTCCGTTTTTCTCTACAAAGCAAAGGATAAAGCCAACTAAGAGAAGAGCATATCCTGTATAGGTTACATTCCGTCCGGCAACATCTCTGTTCACTGAGAGTATTGTTCCCATCTCATCTTTATCGTACGATGCCTGAAAGAAACGATAGCCTTTCAGGTCTAATACATTATTCATAAACACTCGCTCGCGACGCACCTCGCCATCTACGTGCACCACCAAGTCGCTCTCGTAAGACGATGGGCTCGATGACCCGGGATAGCGGGTAAGCGTAAATTTCTCCAACTCGATGGAGAATGGCAAGTCGTGGGTTTCCATTCCTCGCGATGTGTTGACAATCATCTGATTGCTCGACTCTCCTTCACGCACATGTAGATAACCTTCTTCGCCCGTAAGGTGAGAGACCATTGCTCCGCAGAGAATGACTATGAACGAGAAATGTACTAATATAAATCCCCAACGGCGTTGCTTCAACAACTGATACCGAAACACTGCCGCCAAGAAATTTACAACAAGAACAAACTGCAATAATATCAACCACAACGAATAATAAAACATCGTCTTTGCCGCCTCCGTTCCGTGATATTTCTCAACGAACGTGGCTATAGCCAAAGCCAATGCGTATACTAAGAGTAAGACAATGGATGTCTTATAAGAAGATATTACTTTTTGTACAGTTGTTCTCATATATTTGTTTTAGTAGAATAGCAGGCAACGCCAAGCATTGCCTGCCCGATTATATTATTCCTCGATGATGACTCTGAAGCCGACGTTGAACACTCGTTGCCAAGGATAGTAAGCCTTGCGTGTATATGCTGTCGAATATTTAGGTCTGTCCATATACGACCCACCACGTACAACTTTATACTCCGACGCGCCTTTTGATTTTTCCTTGTATGGATATGGCAAATAGTCTGACCGTGTCCACTCTGCAATATTCCCATGCATGCTATACAATCCGAACGGATTTGGTGCATACAATTTAGAATCTACCTGATTCATATTGCCATCGTCCACATCGGCAGCCTTTGGCAGGTAGTTGTAATATGGATACCACGAATCGTCTTTCGACATTGGTTGCGGGTCTATACCGCTTACCGCCATATTGCTCAACTGGGCATCAGCCATATTTTCATATTTAGCAAAGTCGGTGTGCATATCGCCATACCAGAAGTCAGATGCACTGCCGGCACGACATGCCCACTCCCATTGAGCTTCCGTCGGTAAAGTTATATTAAAACCTGTTTGTTCACTCAATTTTTTACAAAAAGCTACTGCATCCTGATAGCTGACACGTATCGCCGGCTGTTCGGGTAGATTTCCATCATATCCCGGACGGGTATGGTCTTTCCAGAACTGGTCTACATAGCGGCTATCGTGATCGGGAACCAATGCTGTATATTGGGCATTCGTGATTTCGATTTCCGCCATCCAAAACGGTTTCCCTATCTTCACTTTCGATGTAGGATAAGTATCCGACTGACCTCTGTAACTTCCCATAATGAACTCTCCTGCCGGAATGCGTACAAAATTCAACTTCACTCCCGGAGTTATCTCAATCGTTTTTTGCGTTTCTTTTTCGTTTGTCAACAATTGTTTGATTCCATCAGCATCGACAGGCCATCCCTTAGCGTTCAATTCCTTTTCTTTCACAGGAGCCGGTCTATTTGGTTTCGCAGCAACTACCTCGCCTTTGCCTTTCAAGTATTCGGCATAGTCGGAAAGCTCTTTTCTCCAATCCACACCTGCACCATTGGCATACTTGTCGTTCAATTCGATGCGACGGTCAAATTGGTTGAAGCCTTGATATGGAAAGTCTTTATGATTTGTTGCATCGAAACGACCTTTATCGGGAGCATTATAATCGATCCAGTTATAGAGAGACTTCCATTCTTCGTCGGTCAATTTAACGCCATAGTGCCCCTTCTTTAACAGACGTACAAGCTCGCTCGTGTTGGCGTGATACTCATATGGTTGCAGTACAGGCATATCAGCCTCCGGCCCTTGACGGCGCACATAAGGATGAATAGCCAGATAAGATGTACCGTATCCTCTTCCGTCCTTTTTGCCACCACGCAAGTCCATTCCTCCATTGTTTCCGCTATGACAGGATACACAACTGCGGTCGAGTATCGGTTGAATCTCCAAGTCGAATGTGAATGAACGTACTCCACCTTCGGGGACAGTCAATTTTACCGGCGCTTTCTGAGAAGCAATCACTCGTTTCGGTATCGGAATCTGATTCTGATCTTCGTGGCAACCGACACAAGACACCACTTCGCCCGGCATACCTGTAAACCAACTGCGCATCCATTGCACTGTCGCTCCATCTTTGTCTAACGGCTGAATAGATATCGGTGTGTTTGCCGGCACTTTGAATATCACAGAACCGTCTTCCTCAACAGGAACTGTTCCCAACAATCGTTTGATATCCCATCCACTCTGTATGCCTTGTGCATAGTGATCCGACAACGTGTTCAAATAAGCATATTCATAACCATGTATGCGCAACTCCTTCACTGTTCCGCGAGGCACGCCGCGCAAGCCTTCGCCCTCATATATATCTTGGATAAATACGGTAGCTTCTTTATCGTTGAGGTTTACTCTGTCGGGAATAGCCGGAGGTGTCATTGTCTGGCGAACGATGATAGGACTGATGAATCCCATGCCCTCTTGCTTCATCAGACAAGTAACATTGTCGTATATGTCGACAAGGTATATTCCCCACAAATCTTGTTCGTTGAGCTTCGCCGAAACAAGGAAATATTTATCGTCTAACGGATAGGGCTTAACAAACTGAGGCCATACACCATTTACTAATTCGTCTTTTATTTCGGGTATAATAGGTCGATTGCGGAAAGGTATTTCTTGAAGCATACCAGCAACTCCTTTACGAGCCTTCATCGGATCGAAAAGGATAAGACGTCCCGAACGTGCAACGCCGTGATGCCCCGATATGACCCCGATGAATGCCGACGGATGTCCCGGAAGCGGCTGCATGTCGAACGTACTGTTAGGGAACATCTCGCCACTGCCAAACAGAGCTTTGTTCTCCGTGCCATCAGGATTCATATGCATTACCATACGAGTAAAATAGTGCGTAAGATCAGTATATTCCCATCGGGTATACATTACCCTTCCGTTGTGCATGATTACCGGATTCCAGTTTGCGTCTTGATCGAATGTAAGACGTCGCATGTCGTCCTTCTTCGTGTCATACAGCACCATGTTACCCACCGGATCGCCTCCGTTGACACACGGCACGCCCTGATATCCGATATTGGAGTTCACGATTACACGACCATCGGGCAAATATGTGCCGTCATAAAATTCCAATTCCGGCTCAACAGTTTTTATTAATGGTTTGAAACCTTTTCCGTCAAGATTCACTTCAAAGACATTCCATCGAGAATCGGGCATTACGGATGTAAACATCACGCGATCTCCATCCCAATGCAGTTTCAGGTCGGCTATCGATGCCGATTCTTCGGGTTTGAACACCGTACTTGTTTTTATGTCACCACGAAGATTTGTAAAAGTTACGATGTCTGCATCATGCCCTCTGCGAGGTGCCGATTGTTGGTTACTCCAATTGTTTGCCTGCGTTCCCAAGTTAGGAGCCATTGCCTGATGAGCTTTTGCGCCCAGATTAAATCGGGTTGCAATAATTTTGTCTCCATCCAGCAACGGATTGCCGAGCAGGATGGCTCGCTTGTTAGCTATTGCTTTCGTGGCGTCAGCCAATGCTGTTGCGTCGTTACGATATATACCGTCAAAGCCTTTTTTCGCTATACGCTCCAATTCGTCCATCAACGGTTGATACTTCATTACATTGTATCTGCTATTCCTCTTCATATCGGCAAATGCCAACCGCACAGCCTCAACATTCAACCATTCGAGTTCGTTTTGCACAGCATAGACGCGAGATACTTGTTCGAACAGTTCGAGATAGGAACGAATTTGTTTATCAACATCCTTCTCTGCTTCTATTTGTGCTACTGCATTTTTGAAATAACTGTCATTCTTAAGTTTTGAAGTATACGACAGCACTATATTTCTCTCGTTTTCAGAGGTCGTATTCGTCAGAATATTTTCGAATCCTGTGCCCGCATTTGTCAAAAGTTTCCCTATTTCGATAGGATATTGGTTTTGCAATTTGGCTGCCTCTTGCTTCGGATATATATTCGATACCGTGAAGTAAACGCTCCCGGTTTTTGATTGTGTATCAATACCGACTTCGGCTTCGAATCGTACATATTCTTTCTTCAGGTCGAATACCATAATTCCCGTTGCATGACAAAAGATGCCATGATCGTACTTCTTGCCTGCCATAGAGATAGGATCTCCAAAGTGATTCTTGTTTTTTCGTACCTGAGCATCTGTCGAATGAGAGTAAATAGGGTCGATCTCGTCCAACCACACTACACTGCCGTCTGCTTTGACAAGTTTGGCATTAGCCCACACAGCCCAATCCCAACCTGTTCCGTCAGACCCGCCGGATGTGAGAAGCACCAGCTTTTCTTGCCCTTTGATATCTGCTGTTATTGCAGCGGGCTTTTGTCCCCCTTTCATCCAAGGAGAATAGATAGGCATATTCGATTTTTTCAAATCTGCCCTTAATTCTGATTTCTGTTTCACATAAGCATCTATCCAGCTGTCAGCCTTCGCGACCTTTGTCTGTGCCGATGTGAATGATGCAAACATCAGAAATGAAAGTAAAATACAAGCAAGCTTTTTCATCGTTTTATGGTTTTAGCTTAATTCTTTTCTTACAGGAAAGCTTCGGGATTGGTAAAGCGTAATCCCGCTCCATCGTGGAAAGAAGCCCATTCGTCAACAATAGCCCCTTGGGGCCCTGCCAACAAGAAATGAAATGTCTCTTCTTTCTTGAGGTGTATAACTTCTCCTACGTTTTGCACTACAAAATTCTTGCTTTTGATAGGTCCATGTCCTGCCGGTATTGCCGGAGGGTTAGGCGTTTCCTCGCCTATTTCCGAGAAATTGTATACCCATCCTTTGGTAACCATCCACGACTCAAACTTTGCAGGATATTCTGTTTTCACATGAGCATGTTCAGGTATCATCTGACTTGGCAACAAGTATATTGCGTGAGCAAAATATCCGTGCGTTGCGTCATTTACCCAAAACACACCTCCCATGCCTACGTTTTCAAAGTCTCCTAAGCCGAAGTCTGTTACCCACATGTCTTTTTCCAAGAGAGGAGTGAACGGATAATCGTAGAAAGCAAACATCTCTTTGAATGCTTCCATAGCTACTTTCTGGTTGAATTTACCGTCTGTGTAAAAATCTGCATTTGTGTACTTTTTCTTGTAAGTCATTTCTTTATCATTGTTTGAATTAGTTTCTTGTTCTCCGTTCAATTTTTCTGTCTGAGTTCCCGAGCAAGCAAATACAGTACCGGCAAGTATTGCTACTGCCACAAAATGGAATAAACGTCTCATGTTGTATGTTTTTATTTTGATTTATATTCTTGTTCTATCACAAGGAATTGACATATTCTGCCAATGCTTCTATTTCTTTTTTCGACACTTTTTTGCCTTCGATGCCATGCTTGTGTACCGAATAGACCTCTTCCATTGTTGCGGCTCGTCCGTCAAACAGATAAGGAGCGATGCGCCATACTTCTTTCAATGTAGGGGTATCCCACCCGGCTTCGAATTCGATATCTGATCCTATCCGATGCATCTTCATATCGGTATAGTACAATCCGCTATGGCAACCGCCACATTTCAACCTTTCAAATACTTTCTCCCCTTCCTTTGCTTTCACCGATAACTCTCCGTTTATTAGATAAGGGCTTTGTACGGGTGTTAACGATTTCAGATAGTCATCGACACACAATGCGCTTTCTTCATCCACATCATAAAATTGGATGTATTTGTATCCTGCACGTACGGCAATCTGTGCCGAATCGCGGATGCCCGATATCATATTCTTGGGCGTTACATGACTATACAGCATGCTCTTGCAGTTTTTGGGATTGCCGATTCCGTCATTCATCAAGTCCCAGTTCATTGCATCCACACGTCCGTCTCCGGGGTGACAGCCATTGCAGCTTTGCCAATTCTGGAAACACTTTGACGCATCGTTGAAATATTTTTCGCCTTTGTCGATATTTGTCTCCGTTCTATTCGGATTTATATTCACAGCCTCAACCGATTGTGTTGTTACATCTACAAAATTGAGAACATCGGCAAAGTAGGTAGGGATGATGAGCTTGCCATTTGTCAATACCATGCTGCGAGGTCCATTTCCTTCAAGAGGGATTCTTGTACGTATCCCGTATAAAAATGTGAGGTCGTAATCCAATCTGTTCTTGTCGGGATAGGTAAGGAATTTGCGTATCATCGCCTGATGGTCGATGATGCTTATATCGTGTGTTCCCGAATGCGATACATATATCTGCTGTTCATCACAATCGATACTCCAAACTCCGGCAGCACCTCTTTCAGGTTCATCGACAATCACTGATCCTAAAAATTGTTGTTTCGACACGTCTATAACACTAAATGCACTTGTGTTCATCCATCCTTGCTGCAACTGAGATGTAGGTACTGTAAACCGTCCAAGATTATGTGTTACATACACATATTTCCCATCTGGGGTAACGCACATATCACGCAGCGCATTGCTCCCATTTGCTAAGGGTATATCTTTAACCCTCTTGAATGACGACATGTCTATAACAGAAACGCACGAGGTTACATAATCCACATCTGCCCGCTGTGCAGGTAGGAAGTTGGCGACAAACAGATATTTCCCGTCTTTGCTCAGTACTCCCGACTTAGGTTCTCTCAATACTTTTACGGAACGAAGAACTTTGTTCTTTGCCAGATCTATCTCGACAACCGTTCCTGCAAACTGGTTAAGCACATAGATACGTTGCTTGTCAGGCGATAGGATAGGGCAGATAGCACCTGACCCTGTTGGTAGCGATGCTTCTATCTTTCCGGTCTGCAAATCAAGTGTATGTAAATACCCTTCTTTCTCGAAAGTGGTTACATATACTTTATTTCCATCAACAACCATTCCGGTAGGAACATCGGGCATCGGATACGTTTTCACCAAAGTGCGCCCATCAGCAGAGAATATATCT
>CALNCC010000067.1 GCA_937875275.1 uncultured Dysgonomonas sp. | reverse complement strand
TTCGGTGTTCGATTCCGTAGAGATAAGGTCTAACGAACTGGCGAATGTTGCTTTCACATTTCGTATATTATGCGTTATCGGATTGTCTAATGAAGGCATCAGCAAAGGCATGTAAGGACACGGAACCGTGATGGTCGATTGTGCCTCACTGTCGGCAACCATGTAGATGGATGCGCACTGTTTATCTTCCACAATGTCAGAATTGATACGTACGCCGTAAGTAAACAACATATCGTCGAGATTCGTTTCATTCTTTACGGTTGGGGACACGCCTTTCTTTGATAGTTCGTCGTAGGAATAATATACTCCGTCTATCAGCCACAGTGTGCGTCCACCGCCCATGATATATTGGTCGAGAACAAACTTCTCTTGCTCGGCATATTTATCAACAGGCCCTGCGATGATGACAACATCAAACTGATCGAGCTCGCCAACCGTGTTACCTATCGCACCTCTGTTTATTGAATAATACTTCGATAGAGCAATCTCTATATCTTGCATATATCCTTCTCCTATCTCGCCATGTCCTTCGATAAAGGCTATTGCTCTTTCCTTGCCTTGAGTATATAATTGCAGAGCATCAATGAATTCATATTCCATGCTTTCGATAGATATATTCAGTTTTTCCTCGGCGGTGTATCCCTGCACATCTTTCAGCAGAGAGACGGTTGTTGTGTCATTGTTTATCACTATTTGAGCATAAGGATAAATGACGCTTTTGCTTACTTTTCCATCTCTATCTACTTCCGACAGATATATCCCTTTCATATTCATATCTGCCATTTGTTGGTATATCAGGTCGGCAGAAAGTCGTTTGTCAGTTGCAACGATATTGTATTTTATATTGTGATCGGTATATCGGTTAAATTCGTCAAGAAGGTTTGTTGTTGCTTGTTGCAGGTTATGGAATCCGGCATTCAGTTTTCCCGACAAATAGATATTGACTTTTATCTCATCTGAATGATTACGTAATTTTTCCAAAATATTTTTAGAATAATCACTTACCGAATATCTTTTGTCTGCCGTGAAGTCGAATCGATAGTTGGGCAATAGTGCGATGATGATGTTGATTGTGATAGCTGTCAGGAAAATGCAAAACGCAGCCTTTCTGTTTTTTTTCGTTTGCCAAAGAAAAAGCAAATAGAAAAATACAATGTAGTTGCTACTGACGGCGATATTATTTATATCCACCACGCCTTTCAGCATAGAGCGATAGTGTGCATTGATGCCGATAGACGATATGAATCCTTGGAGCCTGCCGCCAGAGAATAATGCTGCTGCCAGATCGAAGCCGTAGAAAGCAAATAGTGCGATGATGATTCCCAACAGTAGAGCAACAAATAGGTTATTGGTTACAGACGAGGCGAAAAGCCCAATAGAAATGATGATAAGCGAAAGTAAAAGCAACGACATATAAGCAACAAAAATTGCTCCCATATCGATTGCCCCTTCGGGATAGCTTAGCCGATATATTGTATATACATATACTGTTGTGGATAGCAAGACTGCAAAAATGAAAATGAAAGTCGCTAACAACTTACCGAAATATATTTGCGATGGACTGATAGGGCGGGTCTTGAGCATGTCGTAGGTATGCGTCTTTTTCTCTTCGGCAAACAGGCGCATAGTCAATGCAGGTATCAGTATGAGAAATAATGCGGCGCTGAGATTGAAAAAAGGGTCTAAGGTGGCATAGCCATTGTCTAATATATTATAGCTACCTTCGAAAAGCCAAAGAATAGAACCTACCGCTAAACAGTATATTGTGGCAAAAAGTATGCCTGTGTAGGAGCAAAAAATAAGTTTTAATTCTTTAGCTATTAAAGCTTTCATATATATTTGTAATAAATAAGAACAAAAGTTATGTATCCTAACCGACTGGTAAAGATAGTTATTTTATCTGTTATTGTCTTTTCTATTATCTATGGAGGAGTACATCTTTATAGTCGTTTCAGTTATAATAAATTGGCATACCAATCTGATCTTTACTGTAAACTAATCCCTGACGCAAGCCATATCGTTCTGCTCAATAAGAATTGGAAGAAGCACTATGCCGTGCAGGATGATACATTCGCACTATTAATGAACAAGATTTCGGAGCAAATATTTTATCCTGCTGCAATTATATACAGAGGCGAAGACGTCGTTTTTTTAGCAAAAGCCGATTATGCACAATGTGGCATAATAAAAGGCGTATTGAAACAAGATATGTTTGCTGATTACTCTCCTCGAAGCAGTAGATGTAAAGATGCAAAAATAGAGGGTTATAGTGTCCGTGATGGTGAGTTTTTGTTTGTAACATTTCATCAGGGACTGTTTGTTCTGAGTCGATCGTACAACTTGATAGAGGAGGTTATAGAAAGAGATGATGACTATGTGTATCTGAGAGATAGTGCAGACGCAGCATTTATAGACCGGTATGTGGTGGGACGATCGGTGTCTACATTAACCAAGTATGGCGAAACGCCGTTTGTGTTTGAACAAGATCGGAGCAGGGGTAACGATACGTTGACAATCGTGAACGGATATATTTTATCTCCCGATTTTTCGGCGTATACTTTGTCCTCCGATTCGCTATTTCTATCGGATATGTTGGGTGGAGATAAGATTGAGGCGATTACTGTTTTTGAACAAAAGGATGAAAATGTGTTTTTTGAAATCGAATTGAACAAAAAGTATTAAAGAATGTTAGATTTTTATACATTTTAAACAACAAAAAATAGAATATCAATTATGGCAGTGATCAAAGAATTAAAAGAATTTATGCTACGCGGTAATGTCGTAGACATGGCAGTCGGTGTTATCGTCGGTGGAGCATTTGGTAAAATTGTCTCATCGCTGGTGAGTGACGTTATTATGCCTCCAATAGGAGTATTGCTGAATGGAGTCGATTTCTCAGACCTGAAACTTGAAATTAAAAGTGCAACGGCTGAGGCGGCAGCTGTAACGCTCAACTACGGAGCCTTTATTCAAACAATGATTGATTTTGTAATTATAGCCACTGTAATATTCTTCGCTATAAAAGGGCTAAATAGTCTCCATACGAAGAAAGAGGAAGTGCCTGCTGCACCTCCCACTCCGAGTAAGGAAGAAGTGCTGCTTACCGAAATCCGCGATTTACTGAAAGAACAAGGAGACAAGAAAT
>CALNCC010000066.1 GCA_937875275.1 uncultured Dysgonomonas sp. | reverse complement strand
AAGGAAAGGTTGTCTCACGACAACCAATCTTCATTGTTAACCTTAAATCTAATACTATGAAAAACACATTACAAATCTAAATAGATTTGATTTATAATGCAAGAGGTAAATACCCATATTTCTATTATTTAATGTTGTTTAACCTTTTCTACTTCGTATGTTAATTTGCTGATTTACAGCAGATGGGTTATAGACCCTGTCTATAATGGTTTCAATTGAGAATGTATTTGTTGATCCCGCCTGTGTGTAAAAAACACATTACGCGTGCGGCTTGATTATTAATGAAATAATGCTTGTAGTGTTGAATAGGATGGCAGAATCATTCAATCAACTG
Source organism: uncultured Dysgonomonas sp. (assembly GCA_937875275.1). Lineage (GTDB taxonomy): Bacteria > Bacteroidota > Bacteroidia > Bacteroidales > Dysgonomonadaceae > Dysgonomonas. The sequence continues at coordinate 27,236 of CALNCC010000066.1, read as the reverse complement.
ACACTCTTTTTTCGCTTGCGAAAGGGGCATTGCATTAAAGTGCCACCATTCGCCCAATATGCTTAGAAACCCAGCATCGAGCATCGTTTTTCTCAACAATTTCCGATTATTTACCTGTTGCCTCGTTAGCAGGCCTTCTCTGACGAGTCCTTCTTCATCTCTTATGGCGGCAGCTTTGCCGAAATAGTCAAAATCGGTTCCCATGTCTAAAGCATTTCCATTGAGATCGCTGATGGTCAGGTCGACAGCAATGCCGTAGTTGTGAAGCCCCTTTCTCGCAGGGTCGGCAACATACGATTGATGTTTTGTTCCTTTCACTTTATCAAACATCACTTTCTGTACCCTCAGCGGGCGGGCGGCATCGTAGACCAATAATGTGAGGGTAGGGTTGTCCCTTTTCAGTATTTCCTGAGCCTTATTCAACTTATTGGCTGCCAATGGATGCAGATAGGCATAACGCAGGCTATCGTATAGTACACCACCTGTAAAGTTGTCTATGGTGGCATATTTCAGATCGATGAGGATACTTGCGTCTAAATTGGCAATATTGATCAGTCCCATATTCTCCATTTGTCTTTCGAGGGCAGATAACGATTTCTTTTGTGCATCACATACCGATAATGCAAAAAATAGCGATATGGAAAAATATAATATTCGTAATTTCATTTTTACTTGAAACTATTTGGTGTTATCCTTTTTTTGATTTGACGGATAATCTGCCTTCAGTGCATTATAGATTTCCTCTTGTATGCGGGGGCGGATATCGAGTCTCATCAATTGCTTGTATGTTCGTTTGGGATTGACTCTGTTGGATAAAAAGACGAAAATCATATTATTATCCGGGTCAACCCAAAAGCATGTTCCCGTAAATCCTGTATGTCCGTACACACTTGGCGGGGTGCTGATACTACACGGATTGACTTTATCGGTTTTCTGTTCGGGGCGGTCAAATCCTAATCCTCGTCTCGATGTACTGCTTTTTGTTTTAGTAAATAATTGGCATGTTCTTTCGCTGAGCAGTCTTTCGTCTCCGTATGTTCCTTCGTTCAGATACATCTGGCATATTTTGGCGACATCGTTGGCATTGGCAAACAATCCGGCATTGCCCGATATTCCTCCCGAAAAAGCAGCAGCTTCGTCATGCACATAACCGCGCAATTCTTGCTTTCGCAGAAAGTCGTCTTTTTCTGTGGGGGTGATATCTGATTTCTGAAATTTAGATAAAGGATTATATGTCATTCTGTATGCACCTAACGACTGGTAGAAGTTTTGTTGTAGATAATTATTCATATCAGAGGCAACAATATTTTCGATCATTTCCTTGAGTAAAATAAAATTGAGGCAGCTGTACAGATACGACTTTCGTGTTCTGAGCTTCGATTGCACAATGGTGGCTACGATTGTATCTGCATAGTTCTTGTTCACATACATACCTTCGGCAAGAGGGAGAAAATCCGGTTTGCTGGTGGTGGACACAATATCATTTTTAAATCTGTAATCGGTTCGTGCCCATGTTGTTTCGTCAAACTGTGCCGTATGGATTGCCGATTTTCTGCCGGAAAATAAGTTGCCGGAATAGCTGTCCTTGTCGATTGCATTCATATAGTAGGGTAGGTAGGACACCAACCCCGATTCGTGTAACAAGGCCTCGCGAACCGTTATTTTCGATTTGTTTGTCTCCTTCAATAACGAGACGTGAGTGCTGATAGGAGTGCTGAGCGTTATCTTCTTATCGTCATACAATTTCATTACGGCGGGGGTGGTAGCGATGGCTTTTGTCATCGACGCCAAGTCGTAGATTGCGTCATTGGTTACAGCTTCGTTGTTACTATAATCGAAGTAGCCGAATGAACGGTTGTAGATAACTACTCCGTCTTTTGCGATCAACAATTGGCAACCCGGATAGGCTTTGTTGTCAATGCCTTCTTTTACTATTTGTTCGATACCGTTCAACTTTTCAGATGCGATTCCGACTTCTTCGGGAAGATTGTATCCAAGTCGTATCTTAGGTGTTTCCAATCCGTCTCCTGCATTGAAGATATTTTTTACCGTTACCGGGATTCGTCCGTTTACAACATTTCCGCCAAAGATAGCTTGTGCAGCATACTCTTGTGCATGATTGGTGTTTTCGTAAGACAACACGATGGCGTCAGAGGCGACGATGGCGTCTTTGTAGGCAGCCATTCGATAAGGAGTGGTAAAGAATGTCAGTATCGCCTTTTTGTCTTTAGAGATGTTTTGAATAGCGGCATTTGCATTCTCTTTCGTTCCGTGTATCGATATGATTAGCGTACTGTATGGCTCCAGTTCTTTTCTCAATTTTAATAGAGCATCGGAATCTGCCACATTGAAGCACTTGACATCGGCATATAGTTTCAATGTTTTGTGAAACATGTTATTCGCACCTTCTCCAACCGATACGGCTGCAATTTTTTGTTTGCCTAAATTCTTGAGGGGTAGGAGAGAGTCGGTATTTTTCAGCAATGTGATGGACGATGCATGTAGTTTCCTGTTCAACCAGTCAGCATAGGGAGTATTCAATCTGTCGAGCAGGCTGTCTGTAACAATTGGTTGCAAGTGATTGAGATCGAGCAAATATTTATATGTCAACACTTTTCGGCACTTGTGGTCTATTTCTTCTTGTGTGAGTCGTCCTTCTTCCACAGCTTTTTTCACTGCCCGAAACTCTTTCACCGGATCGGCAGGACCTAAGAGAATATCGTTGCCGGCAGCAAGAGCACGCACGCAATAGTCTTTTTCATCTACAACGCCTTTCATTGGCAGTCCGTCGGTAAATATCAGTCCGGTAAAGCCTAAACTGTCTTGCAGCAAGTCGGTTACAATGGCTTTGGATAACGAACTTGGCTGCTTGACAGGATCGAGAGCCGGAATGTTGAGGTGGGCGATCATCATCCCCGACAAGCCCGAATCTATATACTGGCGAAATGGTTCGAGTTCGTATTTTTTCAGACGTTCCCAATTGTGATTAATTACGGGCAACGTGTGGTGCGAGTCGGTCGACGTATCGCCATGTCCCGGAAAATGCTTTGCTGTTGACAATACTTTTCCCGATTCAAGTCCTTGCGAATACATGATTCCTTTCCGTGCCACCAGTTGAGGATCTTCTCCATAAGCACGGATTCCGATTACCGGATTTTCGGGATTTGTGTTTATATCCATATCGGGAGCATAGTTGATATGGATTCCCATTTCGCGACATTGGCGGGCGACTTCTCGTCCATAGAGATAGAGTAGGGAGTCGTTTTGTATTGCTCCCAACGTCATGTTTCGTGGAAATTGTGTTGTGTTTGCCAGACGCATGGCAAGCCCCCATTCGCCGTCGATAGAGATCAACAGAGGAACTTTAGCCTCTTGTTGGGCGGCATTTGTAATGTTGGCTTGTTCTCCCGTTGTTCCTTTCAAGAAAATAATTCCTCCTACATGTTGATTTTTCACTAAGCTCAGTATTTCGCTCTTATGTGCCATATCGCCATAGGTAATGATTGTGAACAGTTGCCCGATGCGCTGTTCTTCGCTCAATTGGTTGAATACCGAGTCTACCCATTGTGTCATTTCTGCCTGATTGGCATTTTTGTACAGATTGGGGATTCTCTTCTCGGATTGAGCAACGAGACTTGTACATATAGAAAGCAGAATCATACTGCTAAGGAGGATTTTCTTTTTTATGTTCATATTTTCTTTATTCTTCGACAGGAGAAGGAATAATAATCTCGGTATTATTTTATTGCATCGAGTAGTGTATCGGCCAAACGGCTTGTGCCTATACGGAAATAGCTGTTGTTCATATGGTCTTCTCCCAGCACTTCTTTGGCGATGGTATATATTTTTACTGCATCCTCGATAGAGGCGATACCTCCCGAAGCTTTGAGGCCGATCTTCGTATTTTTGTTCTTTGCCTCATATTCTTTTATTGCCGAACACATGACGTATGTTGCCTCTAAGCTGACACCCTCATATCCTTTCCCGGTGGATGTTTTAATGAAATCGGCTCCCGAATAGATGGCAAGAATAGCGGCAGTCTTTATATTTTCGGCAGTCTTCAATGCTCCAGTTTCCAGAATAACTTTGAGTGAAGCATCGCGACAAACTTCTTTTATCTCAGATATCTCTTCGGCAAGTTCTTGATAATTTTCTTCGAAGAACAAACCTAAATTGATGACGATATCTATTTCTTCGGCTCCTGATGATATGGCGAGAGCTGTCTCGGCAATCTTCACTTCGGGGAAAGTCTGAGATGATGGAAAGCCACCCGATACGGCAGCAATCTTGACATCGGCGGTCAGCGCCTCTCTCACTACTTCTGCCATGTTGGGGTAGACGCAGATTGCGGCAACATTGGGCACATCGCTATATTCTCCTTCAAGGGCATTTACCTTTTCGGTCATTTTCCAGATAGATTCTTTCGTGTCGGTCGCGTTCAACGAGGTGAGGTCGATGCATGAATATATATTTTTGAGAACCTCTCTATTGTTATTCTCTTTGTATTTTTTAGCGATTATCTCATTTACTTTGTCAGTTATCTCGCTGTCATTCAGTTTTGTCTTGTATCCTTTCAATACGTCTTTATACTTATTTGCTTCCATTGTTTTATACTAATTTATTGTTATTCAAATGTCTGTCTTTATCTCTGTTTGTTTTCTTTTCTATATTTTGTTTCAATGCCGTTGTTAAGTCGACTCCCGTCTGATTGGCAAGGCAGATCAGCACCCACAGTACATCCGCCATTTCGTCGGCAAGATTTTTTTCCAAGTCCGATTTCTTGAATGATTGGTCGCCGTAAGTGCGAGCCATGATGCGTGCCAGCTCTCCGACTTCTTCGGTAAGGATGGTCATATTTGTGAGTTCACTAAAATAGCGGACTCCGTATTTCTTGATCCAGTCGTCAACAGTTTTCTGCGCCTCTTCTATTGTCATCATTCTTTGTTTTTTGAGTCAATGCAAATTGTTACCGGTCCATCGTTAATTAGTTCTACCTGCATATCAGCCCCAAACTCACCTGTTTGTACCGGCTTCCCCAACTTTGAGGCAAGAGCATTGCAAAACTCTTCGTAGAGAGGGATTGAAATATCAGGTTTTGCAGCTTTTATATACGATGGACGATTGCCCTTCTTCGTAGATGCGTGCAGTGTGAATTGCGATACAACGATTATTTCTCCGTCAGCATCTTTTATCGGGAGGTTCATAACCCCTTGCTCGTCGTCGAATATACGAAGGTTGATAATTTTTCCGCTCAGCCACTCGATATCTTCCTGCGCGTCGGCGTCTTCTATACCTAAGAGGATGAGCATTCCTTTACCGATTTGCGATTTTATCTGATTATCGATTGTTACTGATGCTTTGGCGACACGTTGTATTACGATCCTCATTCTTTGTTTTTTTTGATAGAAATACAAAGATAAAGATTATGAGGTGTTTTTTCATATTTTGTGATAAGAATACAGCCCTAATTCGATTACGAACCGGGCTGTATCAGTTTAGATGTAAGAAGTAGATAATTTCTCTTATTCTTTTTCTATAAAATTTTTAATAGATCTGAGTTTGAATGCTAAGTAGATCCTGAATATTCCGTATGAAATGAAAGCGATGGCAGCGAAAGCAACAATCATTGCTCCTCCGGCAATAGGAATAAACATGAAGATGAAAGACGTGATAAGCCCTAAGATAGCTAAAGCTAACAACCATCCCCATCCGCTGACACCGGAGCGTTGAAGCTCGACGGAGGATCCGATTGCCCATATCGAACGGAACATGATCCAAAAACCAACTAAATAGACCAAAATAATAGGTGTTATTGCCGGAACGGCGAGCAGGAGTGCTCCTAACGCCAGGTCGATGATTCCACTTACCAATGTCCATCCCCAACCGGCTAATGTTTTTCGGTTCGAAATAGCGAATATGATTTCTAATGTTCCACTGGCAAGAAATCCGGCGATGAACAGAATAGATAACGTTGCCATTCCACTAATCGGTGATGTGAGGAAAGCAATGCCCAGACCGATAGCTAATATTCCGATGAGTTTGATTCAGCAAAACCCACCAATTCTTAACCGTGCGTTTTGCTGAATCAAATAATGTGCCCATAATTATAAAGTTTTAGTTAAACAAAATGTATGCAAACACGAAACCCGCACTCGGGCATATTTATTTAATGTAAATATGTCCAAATAACGGGTTCTGATACTATTTTAACAAAGCTATCAGGCTTTTTGTTCAAAGTGTTGTGTTATTAATTTCGCTTTGTGCTTGCCTACAATGTTTTCCAGTTCTTGAAGCGAGCTTTCTCTGATTCTTTTCACACTCTTTAGGTGCTTCAACAAAAGTATTTTACTCTCTGTGCCTATTCCTTTTATATCATCTAACTCCGATTTTGTCTGTCCTTTACTTCGTTTATTTCGGTGAAAAGTGATGCCGAAACGGTGTGCTTCGTCTCGCAAGTGTTGTATAACACGGAGTGTATCAGAGTTTTTATCTAAATATAGAGGAATAGAATCTTCGGGATAATATATCTCTTCAAGCCTTTTGGCGATGCCAATAATTGCCACTTTGCCATATAGATTGAGTTGCTTGAGAGATTCGCATGCGGCACTTAGCTGCCCTTTGCCACCGTCTATGACAATGAGTTGGGGTAGGGGAGATTCCTCTTCCATCAGCCTGTGATAGCGGCGATATATAACCTCTTTCATGGTAGAGAAATCGTCAGGTCCTTCTACGGTTTTCACATTGAAATGGCGGTAGTCTTTTTTCGATGGTTTTGCCATCTTAAATACCACACATGCCGACACCGGATTAGTGCCTTGTATATTCGAGTTGTCGAAGCACTCTATATGTATAGGTAATTCTTTTATATTTAAATCTTTCTGTATTCCTTTCAGTATGCGCACACTTCGTTGTTCGGGGTTAAGGCTTTCTGCTTTCTTCAGCTTGTCTATTTTGTATTGCTTCACATTCTGGATAGAGAGATTGAGCAGTTTCTTTTTGTCTCCGCGCTGAGGGATTGTGAACTCAACATTTTCGAGATTCAGGTCTTCGTCGGGATAGAACGGCACCACAATCTCTTTTGCCTGAGACCCGAAGCGTTCTCTCATTTCCAGTATTCCGAGTCCGAGCACCTCTTCTTTCAGATCGTCCATCCGCTTCTTATATTCGAATGTATATGCCTGTATGACAGCTCCGTTGTGCACGTTCAGATAATTGATATAGGCCGAACTGTTGTCTTCTTCGTAGCTGTACACATCAATATTATAGTTGACTGACGAAACGACCGTAGATCGGTTGCGGAAGTTTTCGATAAGAATATATTTATCTTTTAGTCGTTGTGCGTCTTCGAAATTCTGTTCCTCTGCATATTTCATCATCCGCTCGTATATCTGGTTGCTGACGATATTGGTATTACCTTTCAGTATTTGTTTAATATCTTCAATATTACTCAGATAGTCTTCATGACTTTGTTTCCCTATGCAAGGGGCAAGGCATCTCTTGATATGATACTCGAGGCAGACTTTATATTTGCCGTCTTCAATCTTTTCGGGCGACAGATTCAGGTAGCATGTTCTGATGGGGTAGAGCTTATGTATAGTGTCGAGCAGAGCCTTCATACTCTTAACATTCGAATATGGACCAAAGTACGACGAACCATCTTTCTGTATCCTACGGGTCTGTTCTACACGCGGGAAGTATTCGTTGCGGATGACGATAGAAGGGTAGGTCTTGTCGTCCTTCAGCATGATGTTGTACCTCGGGCGATATTTTTTTATAAGATTGTTTTCGAGCAGTAGTGTTTCGTCTTCGTTGTCGACAATGATATATTTTATGTCCCGAATTTTATTTACCAAAACTCGGGTCTTGGGGTTGTCGTGGTTTTTTGAAAAATATGATCCGACCCTCTTTTTCAAATTTTTTGCTTTGCCGACATAAATAATAATTTCTTTGTCATCAAAGAACTGATAACACCCCGGTTTTTCCGGGATATTTGAAATTATATTTTTTAGGTATTCGCGAGTCATTGTCAAGTCGGATTCAAATATTGAAATTTAAGAATACATAAAATTCAGCAAAAATGACGTTTTTTCAGCAGAAAATTATATTTCGAATTTGATGAGAGCCTCGATATCTACACTCTGTGGAAATATTTTTCTACCATTAAGTTCTTCCAGCTCGATGATAAAGTTTATATATATTTCTTTCACTCCTGATTTTCGCACCAAATTATAAGCGGCAAGCATGGTTCCACCTGTCGCGAGCAAATCGTCGTGAAGCAAAACTATATCATTGGGACTTAAAGCATCTTTATGAATCTGAATTTTATCGACACCATATTCTTTTTCGTAGGATTCTTCGAGCACATCAGCGGGCAATTTCCCGGGTTTTCGTATTGGCACAAAACCGGCATTTAGGTTCATTGCTAAGATGGGGGCCATGATGAAACCTCGCGATTCGATGCCAACTACTTTTGTTATTTTCTTGTCCTTATATGTGGAGGTAAGGGCGTCGCTCAGCTTATTCAGAGATTCTTCTGTACTGAACAACGGGGTTACATCCTTGAATTGAATCCCATTTATCGGGAAATTAGGGATGTTGCGAACTCGGCTTTTCAGAAAATCAATAATCTCTTCTCTTGTTTGTTTTTCCATGTTTTTTAGTCAATTGTTCCACGTGGAACGCATATTTTACTTTATGATTATTTTATAAAGATACAAAATGAATATTATTTACAACCTTTAAGTGAAGGGAATTAAATTTAATACCCTAAAGTGAAATTTCAATATTATTTCGTGCTCATTCATTATTCTATTTAGAAAACTTTTTATTCACTGACAGTCGAATCCACCGTTATTTCCCCTTTCATGTAGACTATTTTTCAAATTACAGAGGACAGAATTGCAAATATTAATTCAAATAATTAAACTCTTCAGCGGCGATAAAAAATATTTTCGAACAGATTAATAAGGGTGCAAAAAATTTCTTTTTCTCGTCAAATCCCAAATTGTTCCACGTGGAACGCCCTTTATCTTCCCATAAGAACGAGCAAAATGGAAATGTCATTTGGAGAAACTCCCGGTATTCGGCTTGCTTGCGCAATAGTTTCGGGGTCTATGTTTGTCAATTTTTGGCGGGCTTCGATAGAAAGAGCTTTAATAGTGCTGTAATCAAATTTCCCTTTTATTCGAATATTTTCGAGGCGGCTGATTTTGTCTGCAATCAATTGTTCGCGTTTGATGTATCCATCATATTTGATTCGAATCTCCGTAGCTTCGATTATTTCCTCGCGCCTGTTTGGCAATTTATCTAACTCCTCTTTGAATGCGGGCACAAATTCCGAAATATTCTCGATTGTTATCTGTGGGCGGGTAATAATATCTTTTAGTTTCAATCCTTGTTTGAGCGGAGACGTACCCAAAGCCGTCAGACCTTCATTTATGTATTCCGGTTTCAAAGAGTAATTTCCTGTAAATTCGATGAGGCGATTGATCTGTTCTTTCTTTTCTTCGAGCAGTTTTTTCCGATCTTCTTTTACTAAACCTATCTCACATCCTTTTTCCGTCAATCGCATATCGGCATCATCTTGGCGCAATAGAATACGATATTCGGCTCTTGATGTAAACATACGATATGGCTCGTCAACGCCCTTAGTTACTAAATCATCGATGAGAACGCCAATATATGCTTCGTCTCGTTTCAGTACAAATTCTTTGTCTCCGACGGTTTTCAGGTGAGCATTGATTCCGGCAATAAGACCCTGTCCTCCGGCTTCTTCATATCCCGTAGTTCCATTTATTTGTCCGGCAAAAAATAGATTTTTTATCAATTTCGTTTCTAATGTATGTGTCAATTGCGTAGGATCGAAGAAATCGTATTCGATAGCATAGCCCGGACGATAGATATGAATATTGCGAAAAGCCGGAACTTTCATCAGTGCTTCAACTTGCGTGTGGAGTGGGAGAGAGGATGAAAATCCGTTGAGATAATATTCCTGTGTATTCTCGCCTTCGGGTTCGAGGAACAGTTGATGCGCATTTTTATCGGCAAAAGTTACGATTTTAGTCTCTATACTTGGGCAATATCGAGGGCCTATACTTTTGATTTGTCCATTATACATCGGCGAATCGGCAAGTCCATCGTTCAGAATACTGTGTACTTCTTCATTCGTATATGTAATCCAGCAACTCAATTGTTTTAGTGTTCTGGGCTTGAAATCGAGGTATGAAAACTTATGAAAATCATTTTCTCCGGCTTGCTCCTCCATCAAACTAAAATCAACGCTTCTACCATCAATACGGACGGGTGTTCCGGTTTTCATGCGGTCGGCTGTGAATCCTAATGATTTCAATTGTTCCGTCAATCCATACGATGCGGGTTCAGAAACACGTCCTCCTGCCAATTGTACTTTTCCGATATGCATCAGCCCGTTGAGGAATGTGCCGTTGGTAAGAACTACCGATTTTGCCGAAAATTCGACACCCATAGCTGTTTTCACGCCGGTAACCTCTTTTTCCTCTCCGATGAGGAGCGATGTTACTGCATCTTGCCAAATATATAAGTTGTCGGTATTGTCGAGTACCTCCTTCCATTTCAGAATAAAATGTGCCCTGTCGCTTTGTGCGCGAGGGCTCCACATTGCAGGTCCTTTAGAGCGGTTGAGCATGCGGAATTGGATAGCTGTTGTATCGGTAACGATACCCATTTGTCCGCCAAGCGCATCTATCTCTCTTACAATCTGTCCCTTCGCGATTCCACCAACAGCCGGATTGCAGCTCATCTGAGCTATCTTGTTCATATCCATTGTTATCAATAGGGTTTTCGAACCCATATTGGCTGCGGCAGCTGCGGCCTCACAACCGGCATGACCTGCACCGACAACAATAACATCGTACTTGAAATTCATATATTACTTTCTCGAATTTATTTGTATTTATGCAAAAAAACGTTCTTGGTTTGCATTTTCTATTGCTTGTTTCACTCTGTTGCTATCTGTTTCGAGATAGGTAAATTCTTCTTCAAAGTTCTGAAATTGAGGAGAGTGGAAGCTCGTTAGTCCTTTGTGGCGGTTTTGAAACGAACCATGAAATTCTTTCAGATCGGTAGCCATAACCAACTCGATGATATTGACTTCCGTTATTCCCGATCCGGGCATGATGCTGATTCTGCCATCGGCTTTTGCGATGAGATCTCTCAATATATCCTTTGCCTGAATGGCTTTTTCCTTTCCACCCGAAGTGAGAATGCGTTCGCAACCCAAACTGATAACATCTTCCAGTGCAGAAAAGATATCTCTCGTGCGGTCGAATGCCCGATGAAAAGTTACTCCCATTCCGTATCCTTTTGCTATTTCGATCAGCTCGGCATTACGTTTTTTGTCAACACTTCCATCGCTATTGAGAATGCCGATGACTACTCCGTCGCATTTCGACTGTCCACAATGATGGATGTCTTGTTTCATGGTGTCGAACTCAATACCTGAGTAGCAAAAATCTCCTCCGCGAGGTCTGATCAATACATATAGCTGTATATCAATCAGTTCTCTTGTTTTCTGTATGTGAGAAAGAGGGGGAGTTGTTCCTCCTTCGGGCAGATTGTTGCACAATTCCACACGCACGGCTCCGCCTTTTTGTGCTTCAACGGCAGACTGTACCGAATTGCAACATGCTTCTAATGTTATCATTATATCTATATCTAAGCTGTTAGAAATAAGGGAACAAAGGTATAAAAACTAATTGAAGTTTTTTTAAATATCCTGTCCGGCAGGGTTATATTATGATTATTTATTACTACCATTTAGAAATATATATTCGTATCGAGCTAAGTTTTATGTATATTTGCATGCTTTACATAAAGAATAATCAAGGTGTTAGCTATCTATTCAGATTTCACTTTATTTATTCTTTTATGAAGATGTATATAAACGATATTAAAATACTGAAAAGAATGAAGATAGCATTGATTGGATACGGGAAAATGGGGCATGAAATAGAACAAATTGCCAAGAGTAGGGGACATGAGATTGTGTCTATTATAGACATCGATAACGCCGATACGGCTTTCGACTCTGAGGAATTTAAGAGTGCAGATGTTGCGATAGAATTTTCTATGCCGTCAAGTGCTTTTGACAATTATATGAAATGCTTTAAGGCGAATGTGCCGGTTGTAGCGGGAACCACAGGTTGGCTCGAACATATGAGCGAAGTGCAGGAAGCTTGTAAAGATGGGAAGCAAACATTTTTCTATGCGTCTAATTATAGTCTTGGTGTAAATATCTTTTTTGCGCTGAATAGCTATCTTGCCAAGATAATGAATAATTATCCTGCCTATGATGTGAAAATGGAGGAAGTGCACCATATACACAAATTAGATGCACCCAGCGGAACAGCAATAACGCTTGCCGAAGGAATCATCGGCAATGTGGAACGCAAGAAAGAGTGGAAGTTGGAATCCGAAGAAGCATCTTCGGATTTGGCTATTCATTGCATCAGAGAAGGAGAAGTTCCCGGAATACACGAAGTGTTCTATGAATCGGAAGCCGATGTTATCAGTATAAAGCACGATGCTAAAAATCGTAAAGGGTTTGCTTTGGGAGCAGTACTTGCAGCCGAGTTTACGAAAGGCAAGAGTGGATTTTTGGGAATGAAAGACATGCTTAAATTTTAAAGAAGAAGATGGCTAAAAACGAAAACGCAAAAAGTACAAGAACGGAAAGACGTGAGAGAGTCGGTATCCGTCAGTGGGTATATGGAATATTGGCAAGTGTGTGCTGTGTCCTGTTTTCTATATGGACAGGCTACTATGCAGTATTGATAATGATCCCTGTTTTCATCGATATATACATAACAAAGTATGTGAACTGGAGCGGATGGAAGAATGCCAAGAATCCACACGTCCGAAAAATGTTGGAGTGGGTAGATGCCATTCTTTTTGCACTTATCGGGGTGTATATCATAACCACATTTTTCTGCCAGAACTATCAGATACCGACATCTTCATTAGAAAAATCCCTTTTAGTCGGAGATTTCCTTTGTGTAAACAAGATGAGTTATGGTACTCGTTCGCCGATGACTCCATTTTCATTTCCGCTTGTGCAGAGTAATTTCCCGATCATAGGCACGAAGTCGTATCTCGAAAAACCTCAATTAGAATATAAACGTTTCCCCGGATTAGGCAAAGTGAAAAGGCACGACATCGTTGTGTTCAATTACCCTTCGGGCGATACGGTAGCGATGAAACAGACAAACAGAGACTATTATATTATGATAAAAGAATATGGACGGTCTCAAGTAGAGAATAACGAGAATCAGTTTGGAGAAATAGCCTATCGTCCGGTCGACAGGCGCGACAATTATGTGAAACGCTGTATGGGATTGCCGGGAGAAATCATAGAGATGCGCAACGACAGTACATTCATTGATGGGCAGTTGGTGCACGATGCCGAAAATATGCAATTGGTCTATGCCGTACAGACAGAAGGTACAGCACTGACTGCTACTTTACTCGATGAATTGGGTATAAGCATGGAAGACCGGAGAGATATAGGATCGGACGAATTGCCGACAGACAGTCTGACGATAGCTCGTTTAGGATTGGAAAATGTCAATAACAATGGGGGTTTTCTGTATACTAATGTGCCGTTGACAAAAGAGAAAATCGAGAAATTGTCAAAGAAGCCTTACGTGAAAAAGATAATCAAGTACAACGAATTTCTGAAACGAAAAGGAGAAGTTGGCGGAGTGAAATATTATCAACCGTCCATTTATCCTATCGACTATGAAAGATATTGCATGCCGGGAGATTATCCTGCAACATGGATTCCCGCTAAGGGCGCGACATTGAAGTTCGATACGGATATCGATTATAAAGTTGCGGCATATCGTCGTTGCATAAAGAATTATGAAGGCAATGAGTTTGAATATAAAGATGGTAAAGTGTACATAAACGGACAACAAGCCGACTCGTACACATTCAAATACGATTACTATTTCATGATGGGAGACAATCGCGACAAATCGTTAGACTCTCGCATGTGGGGATTCGTTCCCGAAGATCACATTATAGGGCAGCCGATGGTTGTTTGGTTATCGTTAGACAAAGACAAAGGATGGTTTGACGGAAAAATCCGATGGAATCGCCTGTTTACCAAGGGCAATAAACAATAATGAATGGCGCGTAAAGCATCAGAAAGAAGGCGAAACAATATTGTGTTTTGGAGCAAAGTGCTTCTTACAACTTTGCTTATAGCCTTTTTTGTGCGCACATTCTTCATCGAATCATATACGATCTCCTCCCGGCAAATGGAATCTTCATTGCTGGCAGGAGATCATGTTTTTGTAGATAAGACCGCATACGGAATACGTTTGCCGATGACACCACTGAGTATCCCGTTTACATTCGATAATATTTGGGGGATTAAATCTTATGTTTCGTTAGGGCAGTTGCCTTATAAGAGAATTATGGCAAAGGGAGCGAAACAGAACGATATAGTTCTTTTCAATAATCCGATGGAAACGAACAAACCGCTGGATAAACGAAGCCTGCTTGTCAGCCGTTGTGTAGGGCTGCCCGGAGACACTATTGTTAGGCACGACGGGCAATATCGTATCAACGGGAGGGAGTATATCCCTTCTCCCGATCTTGTGTCAGAATATTTGTTTGCTCCGTCATCACTCCAAGAAGTACGCAATGTGGCGCGAAAACATGCCATCGACTTCAACAACGTGAGCCAGGAAGGGGCAGAGTTGACGGTTCACCTCAATCGTTACGAAGCATATCTGCTCAATCAGGAATTGGAAGAGCCGCATCGGTTATATCTATCACAGGATGATAGGATAGGGTATAGCCTCATCGTTCCACACAAGGGAATGACTATTGCACTGACAGAAAAGAACCGCCTTTGCTACCAGACAATAATTCTCGAAGAATTGGGCGAAAAAGGAGAATTTAAAGACGGAAGTCTTCATCTCGATTCTGTTCCTCAGCAGAGCTATACGTTTGACGATGATTATTACTGGATGTTGTCCGATAACTCGGAGAATAGGGCAGATTCCAATACTTTCGGGTTTGTCCCTTTTCGCAACATAATAGGCAAGCTCCGTTTTGTGTGGTATAACTTGGAGAAGGAAGACCGGTCTTTTTTTAAAGCAAAGTAGCGACATGTCAATATATCTTTCAACAGCATATTTAGCGCCGATACAATATTTCTCAAAGCTTGTAGATAGTGAAGATGTCTTCATCGAAGCTTGCGAAAACTATGTAAAGCAATCGTATCGTAATCGGTGCACTATCGTTTCGTCCAACGGAGTCATTCCTCTTTCTGTTCCCGTCGAGCACCGTTCGGGAGCCAAGATTCCTATTCGGGATATTCGGGTATCCGAGCATGGCAACTGGCAGCATATCCATTGGAATGCGATTGTTTCGGCATATAATTCCTCTCCGTTCTTTGAATATTATCAAGACGATTTCTACCCGTTCTACCACAATAAGTTTGAATTTTTATTCGATTTCAACGAGCAATTACGAGATTTGCTGTTCCGGCTGTTAGGCATAGATTGTTCGATAAAATATACCGAAGATTATAAACTCGATTTTGATAGCGGCGATACCAATTATCGGGATACCATGTCTCCTAAAATAGATTGGCGGGAGACGGACAGCATATTCCTACCGCAAAAATATTATCAGGTATTTGAAGGCAAATTCGGATTTGTAGAGAATGTAAGCATCATCGACCTGCTTTTCAATATGGGGAACGAGAGTCGTCTCATTCTTCGACAAACCGGTGGATAAAGGTTACATTTAAACTATTTTATTATCCGTATTGATCTTGATCGTTAAAAACATTGTATTTTTGTCCAAATTAGATAGAATCGAATAGAATGATAAATAAGAATCTGATATACAGGCTGTGCCTTTTCTGTTTTGCAGTTACAGGTTTGCACTCATGCGCCAATATGGCAAGCCCGTCGGGTGGAGACCCTGATGTAGAGCCGCCTAAGGTAGTGAGGATGTCGCCTGTTCAAGGCGCGACAAATGTGTCTACCCGTAAGATGGAGATTATATTTGATGAAAACGTGAATGTTCTCAATCCTTCCGAGAAAGTAATTATTGCCCCTCCACAGAAGCAGAATCCGGTGATAATGGGCGTCAACCGGAAGGTAAGCATTACATTGCGCGATACCTTGATTCCGAATACGACCTATACGATAGACTTTACGGATGCTATTGTGGATATGAACGAGAATAACCCTCTCGATAATTTCTCTCTTTCTTTTTCGACAGGCGATGTGGTCGATTCGTTGGGTATGTCGGGCAAAGTGCTCATGGCAAACAATCTCGAACCCATGAAAGGGATATATGTAGGATTGCATTCCAACCAGAGCGATACAGCATTTACAAAGGTTCGATTCGATCGCATATCGAGAACGAACGATAAGGGAGAGTTTACGATACGGGGTGTTGCTCCCGGAGAATACAAACTGTATGCCCTCGATGATCCGGCAAAAGACTTTATGTACAAAAATCCGGCGTCAACGATTGCGTTTCTCGACTCGGTCATTGTTCCTTATCCCGAGAGATCGGTAAGGCACGACACGTTGCGATCTGTGGTAAAAGAGATCGTCAAGATAGACACGATTATTGAAGTCAACTATACGAAACTGTTGCCTGATAATATTACATTGCGAGCTTTCTCCCCTGATTTTCAGCGAGAATATCTCCAAAAACATGAGCGTCAACCAAACAAGCTGATCTACTATTTTGGTGCGAAGACAGTCCTTCCGCAAATCGAATTGCTGGGCGGTGATGCGACTGAAGACTGGTATGTGCTGGAGCGTAACTTGACGAACGACAGTTTGACTTATTGGATTAAAGATCAGAATCTGATAAAGACAGATACATTGACGGTGAAAACGGCATATCTGCAAACCGACACGCTGAATAGAAGTGTATGGAAGACCGATACGTTGAAATTCTTTGACCGGACACGGAAAAAAAAGGAAAAGAAAAAAGAGATAGTGGAGGACGAAGAAGAATTGATGAAATTCTTGGAGATTCAAACGAATATATCCTCTACGTGGGATACATTCCGTGATATTATAATCGAATTTGAAGAACCTATAACGACCGATCTTGCAGAAGTAGTCAAGCTGGTGCAGATGAAAGACTCGGTGGAAACGGCTATTGACTTCAACGTTGTGCAGGATTCTCTCAATCCCCGCAAATATTTCGTAAAACACGAATGGGCGTATGGCGGAGAATATCTTTTTTCGATGGACTCTGCAACGGTTTACGGTTTATATGGTCTATTCAATAAGGGCATGAAAACAAATATGAAAGTGAAAGCCAAAGATCAATATGGAAGCATAAAAATGATGATAGAGGGGATTCCGGAGGGAACCCGGGCTTTCGTAGAGTTGCTGAACGGTACAGACCAACCGGTAAGGCGATCGTTGGTGAAAAATAATCTGTTTATGTTTGCCGATCTGCCTCCGGGGAAATATTATGCACGTGTAATTCTTGATGAGAACAATAACGGTAAGTGGGACACCGGAAACTATTATACAGGTACACAGCCCGAAATTGTTTGCTATTACAGTAATGCATTCGACGTAAGAGCTAAATGGAGTATCGAACTCGATGATGCGTGGGTAATAGATATGACAGACTTTGCAAAGCAGAAACCATTGATAATAACGAAGAATAAGCCGGTGGCGAGAAAAACAAAAATACAAATGTTGGAAGAAAAGGCTCGCCAGAAAGATCAAGCTGCACAGGCGCAGCAACGAGGAACGAGCAGTCAGGCACAAGGTCTTTCGGGGGTTCAGGGATTGCGTTGATTCTCTCGAATTGATGTGGAGCTGGAATAAAGATAGGAGGTAAAACAATGCTTAGAAATATATTTTTGATTGTTATATTGCTCGGTAGTCAGCTATTGAATGCTCAATGTAAGATCGATAATAATTCTTTTCGGTCGGGAGAAGAACTAACTTACGATTTGTATTTCAAGATGGGAATATTGAATCCGAAAGCCGGATTCTCAATATTGAGAGTTGATGATGCCGACTATGACGGGCAGAAGGTGCAAAAGGCGCAGCTGATAGCACAATCTACGGGAACGGCCTCAAAATTGTTCTCGGTAAACGATACAATAACAAGCTATTTTACCAAGAAGTTGGTTCCTCTCGCTTTCTATAAAGATGCTCACGAAGGGGGCGACTACACCAAAGAAAAGATAACGTACAAATACAAAAACGGGAAGACAAATATATACACTCGCCGAGACAAGAACGAGGTTTTCAGATATGCCGAAACGGTAACGTCTTCAAACTGTGTGTATGATATGCTCAGCGTTGTTTTCTATGCACGCACATTAGACTATTCGACAATGAAGAAAGGTGATACTCGTGTCGTGGAATTTATGTCGGGAAAACGTAAGTTGCAAATGATTGTCGAGCATGCCGGAACAGAGCGGATGAAGGCTAACGACAAAAAACGGTATAACTGTATAAAGTTGATCCTCAGTATCAGCGACGATGCCTTCAAAGACAAAGAAGAGGCGATGAAGGTGTACATTACTAATGATGCTAATCGAATGCCTGTCAGGATAGATTCGAAACTGAAAGTCGGCTCTACGCAAGCCGTATTGAAAAGCTATAAGGGTAATCTGCACCCGATAGAGAATTAAGCTCTCTTCAGTTCTATCCGGAATGTTGTTCCCACTCCCGACTCGGAGTGTTTTACATATATTTTTCCTTTATGGTACGATTCTATAATACGTTTAACCAACGATAAACCTAAGCCCCAGCCTCTCGATTTGGTAGTATATCCCGGTTCAAACACTTCTTTGAATTTCGATTTTGGGATTCCTTTGCCCGAGTCCTGTATGTCGAGACATATTCTACCGCTGTTTTCGGTAATCCGAAAACTGATAGATCCTTGCCCTTCCATCGCATCCACCGCGTTTTTTGTTAAGTTTTCTATTACCCACCCGAATAGCTCTTCGTTGATATTGGCATACGTCGGTTCGTCGATGAAATCGAAAGAAAATGCGATTCTTTTCGACATACGCTTTTCCAAGTAGGAGATGCTATCCATTATCGTTTGTCTTATATCTTTTCGAGATAGGGATGACATAGATCCGATTTTCGAGAATCGATTTGTTACCATTTGCAGGCGATTGATATCCTTCTCCATGTCGTCTACGATGTTCTCCTCCACGCCTTTCAGCCTCAGATATTCTATCCATGCCAAAAGGGAGGAGATGGGTGTCCCGAGTTGATGTGCCGTCTCTTTAGACAGTCCCACCCACAGGCGATCTTGCTCCATCTTCTTTGTGCTGAGGAAGGCAAATATGGCGATGACGATAAA
The DNA here is from genome assembly GCA_937875275.1 of uncultured Dysgonomonas sp. Lineage (GTDB taxonomy): Bacteria > Bacteroidota > Bacteroidia > Bacteroidales > Dysgonomonadaceae > Dysgonomonas. The sequence goes on along the minus strand of CALNCC010000066.1, from coordinate 7,868 downwards.
TATCAGCAAAATTGCTAATTGCACATACGGATATAATTGCAGATGCTTGAGCGTGTAAGAATCGTCATAATAGAAGATGTACTGTTCTGTATCTTCAAAATCGACGATGATTGGTTCATGTCTATTTTCGAATTTCTCTGCTTGTTTGCGGAGAAAGGCTTGTTCATCATCCCCTGCCGGCAATTCTATATTTACCGAAGAAAAGGAGTCTGCTTGCTTGTCATACAAAACAACAGGGATGGTATTGTTACTTTGCAAAATGTCGATAATGATGAGGTTCATCGGCGAATTTTCGTCTATCGTTGCAGCCTCTTTGGTGGCTTCAGCCCAGATTTTAATTTTCGAGCGTTCTTCTTTCGACAAGTCCTTTACCAGAAAATTGGATACGAACAAAGAGCCTCCCGCTATGAGAATAGCGATAAGGATAAAAAAATATCGGGAGAGAACCTTGTTGCGTAAAATTTTCATGTGCTAAAGATAATTCTTTTCTTTCAACGAGAGCCGCTTGATCCACTTTTTGCAATGAAGCCCCTATAAAAGAAAAAAAGTCATACGAACTTCGCAGCCCACATGACTTACCTTAACACAAACTTTACAAAACTACACAATTACTTTGAATTTGTTATATATTACTTCGAGTCTCAGTTTTCTCAAAAACTGCTTCTATATAATAATACTCATTCGATTTATCTTATTCTCATAAACATTGGGGAAACCTTTAATTCGATGTAATCCTTGCAAGTCTTTTCGTTCACCTCACAAGCATCATCTTTTTTTTCGAGCAAATCAAAGAAACATTCTTTCATTGTTGCTGGATTTGCATTCTTTGGGTCTCAATGCTTAATGATACTTCTTTCATCAATTTTATATGTCAAAGGTAGAAAATTAATTTAGAAATTTCGGCTCTATAATAGCGCATACTTAAATATTTTTGTTTCTATTTTTGCGTTTTACGTGTCGATTGTGCTCTATTTTTGCGTTTCCTGCTGTCAAATAACCATGAAATAGACATTATTCGATGAAATAGATGAGCACCTCTTTAATTCTGGTCGATGCAAGCTTTTTGCTCTCTGAAAAAACGATGCCGCTCAATCTCGTTACTCTGAGTTATCAATTTAGAATATCGCTTGAGAGAATTAATCCACATCACATGATACTCGCTTAATTTTGGACTTTGAGACTCAATACCCCCCAGATCGTATACATTAATGTGCGAGTAGGTATGTTTGCCGAATTTAAATAGCATATACGATGAGTCTAATTCAAGTTCAGATATATAAAGCTTAACACTCGACAGAGAATTAAACATCCCGGAGATAGCATAATTTTCCATCTCGGACAATAGAAGTCTTAATTCATTTTTCAAAGCAACAACATCCTCATCATCAAGTAAATTTAAATCTCTGAAATAATTAACATCCTGAACAAAAGATTGGAATACGTTCGAGTTCAGCACCACGCTTGTCTGCTTCATTTGTCGGATCTCGGTAATGAAATTGTTTTGCGATCTCACCACCCCTCTCGGCATCTCCATTTCCTTGAATGAAACATCCTTCAACAGATTCATCTGATATGCCCACTTAAACAATCTGAACTTGGCTATATTCTCATGATGAAGGTACAATATATATGGAAGTTTGTTGAATGCCGAAATAATTGTAACATCATCATACTTCTGAACGATTGTATTGAAGAGGGAGGTATATTCATCCAATTTAGCATGATATTCTGCCCTAAAATCTGTTGTTCGTCACGACAGAAGCGGAACAAGCTTTGTTTTGGGTTCTATCAGATTAAGCTCTATATGGGGGCTGCCTTTATCCTGAAGACCGATCAATGAGTCTAAAGAAATATTTAACTTAAGGGCTACCTGAGTGGCTTCTTCGAGAGAGAATTTCACTTCTCCTCTCATGCGTCTGTAAATTGCCTCACGACCTAAAAATAGAATGTCGGACATGATCGAAACGATCTTCTCTTTTTCAATTTTCATTACGGTCAGATCTTTATCTAAGATCGCTCTTCTGATACTCTTTACAAATTCTTCATGTACAGATGATCTCATCTACTCTTAAATCTTTATTTATTCAATCATGTCCCCCGAACGTCTCATATGTCGGACGGAAGACTACCAAATTATACATTCTATATACCCGAAGAAAAACAAATTCCCAAGGGGCTTTTGTATACTCAAACAAATATTTAACAAATAAGTTTCTTTTATGTCATTATAGATATCTATGTCTGATAGATGCTGTAATATATTCCTTTTACCGAAACAAAGAAACTATACCCACATCCCATGGAGTACATATCCTTTTTTTGCTCTGTTTGTTAAATCTACACAAAAGGAAAGTAACAATTAATGATATATGGGTCTGAAAACAAAGATATGTATAATAATATGGCAACCCAAAAAAAGCTTGCAAAAAGATATTATAAGCTATTCCTCACGCTTTGGAGAAAGAGGTTTTACGATAAACGAACAATTACTTTGTTCTTCAGGGTTCTATGTTGCACGAACATCGTGTTTCTGTGTTGTTAAAGGTCGGAGATTCATTATTAATAATGTAATTTCGCATCTTGACACATTACCTACAACATTATGAAAAAAACTATATCTGATATGCTTGATCATTTTACTATTGATTCCTTGATAAAATGTCTTTGTTAAATAATCTAGAATAAGTCATCCCTAACCATTTGAGCTCCTTGCCTTTTAGCTACAACGGTCATTGCGTCTTTCATCAGTTGCACCATATTTTCACTACCATGAAAAAATATTTCATGTCCATTTTGTATTCCTTTTTGCATGATAATCAATTTATATTGCTGCATGCCTCCAGATAATATTTTGACTATATTAAATTTTGCGACCTGATTCCACAATATCGAATAGTCATTCTTTTCTATTCGTCTTTTTTCATTACTCTCCAAATCAGTATACATAAATTTTATGCCTGAAGTATCGAAAAAAGGAGTGTACCTATAATATTCAGTACCTAACAAACCCACATAAATATTCATCATATTTAGCCATCTTAATAGGTATATCATATATCCTTCCTCAAACTTATCCGGATTTTCAGTAACATATGCGACAACACTTTTGACATCATCTCTCTCAAACAAACTAGTACCTTTGCTTTCAACCATATGTCTGAAAGCCTTATATAAACGAGGAGCAAAATCTTTATGTACATCGACTCTGATATATATTGAGTAATTAGTTTTGGAAATATCAGATATACACATTACAGACATAATATCAGTTTCGTCTTTCAGCAACTCTATAGAACTTATATAATCCCATGGAATATTAGTCACTGCATTGTCACTCTCTATTTTTATCTGAACAGTATCTAAGTATACTTTTGTAGTATAATCTTCTGGTGATATTACCTGGCTTGAATATACCCCGAGTCTATTAGCATTTAACCAATCGACAGTTTCCTGAACAGTTTGTGGATATATGGCGGAGGATACTATAAATAAGAGTAGAAAAAATAAAGGTTTCATAAGATATTAATGTTATAAATTTGACTTAGTTAGCATCAGATAAATAACATAGATATTAAACATTTTGTTTCAAATGTCAATATCTTTATTTCTATAAATATACTAGCCATATACTATCATTATATGTAACGTATGTTTCTTTTAATCTGATCGATTGTTGTTTTTCTCCCAATACAATCATTAAAGCGAGGAATTTAATTCGACTAAGATTCACATGTTCTTTGAAATGAGATTGAAGTATTGAAGCTAACTGGCGACTTTTACACGAGACTTTGGTTTGCATATCGTAAATAAAAACCTCGAAGTTTTCTTTACAAGATACTAAAAATCAAGGTCTTATCCTAACAAAATAGCAGCTAAATAGCTTGATTGTCAGGTGCTTATTTATTTTTTTGTCATGTACTCATAACCAATTCATATTTCTTATTTAAATATATTTTTTCCTTTCAGTTGTTTTACGCTTTTCTTCCTGAATATCAGTGCCGCAATGCAGATGCCGATTGCTAAACAAAACAACAGCGACGATGTGAGAATAAAATTATAGATAGTGTCATGTACGAGAAATGCCGTCTTAGCTCCCGTAGTACCCTCTTCGTATATTCTGATACAGCCTAACATTGTTTTGTAAGCATATAGTCCGGGAATCATCGTTATACAGGCAGGCAATGTGAATACCACGGGCGGGGTATGAATCTTATGAGCGCAGTAGATACCCAAAAGACCGATTGTTACCGTACCGCACAGTGTGGCGGAGATGAGCCCGAACCCCAAATGCAGCAACGTAAAACGGATGGCATGACCCAATCCACCTAATAGCCCGGCAACCAATATACCTTTCTTCGGTGTTTCGAACAGTAGCGCAAAACCTATTGCTACGAAGAAACTAAGGAATGCGTCTCGCAAAATAAATGTCAACATAATCAAAAATTATTAATACCCGTCAAAGCCATACTGAGAAACATGCCAACGGCAATGCAGAGCAGGATGAAACCGCCAAAAGCACCACGCGCGAGACCAATAGGGATATATCCTTCGAGCAGATCGATAATACTATTGATGAGAGGAACACCGGGAATGAGAAACAATACGGCAGTGGCAACCGACGATTCGGGTGAAAACCGGTATTCTGACAAAACGCTGATGCTTGCAATAAGGGTAGTCGCAAACGCTGAACATAGAATCGAAATCATGAGGTTGAAGTGCCTCTTCACCATTTCTTGTTTCACCGTCAACCCAATACCCGACGCGAAAAAAGCAAACAAAGTGTCTAACCAATTTCCTCCGGCAAGCAAGCAAAGACAACCACAGGCTACCCCGATGGAGAGACGGACTAACCAGATAGGGTATTTTGTAGTCGTCTTAATATTCTCCAGTTCCCGCTCCATCTCGTCGATCGCTATTTCGCCATCAGCAAGTTTCCATGTCAACAAACTTGTTCCGGTAAGTGCGCCGTAGTGAACGCCATGGTGTTTTACGCTTTTGTTTTCGGTAATAGTATGCCTCGGTTGATCCTTGTCGGTAACAGATACCGATATTGCTGTAAACGACATCAACATCTCCACATTGTAGTTGGAGCTTTTAGCTATTCGTTGCACATTGCGGTTGATGCGTTCACAATGAGCGCCCGATTCTAAAAGCAAAATACTTACATCGAGAATCATATCTGCAAATTTCTTGATAGATACAATCTCGTCTCCGGGTAGGAGTCCGTTTTTTACTGCACATTGGTCATCAGTCGACGGATGACCGGGCATGTTTGTTCGCATTTCTAAAAACTTTTTACGATTAATACATAACGATGTAAAAAGCTCTATTTCGAACTTCACAATGCTGCAACAATAAGGGTATAGTAGAATATCAACACTCTCCCCGAAGTGTGTGGGGAAGGTGAGTAGGCGTATTCGACGTAATACTTTTATCGCGAAGCATTGTCAATCCCAATTAAGGCAGGTATCCTGGCTTTCGCTATTTCTATTGTCCTTCCCATTTCTTTTCAGAAACAGTGGATATTCATTAATAGAAACTTTCATGGCGAATTACAGTTGCGCGACAGCTCACGATTTTCACGTGATTCCCTATTCTCCCCTTTTGTCGAGGGGCACCCTAACGGTAGAAGAAATAAAATAAAGAACTTTTGTGAGACAAAGATATATAAAATTACGCCAATCAGTAATCTTGTACAGCCTTTTTTAGCCAAAGTATACGGTGTCATCTCACACGCAGAAGTCAAAAAATATATCTCGCATTTATCTGTTGTATAAGATTTCTATCTATATTTAGCACCTCTAACACCAAAAAACAACGATAAATATGAAGAATTTTTTTTTGACTTTTCTTTTCTTACTCTTCGTTTCTCCACTCTGTGCACAAAATAGCAAATCGTTACGCGATCTTCAACAAGGATTTATAGATCAACGGTTCGGAATGTTCATTCACTTCAATATTCCTACGTTTATGGAAGAAGATTGGGCCGATCCCGATGCGTCGCCTTCAATCTTCAATCCTGTAAAATTGGATTGTAACCAATGGGCGCAAACGGCTAAGGACGCAAACATGACATACGGCTGTCTTACCACTAAGCATCACAGCGGATTCTGCATCTGGGACACAAAGACAACAGATTACAGTGTCATGAGCAGCCCTTTCAAAAGGGATGTAGTGAAAGAATATGCAGATGCCTTCCGAGCTAAAGGGCTGGATGTAATGCTCTACTATTCCATCTTAGATACGCATCATAAAATTCGTCCCGGATACATCAATGTGCAACAGATTGATATGATTAAAGCTCAGCTTGCCGAACTTCTCACAAACTATGGCGAAGTGAAAGCGTTGATCATTGACGGATGGGATGCCCCATGGTCTCGTATATCATACGACGATATTCCATTCGAAGACATATACAATTTTGTAAAATCAATTCAGCCAAACTGTTTGGTAATGGACTTGAATGCAGCCAAATACCCTGCTGAAGTTTTATATTACACCGATATAAAATCTTACGAGCAAGGAGCCGGACAGCATATATCGAAAGACAGCAACCGCTTGCCGGCAATGTCTTGTCTGCCGATAAACCCGTCATGGTTTTGGAAAATAAATTTCCCTACCTCGCCTGTGAAATCTCCGGAAGCGATAGTGAAAGAAAATATAATACCGATGAATGATGTGCACTGCAATTTTTTGTTGAATGCCGCACCCAACAGAGACGGACTTATCGATGACAATGCAGTAGAAGCATTCCGACAAATAGGGAAACTATGGAAGCATAATGGACCAACAAAATCTTTGCCTGCCTATGATGCTCCTATCATATCGTCGAACATTGCGAAAGGAAAACCGACAAATTCGAGCTGGGGACAAGACATGTACATCATGGACTTTGCTAACGACGACAAATTTTCAACTTCGTGGATATCAAATGAATCTGAGAAAAACCCTTGGCTTGAAATAGAACTCGGCGATATGGAACAATGCTTCAATACGGTTACAATTGCCCAAAACAATATCACAAAATACAAGTTGGAATATCTGCACAACAACAAGTGGTTAACTCTGTTTGACGGAGAGAATAACAACAAGATAAAGGTGCACCGTTTCGACCGTGTGTGGGGAAATAAAGTAAGAATATCAATTAACGGATTCTCTGCTCCCCCTTCAATCTCAGAATTAGGGGTATACAACGAAAGACGTTAAAATACTCTAAATCTTCACCATTTCTATATTTGGTCCTTTTTTTCCAAATTAGAATAGATACATTTGTTTCTTTACCAATCTTAAATAACTTAATTTCATGAAAAAAATCATTTTAATCTCATCAATCCTGCTATGCTTCGGTGCAATCACATCGTCTGCTTCAGCAAAAGGAAAATGGAAACCACTATTCGGAAAAGATCTTGCCGGAGCTCAATACAACCCGGAAGTGTGGAGTGTGGAAAAAGGTGTACTCGGTGCAGTTAAAGACGAATCTATCTGGACAACAGAAGAGTACGAAAACTTTGAGCTGGAACTGGAGTTCAAAACAGACAATAACACAAACAGTGGAGTAGTTGTATATTGCACTGATCGCAAGAATTGGATACCTAATTCGGTAGAAGTTCAGATCGCAGACGACCATGGCGACCACTTTAAGAATGCTAAAGCAAACGAAAAATGCGGTGCTATCTATGGACACTTAGGCGCGAAAATGGATAAGGTGGTGAAAAAACCTGGACAATGGAACAGCTTATTTCCTGTAAGCCAACCCATCCATATCGAAATCGGAATGGGAAAAGGCCAATTTATTATGGAATTAGCCAGGCTCAACCCTAACATTAATTATATTGGTATTGAACGATACTCCAGTGTATTAAGATCGG
>CALNCC010000065.1 GCA_937875275.1 uncultured Dysgonomonas sp. | reverse complement strand
CGATCTATCCAGAAATCTCGAATCGATTTATCCGGATTAGCGAGAGTGAGATCGCCACTTTTCGGATGTCCGAACGACGAAGAATTGAAGTCAAGTTTAAGCCCTTTTTCTTTAGCCCATTGCATCCAACTGGTAAAGTGTGATGCGTCTACTTGGTCTCTATCAATGGTTTTTCCTCCAAAGTCGCCATATATCGCATGCAGGCTTAAGCGATGATTACCTCCTACTTGCGTCTGCACTTTCTCTATGTCGGCACGAAGTTCGTCTATATTGCGCGCTTTCCCCGGATAGTTTCCTGTGGCTTGGATGCCACCGCCACCCATATTGCCAAGATCTTCGAATCCTGTAACATCATCGGCTTGCCAGCAATGGATCGAAATCTGTATTTTTTGCAATTTGTCTAATACCTCATCTACATTTACGCCTAAAGCCGCATAGCGTTCTTTTGCAATTTCGTATGCCTTAGATACTAATTCATTTTTTTTCATGGTGTGCTTTTTTTAAACTGGTTGACAGTTATATATTTAATAAATTTAAGAATTTCTTATACTCATTGTCCCATTGTTCTGTGTCTTGGGGCTGAAATGTTTCAAGGCTGAAGCTGGAGCGTACTATGTTTCTTATTTCTTGCAGCGACTGCACTACCCCTGCGCCTCTGGCTTGCATCAGTATGTTGCCAATAGCTGTTGCTTCGGCAGGCCCTGCAACTACGGGGATGCCAATGGCGTTAGCGGTCATCTGATTCAGTAGGTTGTTGTTCGATCCTCCTCCAATCACATGCAGTGTTTCGATAGGGAAAGGTGCAACATCTTGCAATCGCTTTAGCACATACTTATACTTCATGGCAAGGCTGTCAAAAATGCAGCGAATATATTCTGCATCAGATTGAGGGGTTTTCTGTCCTGTTGCTTGACAATAATCTGCAATTGCCGTTATCATACTTTCGGGGTTAGCAAATGAATTGTGATCGGGATCGACAAACGATTGAAAGCCGCTGACTGATGACGAAAGAGCGACTATTTCGGGGTAAGTGTAAGATTTTCCCTTAAACTCCCACTCTTTGCGACATTGCTCAAGTAACCACATGCCCGTGATGTTTTTCAGAAAGCGTGTAGTGCCGTCTATCCCTCCTTCGTTTGTGAAATTGAGGGCGAAAGAGTCTTCGTTTATAATTGGTTTGTCGGTTTCTATACCCATCAAAGACCATGTGCCCGAACTGAGGTAAGCGAAATTCGTATTCTCGGCAGGCACCGATACCACCGCCGAAGCGGTGTCGTGCCCTGCAACGGCAATTACCGGAATTTCGTCAATATTACATTCTTTGGTTATGCTTTTTAATACATTTCCGACTGTCTGTCCCGGCATAACCAGAGATGGTACAATTTTCGGATTCACGCCTATGGCTTCCAATAATTTACCTTCTACCTGTTTGGTATTCGGATTCAGGAATTGAGAAGTAGACAAAATGGTGTATTCGCAAACTTTGTTGCCGGTAAGCATGTAAGATAATGCGTCGGGCATAAAGAGTATTTCTCTGGCATTGTCAAGTGCCGAAGAGCCTTCTTCTTTTGATGCATATAACTGAAACAGACTATTAAAATTCATGATCTGGATGCCGGTTAGCTCGTACACTTGTTTGCGCGGCAATATTTTTTCAAAATATTTTTCCGGAATGCCCTCGGTGTAGGGGTCTCTGTATGAACGAGGTTGGCTAAGTATAGTTCCATCGTCGGCTAAGTAGACAAAATCTACTCCCCATGTGTCGATGCCGATAGCTTGTATCTTTGTGCCAAGGGCAGATGCGGCTTTTAGTCCATTTTTCAGTTCATCGAACAGTGCAAATATATCCCAATAATATTTGTCGTGCACACGTATTATTCTGTTCGCAAATCGAGTTAACTCCTTCAATTGGAGTTTGCCTTCTTTTATACTTCCCAAAATGGCACGACCACTGGTGGCACCGATGTCAAATGCAAAAAAATGATGAATGTCTTTCATATTTATATCGTGATGAAGTTGCTTTTAATTACAAAAATAGGCTTAACTCGTGCCGGTATACTGTTCGTTTTGATTTTAATACTTTGAAGTTTGACTTTCTCAATCTTTAAGAAATGCTTCCATTGATTCTTAGCCTTATTTTCGTATATTGCTGTCCGATAATACCCTATCTGATAGTTTGCACTAACTTCTTTTTTTGACTTTAATTCAATAATATGAAAAATGACATTCATATAAAATATTTGATTGCTAATGAACAAGATGCTTTATGGGGGTTGACAGTAAACTCGGTCGGTTATCAATCTATTGAATCCAACACTCCTTATCCGCCAAGTAATCATCCTGTTCGATATCTTTTTTCTGCCGAACGAGGACGGGTACTTGATGAATATCAATTGCTGTATATAACTCAAGGCAAAGGAGAATTTTCGTCGGATAGTCATAGACGAACAGAAATAAAAAGCGGGAATATGTTTCTTCTATTTCCGGGAGAATGGCATAGCTATCAGCCCAATATAGAAACGGGATGGGACGAATATTGGATAGGTTTTAATGGCATAAATATAGATGCTCGCATTCAGCACGGTTTTTTCAATAAGGAAAATCCGATTTTCAATGTGGGAATAAGAGAGGATATTGTGCAACTTTATACGCAGGCAATAGAGATAGCGAAGGAACAGGGAACGGGCTTTCAGCAAATGATGGCCGGAGTGGTCAATCATTTGTTAGGTTTGGCATATTCTCAAAACAAGCACTCTTCTTTTGAGGAATTGAGAGTAACGAAACAAATAAACAGGGCTAAAATTATTATGTGTGAAACGTTCAAGACCAGCATAAAACCTGAGGAGGTGGCACAACAGGTAAATATGAGTTATTCGTGGTTTAGGCGTATCTTCAAACAATATACAGGTTTTGCTCCATCGCAATATCTTCTCGAATTGAGGTTGCAGCGCAGTAAGGAATTGCTTACCAATACAGATCTTACCAGCCAGGAAGTTGCTTTTGAGGTTGGATTTGAAAATTCAGATTATTTCTGTACTGTTTTTCGAAAAAAAGCAGGAATATCTCCCATAAAATATAGAGAAATAACACAAGGCAATAATGGATATCCTAACTTTTCTCGCAAATAAATCAGCGAAAAAGTTGAACTGTCGATTCGCATAATTTGCATTTATGTTGTACTTTTGTACATATGCAACAGGAACAAATTATCCATTCTGCGGGTTATAATCTCGACGGCAAGGATAAAGTGCACTACTCTTGTTATAGATTTATAAGTATTAAATTTTCTGACAACTCTATTATATGAGCGATTTATTACAATTAGAAGGCGAAATCGTTAGAATGATTAAAACAGTCTACGATCCCGAGATACCGGTAAATGTTTACGACTTGGGGCTGATATATGGTGTCGATATCGACGACAACAATAATGTTACCATCACGATGACGCTGACTGCCCCCAATTGTCCGGCAGCCGACTTCATCCTCGAAGACGTGCGGTTCAAGGTCGAGTCTATCAAAGAGATAAACAATGTGATCGTAAACCTCACATTCGAACCCGAATGGAACAAAGATATGCTCAGCGAAGAAGCGAAACTCGAACTTGGATTCTTATAAATAGTGGAAAGAAATAAAACATACTTTTTGTCGGATGCTCATCTCGGAGCACCTTATCACAAAAAAAACATAGGGAAAGAAGGCTTTGTTCGCCCTTCGCACGAAAACCCCGATAACGATCTGTTTGCACAGCACGAAATAGAACGGAAACTGTGCCGATGGTTCGATATGGTAAAAACCGACGCCAAAACGATATATCTATTGGGCGATATTTTCGATTATTGGTTCGAATACAAAACAGTCGTTCCTCGTGGATTTACCCGCTTCTTGGGCAAACTGTCCGAAATGACGGACATGGGTATCGAGGTGCATTTCTTTATAGGCAATCACGACATCTGGCTGACCGACTATTTGAGTACCGAGTGCGGAGTGATTGTTCACACCGAACCCTTCATAGTCAACATCGACGGACAACAATTCTTCCTCGCTCATGGCGATGGATTGGGCGACGACTCGCGCTCGTTCAAGTTTCTGCGTAAACTATTTCACAGCAAGATATGTCGTATACCCTTTGCCGCTATACATCCCAAGTGGACTATCTCATTCGCCCACGCATGGGCAAGGCATAGCCGCGAGTCGGGAGAAATGTTAGACTATATGGGAGAGGACAAAGAGCATCTGATTACGTTCGCTAAAAAAGAATTGAAGCGAGCACCTGACCTCAATTTTTTCCTGTTCGGACACCGACACATCATGCTCGACCTCATGCTCTCAAGATCGGCACGCATCGTAATTCTTGGAGACTGGATACGCTTTTTCTCCTACGGCATATTTGACGGTGAGAACTTCTCCCTCGAAGTATTCGAAGAAGAAGAGGCATAAAAAAAGTTACACTTCGAACCGAGATGGAATTTCGTCCATTATAGCAAACAGCTCTTCAACCGTGTTTGCTCTGAGCATCGCTATCCGCGTCTTTTTGAAATCAGCTATCCCTTTAAACAAGGGGCTGGCGGCTATGTGCCTACGGCTATGCAGAATACCGCCACGTTCTCCGGTATGTTCCACATTGGTGGTTACTATCTCTTTCAGCACATCCATGTACCACAGGAAAGCTTGTTTCGGACTATCTTCTCCTGTCGACAGATAGTGTTTTATTTCTTCAAACACCCACGGACAACCAATACTCCCCCGCCCTATCATCACAGCATCTACGCCCGTTTCGTCGAAACGTTTTTTGCATGACATACCGTCCGTTACATCGCCGTTGCCAATGATAGGAATATGCATACGCGGGTTGTTCTTGACCTCGCCAATCAGCGACCAATCAGCCTCGCCCGTGTACATCTGCGAGCGCGTGCGTCCATGTATCGTCAAAGCCTGTATGCCTGCGTCTTGCAATTGCTCGGCAAGATCGACTATGATTTTAGAATCGTGATCCCACCCCAAACGGGTCTTCACTGTTACGGGAATCTTTACGGCTTTTACCACCTCGCGGGTTATCTCAACCATCAGTTCGGGTGTACGCATCATCCCCGATCCGGCTCCTTTGCCTGCAACCTTTTTCACGGGACAGCCAAAGTTTATATCCAATATATCGGGATTATATTCTTCGCATATCTTTGCCGCCTCCACCATTGCATCTACCTCTCTACCATAAATCTGTATTGCTACGGGACGCTCTGCATCACTGCTTTTCAGCTTCGCTTCGGTCTTGTTCACTCGACGGATTAAGGCATCGCTCGACACAAATTCGGTGTACACCATATCTGCCCCGAATCGTTTACACAACAGTCGGAAACCATGATCGGTTACATCCTCCATAGGAGCAAGAAACAAGGGTTGATCGGAAAATTCTATATTACCTATCTTCATTTTTCTATCTTATGATTGTGCAAAGATAAACATCATTCAAGGGAAAGTAATGGCATATAAATAAAAACTCCGAACAATTAATTTTAATTATTCGGAATTT
>CALNCC010000064.1 GCA_937875275.1 uncultured Dysgonomonas sp. | reverse complement strand
TATTAGAAAGCCTAAACCTTTCTTTCGGCATGGATATTTCTAAATATAAATTAGATAAAGAGTAATAGTGAAATGAGACATAATAAGAAAATTAACCACTTAGGCCGCAAGAGTGCACACCGTGGAGCAATGCTTTCGAACATGTGTTCATCTCTGATCTTGCACAAACGTATATTTACGACTGTAGCAAAGGCAAAGGCATTGAAAAAGGTAGTTGAGCCTATCATCACTAAATCGAAAGAGGATACAACTCAATCGAGACGTTTAGTGTTCCAAGACCTACAAAACAAGGTTGCGGTAACAGAATTGTTCCAAAACGTATCTCAAAAAGTAGGCGATCGTCCCGGAGGATACACACGTATCATCAAGACAGGTAACCGTTTGGGAGATAACGCATCAATGTGTTTTATCGAGTTGGTAGACTACAACGAAAACATGTTGAAGGAAAAAGCAGCAGGCAAGAAGAAAACTCGTCGCCGCTCGGCAGGTGCAAAAAAAGCAGAAGCAGCAGCTCCTGCAACCGAAGCACCCGTAGCTGAAGCTCCGGCAACAGAAGAGCCAAAAGCAGAATAATATTTACACTGATAAATGAAAAAATGGAGCAGAGATATTCTGTTCCATTTTTTTTGTAGGCACACTCATCCTTTTTTTATTATCTTTGAGCCGTAACAAACAAAATACATATACACACGTAGTAAGAACATTAAATCAGAATATAGTATGACACAGAATGGTAAATATTGCAGCAGTTGCGGACAGACGATAGATAGTAGAGCTGAAATATGCCCTAAGTGCGGCGTTCGTCAAATGTATCCCCCATATCATGGATACCAACCCCGATACGACAGCTACGGGCGCGAGATTTCGCAGAAAGACTGGCTGACAACATTGTTGCTTTGTTTCTTCTTAGGATTGTTAGGAATACACCGTTTCTATACCAACAGTACGGCTATCGGTGTTGTGCAGTTGCTGACATTGGGCGGCTGTGGAATATGGACTCTCGTCGACTTCATTATGTTGTTGGCAGGCAGTTACCGCGACGGAGAAAACAGAATAGTGAAGAATGTTTGATGCACTCTCCTTCGGGCGAACGATCATGATATCAACAGGCTTGCCTCAACGGCGAGCCTTGTTTTTTTCCTTGCGCGAATAACAAAGACCGATAACCAAGGCTCCCGATAAGCAAAGAACGGAGCAAAGGACAGACCCCTCGAACCCGAAGTCGCCCCCGTTGATGATGTTGTTTTCGGGATAACGAAGCCGAACGATAGTGTGCGAAATGTCCATGCCGCTCACATTGAATCCGAAGACCGGGCCTTGCATGAAATTCCAGAACAGATGCAACCCTATCGGAAACCAGAGGTTGCGTGTGTGAATGTACGAAATGCCCAAAAATATGCCGGCAAGAAAAATGTTAAGCACCGGCAGGGCGGCAACATAGGGATTGAAAAGATGCAAAGCGGCAAAGATCGTAGAACTGAGTGCCAATGCGAGATATCGGTTCATAACCAACATCATATTGTTGAGTATATAACCACGGCACACCATTTCTTCGAGGACGGCAACGATGACGAATGTGAGAAACGTAACGGTCAGATGTGGCAGGTTGCTCAACTGCACAGCCTCTACCTCGATGGCCGAGCTAAGGATGAGAATGGCAAATCCGCCCGAGATAATAAGCACAGCCAACAGGCAACCGACAGCGAAATCTTTTGCCCGTCCCACGGTATCGAAACCGATGGAGGAAAAGGTGGTGCGATCCCAATATCGGGTAAATACGTAGATCAATAGCCCTGCTCCGATAAACGAGAAAGCATTGTTCATCAAGGTTATTATCTCATCGTTTTCCTCAACCTTTATCGTCCGGCAAAAAAACGCAGCGAGCAATTGGAAAATAAAAGACACGATGATAAAAGATGCCGTGAAGATGGCTATTTTGTTGATGACTTGAGCGCTGTTGTCCTTGTTGTCTATTCTCTGAATCATGCTTCGGTTTTGGATGCTTTTTATACGTATAAAACGTGAGATGCAGTGATGCGGTATAAAAGTAGAGTTAAATTATATGAAAAACAAACCTCAGAATGTAATCTTATTTAAAGACAATTGTCATTACAATAAAAGGAATATATATTTATGTTCGAATCACACACCGTCGCTCGTGTCGGGCGTAAAATACAGACATATATGAAAAACATAAAATTAGTCGTCCTTGTTTTCTTTTTCTCAACCGTAGCTGTCAATGCACAGCGATATGCTGTTTTCAGTTTAGGCTTGAAGACCAGTATCGGCGCATCGCACCTCTCGGGGTTAGACGATTCGCGCGATCTGAACTATCTGCCCGGCACCAATCTGGCGCTGAACGGATTTAGCTCGCACCCCGATCTGTCGGGGAGTATAGGTATATCGGCGCAAAAGACGTATAGCAGTCAGCTGTTTATACAGGGCGACGCCGAATTTGCGTTGCTGCGAACACGCATCAAATACCAGCATAGCGACGATTCGTTCAAGTTGGTAACCGACTGCGGACGACTGTCGGTATATGGCGGGCGCAAGTTTCTGCTCGGTCAGAAGAAGCGCGAAGGGTATGCCAAACCGGGCGATTTTCGCTGGCTTATAGTAGGTGTGGGCATGTATTGCAGCCAGACGACGGACATACTGAACGGCAACAGTTTTAGTTACACGATACCCGAGAAAAACACGAAATCGGGAGGCGAAGACGAAATGAAATTGAAGAAGAGTATCTATGCCGACAATGTGAAGAACATGAACAGTACCGATTACGGCTTGGCCTTTATGGCAGGAGTAGCGATGAACGATTGGCAGTTTGCGCTCGATCTGCATTGGGGCATGCGCAATATGGTAGGCAATATCGGACGCACGGTCAACAATCGCATGCTCGCACTCAGTCTCACCCGCTATTGGACTTTATAGGATACGGATACCGAAACATCAGAACATGATATAACATCAACAAGTATGAAAAAAATAGCTCTTCTCTTTATTCTATTGGCATCCGTCGCAACATCGTATGCCCAGCAAACCGAATATGACGGAACACGCATTGGGGTAAAATTCAACGTAGGATTGTCTACCCTCGAAGGGTTGGATGACGGGCGCACCGATCATCTGCCCGGCACAGATATAGCTACATCGGGCTTCTCGGTGCACAACCGTTTTGCTGCGAGCTTGGGCATTAACGTCCAACACACTTGGGATACACAAGCGTTTCTACAAGCAGATGTCGACGCCGCGCTGATGGGTGCGAGGCTCAAAGGGGTCTACTTCGAAGACTATGACGGCAATCGCAGCAATGTTAACTATATCAACATGTATAGCGGTAGATTGACGCTGTATGCCGGAAAGAAGTTTAAACTGGATGAGTATAACAACCGCCGTTTTATTGTGGGCTTTGGTCCTTACTTCAGTTATGACTCGTCAGACGAACGGATCTTTCACGAATACTCGGAAGATTGGACGATTTTTGAGAAAATGCCCGATGCAATGAAACTCAAAAGCAGCATTTATGCCGGCGAAGAAATCAACTTCCGTAAATTCGACGTCGGGGCATCGCTGATGGTGGGGGTCGAGCTCAAACATTTCCAGATCACGGCAAACATGTATTGGGGATTCCTCAACATGGTGAAAAACGAATCTAATACCGTCAACAACAGGATGTACACCATCGGTGTGGCCTACTTCCTCCCAATGGATTAGGCGATATTCGGCGCGCACGGAACAAATCTATGCTTGCGCTCAGCCTTTCTCTCGGTTCTATATTAGGATGTAAATACCGGAAAATTGAATGAAATATAACACAAACCTCGAATGAAAAAAGCACTACTGTTTTTTATTTTATCGGTGTCTATCGCAACATCGTATGCCCAGTCCGAGTATGATGGAGGGCGATGGGGAGCTAAACTCCATATGGGCTGGTCTGCTATCGAAGGATTGGATGACGGACGTACCGATCATTTACCCGGCACAGATATAGCTACCTCCGGTTTCTCGGCGCACAGTCGTTTGGCGGGAAGTTTTAGCCTTATGATACAATATACGTGGCGCAATCAGGTGTTTATGCAAGGCGATATTGATGCGGTCATAATGGGGGCAAGGCTCAAAGGGGTCTATCTTGATGATGATGATGGCAATCGTAGTAATATAAATTTAATTCACATGTATTGTGGCCGATTTACCCTGTATGCCGGCAAAAAAATTGAATTGGATAAATATAACGATTATCGGTTTATTATCGGTTGCGGGCCGTTTTTTAGTTATGACCTGTCAGATCTTAGAATGACAGATGAGAGTTCGTATGGTTGGGATGGGGAGAAAAAAGGAAGTGAGATGCACACAAAGAGTAGTATCTATGCCACCGAGGCAATTAATTTCCGTAAATCTGATATAGGACCATCGCTAATGGTTGGGTTAGAACTCAAGCGGATTCAGATCACAGTAAACATGTATTGGGGATGCCTCAATACGTTATACAATGAACGCAATACTGCTAAGAACAGAATGTATACGCTGAGCTTTGGATGTTTTCTGCCAACGAACTAAGCGATAAATAGCTTGCTCTGCGGGTTATAACTAATTATTTTTTAATGTATAGCAGCTGAATTATAGGATTTGCATCTTCTATTTCATTGGAAGGTATTCCCTCGATTGTTTTTTCCGCCTTTTTCCTTAAATCTTCAGGAAGATCTCCTTTCAAGAATTCATTTACCACTATGGGTGAAAACCAACTTGAACAGATATGGGGATCGTTATTCTTAACGAAACTACCGATAGGAAGGAATAGCCCGAATGCAAATGGACTAAAAGCCACCCCGACTTCCAACTTTCCAGTACTTTTTGTGAGAATAGTATTCATCCCTTTTCCTCCCGGGGTTATCCATTGAGTAAAAATAAAATTTCCTTTTTCCTGACTTGTAAAAATCGAATAGTAGCCCTCATCCTTCGAACTTTCGTAAGGGAAGTCTGCCTCTGTTTTTCCCGGTAGGTTGAATTGCACTCGCTTATGAACAATATTATTGTCGTCCACATAAAAAACAGCCGTTTGATTCTGGTCTACGAAACTCACTTTATTATCCGGTAATTCAGATAAATGATATGCATATTGCACAAAAGTCGATTTGTAATCATAATCTATTGTATAGATGAATTGATCGAAAGAACCGTCTTTTTTTGCTCTCCAAATTCCTGCCTGATATTTGTCTTCCTCTCCGAGAGCATCTTGCCGATAGCATAAGAAATCTCCAGTAGGGAGGTTTATAATATCTCTTGCTACCATACGATCGCAGAACTGACTTATTCTTGAGGTCAGATTGCCTTGGAAGTCGTAATATAGCATAGCACCTAATTCTAAGTCGTGGACAATAATTATGTCGTTCTTACGATCAAGCATAACATGACTCAAGCTAATATATTCGTCTCCTCCCTGTCCTCGTTTATGAATTTTGTGTGAATAATTACCATCATAGTCGAAGAAAAAAATCGATGCCGTCTGACGATCGGCAACAATGATATAATCTTCAGAAAAAAGCAGATTGCTTACTCTTCCAATTATATTTTCGTCAGTGGTTTCCAATCTGACAAACTTTACAGAATCGGCATATTGAGTAACATCAAAAAAATGCTGGTTGGTATAATCAGGTTCGGGTACCGATACAACAATTATATTTTCTTCGTTCACAAACGAAGTAATACTTGTATCTTGCTTCATATCACAAGAAACGAACGCAAATATGGATAGGAGGAAAATGAATGACTTTTTCATAGTATGATGATTTTCTTCAGATTGAGGTTGTTATGCAAATATAGCGAAAGGTAAGAGCAATCGTGGGGTGCTTGCACACGAAGATTGCCGAGCCGCATCCTATATTCTGCAAATATAATAAAGTTTTGTAGGAGAGCCGTTTCTATGCTCGTTTTTTTACGGATAGCGAGTCTAATACCGTCAACAACAGGATGTACACCATCGGCGTGGCTTACTTCCTCCCAATGGATTAGGCGATAAATAGTTGCCGTATGTGATAAAATAATTATCTTCGTGTGTTAATTATTATAAAAAAACGAAGAATGAGCATAATGAAGAAAATTTTGTGTCTGTTGATTGTTGCCGTAGCCATTGTCGGTTGTTGCAGCAAGCAGCAAGACAAAGAAGAGTGGGTACAGCTATTTAATGGCAAAGACCTTAGCGGTTGGACGATGAAGATAACGGGATATCCCGCAGGAGAAAATTTCGGGGAGACATTCTATGTCGAAGACAGCCTGTTGAAGGTCAAGTACGACGCTTATGGCGATGATTTTGCCGGACGCTTCGGGCACTTATATACCGACAAGTCTTATTCGCACTACAAACTGAGAGTCGAATACCGTTTCGTTGGCGAGCAAGCTCCCGGCGGCGAAGGGTGGGCTACCCGCAACAGCGGCGCTATGCTGCATGCGCAAGACCCTTACACGATGGATCTGAATCAGAACTTCCCTGTATCGGTCGAAGCCCAGATGTTGGGTGGAGACGGCGAGCACGACCGCCAGACAGGCAATGTGTGCACACCGGGCACAGAGGTGTTTATCGAAGGAGATATGGCTCCTCATCACTGCATCAACTCCACATCGAAAACCTATCACGGCGACCAATGGGTAACCCTCGACATGATTGTGCTTGGCGACAGCATCGTGCATCATGTGATAGAAGGCGATACGATATTGACATACACCAAACTTCAGATTGGCGGCGGACAAGTAGACCCGAAACCCAATCTGCCTGAAGGACCATTGAAGGAAGGGCGCATCGCTCTGCAATCGGAAAGTCATCCTGTCGAGTTCCGCAAAATAGAATTACTCGATCTGAGCAG
>CALNCC010000063.1 GCA_937875275.1 uncultured Dysgonomonas sp. | reverse complement strand
ATAATCGATCTGTTTTCCTTCCAATTTTTCTCCCGGTTGGAATCCCATATAGTTCATTGATTTTTGGAACGAGATGCGTCCTGCCTCGTCAATATCGTTCAATGTCGGAATCGTTTTTGTTATTCCCATTCCCATACCCGGGTTCGTTCCGTATGTAACCATCGGCTCCATATCCGAAACATCGTAGGTATATTCTTTATCGAAAGTTGCTCCTTCGTCTGTGTTCAATGTTTTCCAATATGCAAGGGCTTTGTCCCATGCCTCACCCTTAGGTGCAAACTCGCGTCCTTGCAGATAATCGTAAGTCGTTTGATCGGGAGCAATAAGAGCCCCACGAGCACCCATCTCAATACTCAAGTTACACAGTGTCATACGAGCCTCCATCGAAAGAGCCTCAACGGCTTCGCCCGCATATTCGATCATATATCCTGTTGCACCACCTGTTGTCAATTGAGAGATTAAGAAAAGAGCGATATCCTTAGATGTAACTCCAGCTCCCAACTTTCCGTTCAAATTGATGCGCATTGTTTTAGGACGAGACTGGAAAACACATTGTGTTGCCAACACCATTTCCACTTCACTGGTTCCGATACCGAATGCAATAGCGCCGAATGCACCGTGAGTTGATGTGTGGCTATCTCCACACACAATCGTCATTCCGGGTTGAGTGAATCCGTTTTCAGGTCCGATAATATGCACAACACCATTTTTCTTATTTCCAAGAGGATAAAAATATGGCAGATTAAATTCTGCTGCATTCTTTGTCAATGTATCCAATTGGTTTCTTGAAATCGGATCTTCAACCAGTTTATCTTGATTTATTGTCGGTGTATTATGGTCGGCTGTAACGGTCGTTTTCTCTGGGCGAAAGACTTTCAATCCCCTTGCTCTTAATCCATTAAATGCCTGCGGGCTGGTTACCTCATGGCAAAAATGGCGGTCGATATACAATTGCGTAGGTCCATCCTCAACGGTAGAAACCACGTGAGCATCCCAGATTTTATCAAATAATGTTTTCATTCACTTAATTTATTTTTTTAGTAATCAATTTAATTTCTTTATTATCTTTCTTCCTAAGTCCTGCCCCGGTATCTCGATGGCTCGGTATGTTACGTTAGATACGACAAAGGTTATTGTAACTACAAGAATATACATCAATATGAAATTGAGAAGGGCACTGCCATAACTATCTACCGTAATTATATCATTAAAATCAAATCTATTGAACATAAAAATGACGGCAAAATGCACCAAATACATACTGAAACTAACTTTTCCTATCATCACGAGTAGTTTATTTGAAAAAACTTTCAATCTATACTTTTCTTGAATGATAAGTAATATTGCAAAAAAGAGTCCAAAATACAGATGCTTGGGTATAACCAAAAAACAAGCTGTCCAAATAGCTATCGCAATTAACCCCCAACTCCATTTACTCAGTTTCACCTGCTTGTCTCTCAAATAGAAATATGTAGCTATTCCCATTGGAAAAATTGGTAACTGCACTATAAAATTATATGACTTGAAATATGGGTAATATGTATTTTCTACAATATACAGATTGGCGATTAAAGCAATGACAAACGTGATGGCAAACAACTTTACTGCCGAATCAAAATTTCTAACCTTACAGCAAATAATAGGCATCAACAAATAAAACATAAATTCAACGGATACCGACCACCCTCCCGGAACATAATTGTTTATATGTTCGGGAATAAGCGCATTATAAAAAAACAGATTACTCAACAGTGATCTTATTGGGACCTCTGAAAAGTTGGAAAAATCATACTGTAAATATTTATCTAACGTAAAATAAGCAATCGCTAAATAATACATCGGAGCGATTCTAAAAAAACGTCGGATAAAAAAGTTCCGAGTTGCATGATCTTCTGTTATACGATTATAATACGATATCATCAACGTAAATGCACTTACCACAAAAAATAGCTGTACACCATATTGCCCGGAAAGAATAAATTGAAATAAAAAAGAATCTGTCGGAAAATAGAGTGTTGTATTATTCAACACAACACCGATATGAACCCAAATAACTAATAAAATAGCTATTCCTCTCAAACTGTCTATATATCCGAATTTCTTAGATTCCATTTTTTTCAGAAAAGCAGTATATTTATTTCACAAATTTGTTTGCCGCATTGATAAATGCCTCAGCCGAAGCCACAACAATATCGGTATGTGCAGCAAAACCGTAATAGATGCGACCATCATATTCTACCTGCATATGCACTTTACCTACATCGTCGCTACCTCTGTTGATGGCTTGTATCAGAAATTCCTGCAATACGGTTTCGCGTTTCACGATTGACTTTATAGCTTTCAATGCTGCATCTACCGGTCCGTTTCCTGTTGCCGAACCTTCGAATTTAACGCCTGCTATATCCAATCCGACATTGGCTATATTACGAATGCCTACACCTGATGTAACTTGTAGATATTCGAGCTTGATGCGGCGCATATGATCCGTTTTATGTCCTGCCAATATCAATACATCTTCGTCAGTGATATCTTTTTTGCGGTCTGCCAATTCCAAGAATCGTTGATATATTTCTGCCAATTGGTCATCATCGACTTCGATACCAAGAAGATTCAATCTGTTTTTCAAGGCAGCCCTACCACTGCGGGCCGTCAATACGATTGCGTTATCTTCTATCCCTACATCTTTCGGGTCGATGATTTCGTATGTAGACAAGTTTTTCAACACACCATCTTGATGGATACCCGATGAGTGAGCAAAAGCATTGCGTCCGACAATCGCCTTGTTGGGTTGTATCGGCATATTCATAAGGCTCGATATCATGCGGCTGGTCGGATATATTTTTTTAGTATTGATATTCGTTTCTATATTCAATTCTTTGTGGCTTTTGATTGCCATCACAACCTCCTCAAGAGAGGTGTTTCCTGCACGCTCACCTATTCCGTTTATCGTAACTTCTACCTGTCGTGCACCATTCAGTACACCCATTACCGAGTTGGCTGTCGCCATACCCAAGTCTTGATGACAGTGTGTAGAAAGAATTGCATTTTTCATGTCTACATGATCTATCAAGTATTTTATTTTAGCTCCATACTCAGTAGGCAGACAGTATCCTGTTGTGTCAGGAATATTGACTACGGTAGCACCGGCATTGATTACGGCTTGCACCACTTTTGCCAAGTATTCGTTATCGGTACGTCCGGCATCTTCTGCATAAAATTCGACATCTTCGACATATCTCTTCGCATATTTTACGGCTTTGATAGCACGCTCAATCACTTCATCCTGTGTCGAGTTAAATTTATATTTTATATGATAGTCCGATGTACCTATTCCCGTGTGTATTCTCTTTCTTTTTGCATATTTGAGAGCATCGGCAGCCACTTCTATGTCTTTTTCTACCGCTCGTGTCAATCCGCATATTATTGGTTCCGATACCGCTTTCGATATTTCCACCACCGAATTGAAATCACCCGGACTCGAGATTGGGAATCCGGCTTCGATAACATCAACGCCCAAAGCTTCGAGAGCTTGCGCAACCTGAATTTTCTCTATTGTATTCAACTGACATCCGGGAACCTGCTCGCCGTCTCTTAGTGTTGTGTCGAAAATAAATAACCTGTCCATAGTTTTTAATTGTATTTTGTTTATTATTTCTTTTTTAGCTGCCGTTTGAAATAAAAAAGCCTTTCTCATCATTCAAGTGTGAGAAAGGCTCATGTTTTATTCCTTATATATTTACATAGCAATGCTCACCCTAAATTTTTCCAGAGGAGAATGAGCGAACTAATAATAATGCTATGATTCATAATCTTTAATCTTGCCTGTTTCTTTTTATATGCAAACACAAAGGTATCTTGTTTTTCTAAAAGATGCAACAAATGGATGATAAAAATTACTTATTAAAAAATTCAAATATAAAGTGAGACAGATATAATGTATATCCTATTATTTCATCCTCTTCATTTATTTTCAAAAAATTAGGTCTAAAGAATTATATATGGTATATTTGAAGGCACTGTAAGCAAGGCTAATATCAAGACTAACACTACACTAAATTATATGAAAAAACTGTTTACCCGAAATCTGTTCCTACTCATAACAGCACTATGCATTACGCTAGGATGCTCAAACTCTGATCAGAAATGTGAGATGTTGTTTGAGAATTTGAAAGAAGAGTTTAAAAATCCATCAAAAGAATTTCGCTCTGCACCGTTGTGGGTATGGAATACGAATGTAACCCATGCCGATATAGACAGGATGTTAGGCGAATTGAAAGAACAAGGATTTGGCGGAGCATTTGTGCACCCTCGCCCGGGATTGATAACAGATTATCTTTCCGACGACTGGTTCGAGCTGTACAGATACAGTGTAGAGAAAGGCAAAGAACTGGATATGGATATCTGGATTTACGATGAAAACTCATATCCAAGCGGTTTTGCCGGTGGTCATGTTCCTGCTCAAATGCCGGAGTCATATAATCAAGGACAGGGATTAGCCCCTAACAAATTCGAGACTTTGCCCGACAATGCCAAAGATTATTTTCTTTGTTTGAAGAGAGAGGGAGACTCATTTGTAGACATAACTTCTAAGACAGATGACTATAAAGACGCTGTGGGTGAATACTACCTCTATCAGAAAACATATTATAGAAACAGTAAATGGCATGGAGGTTATTCATATGTAGATTTATTATATCCCGGTGTTACCGAGAAATTTATGGAAGTAACAATGTCCGGATATGAAAAAGAGTTTGGAGAAGAACTTGGTTCTGTCATCAAAGGAATTTTCACAGACGAACCAAACATTGCCACTCCGGGCGGTTTGCGTTGGACTCCCGATTTGTTCGATGTTTTCAAACAAAAATGGGGGTATGATTTGAAAGACGTATTGCCTCTATTGGGCGAAGAGACTGGAAATTGGAAACAAGTTCGCCACAATTATACCGAAACTCTGACGCAGATGTTTATTGATCGGTGGGCAAAACCTTGGTTCGAATATTGCGAGAAGAAGAATATGCTGTGGACAGGACATTATTGGGAGCATGGATGGCCTGACATGTCGCATGGCGGAGACAATATGGCTATGTATGCGTGGCATCAGATGCCAGCAATAGACATGCTGTTCAACCAGTTCAACGACTCACACCCGCAGGCTCAATTCGGGAACATTAGGGCTGTAAAAGAAGTAAGAAGCGCAGCAAACCAGATGGGTTATACACGTACACTCAGCGAGACGTATGGCGGAGGAGGATGGGACGAAACCTTCGAAGATTTTAAACGATTGGGCGATTGGGAATATGTGTTAGGCGTCAACTTTATGAATCAACACCTATCGCATATGACAATAACCGGTGCACGAAAATATGACTATCCACCGGTATTCACATCGCTGTCGCCATGGTGGTCGAGCTATAAAAGCCAAAATGACTATTTTGCCCGATTATCATTACTCCTAAGTCAAGGAGAACAGTTGAACGACATCTTGGTATTAGAATCAACCACTACGGCTTGGCTCTATTTCTCATACGTAAAAGGGCATCCTTGGACGATGGACGTTGGTGTCGATTTCCAAAAATTTGTAACAAAATTAGAAAAGAGCCAGGTAGAATATGATCTTGGTTCCGAAAACATCATAAAAGATCAAGGAAGCGCTAAAGGCGGGCAGTTTATTGTTGGAGAAAGAAAATACAAAAAAGTTGTAATTCCTTCTTTAGTTGAAAATATAGACGCAACTACTTTTGCTCTACTCAAAGAGTTTGTAGAATCGGGTGGACAATTAATCAGCTTCTCATCGCCAACGTTGGTAAATGGGAAAGAAAGCCCGGAACTTGTAGATTTCTTCCAGAAAAATGCCTCTCGTATCATAAGCAAGACTGAGTTAACCGATTCTGTAATAGAAGAATTATTCTTGAGTGATAAAATCAAGTTTGAGAATGTAACAGGAAACGACCTCTATCATCAGAGAAGAACATACAACGACGGAGAGCTTATGTTTTTAGTCAACTCGTCATTAACAGAAACAGCCAAAGGTGAGATTTCTATCGACGGAAAATATCTGGTAGAATTAGACGGTATGTCCGGAGAGTCATACACCTACCCTTCTCTACAAGATGGCAAATACGTTTCTGCGTCATTTGTGTTACCCCCTGCCGGAAGTTTAATTTTATTCTGCCCTTCATCAGGCACAAGCAAGTATGAATTGAGACCTGAAGCGGCAAATAAAACTCTTTTAGCGTCTAACACCCCATTAGAGATTAAGCGATTGAAAGAGAATGCTCTCTCCATCGACTTTTGCGATCTGATAATAGACGGACAAGTAGAGAAAGATTTATACTCGGTAGAGGCACGCATCAAGCTCTATAAACATTTTGACTTGGATGACCCTTGGAACTCGGCAATTCAGTATCGTCAAACGATTGTCGAAAAAGACACAATAACAACCGGAAATATACAAGTACAATATCACTTCACAATTGATGGAGATGCCGGCAAATTCAACGCAAATCTTGTTGCTGAACAGCCAAACGTATGGAATGTAAAAATAAACGGAAAAGCTGTTTCCGCCATTTCAGGCAAATACTGGTTAGACTCTCGTTGGGGCGTATATGATATCAGTCAGGAGATCAAAAAAGGAGTCAATACCGTTGAGTTAAGCGTTAGCCCGATGAGCATATATGCAGAAGTGTCGCCGGTTTACATTTTAGGCGATTTTGCTTTAGAGTCTGCTACATCCGGCTGGATACTAAAAGATCCAATAAACATATTCGAATTAGGTAGCTGGAAAGAGCAAGGACAACCTTTCTATTCGTGGGATATGTCATACTCTAAGAATTATAAGATAGAAGACACGCCGGCTCAACATACACTCAAACTGAACAAGTGGAACGGAACTCTTGCGGAAGTCTTTGTCAATGACGAAAAGGCCGGAATAATAGCATACCAACCTTATGAGTTCAACCTCTCTCCATACATAAAAAAAGGAGACAATAAAATAGAGGTCAGAGTGGTCGGCAGCCTCAGAAATCTAATGGGACCGCATTACAGTAAAGACAAAGGCATCAACGGTCCTTGGCATTGGAATGGCGTACACAAACAAGCCCCCGGTTCGGAATATAATGTATTAGATTACGGATTGATGGAAGATTTCTCAGTCTATTCCTCCCGCTAAATAGCCTATAAAGAAAGAGCTTCTAATCGTGTTGATGATTAGAAGCTCTTTTTATATAGAATAGATATGACTAACCAATATTACTTGCTTTCAATCCTTTGATGACAGCCGATGTAAAGCCGGCATGCTCCATCTCGTTCAACCCCTTGATAGTGATTCCACCCGGAGTGGTTACTTTATCTATCTCCTGTTCGGGATGCGAATTGTTTGCTTCCAACAGTTCTATCGCGCCTCTTAATGTTTGTGCGACAATTTCTTTAGCCTGATCGGGAAAAATGCCCATCTCTACACCACCTTCCATCGCAGCTCTTATATAACGAAATGCGTAAGCTATTCCGCATGAACTGAGAGCCGTAACGGCAGAGAATAGTTTTTCTTCCACAACCAACGCTTTCCCCAATTCGCCGAATATATTTAGCAATAGTTGATCTTTGTCTGCTGTCGAATTGTTGGACGCTATAAATGTCATGCTTTGTTTGACGGCAATTGCAGTATTAGGTATCACTCTGTATACTACTTTGTTTGACGGCAACCAACTCTCCAACTCATTCAGTGTGATGCCGGCAGCAATAGATATGACTATCTGTCCATCTTTGGTCAGCCTATCTCCGACTTCCTCTGCAGTAGCCTTTATAAGCCATGGTTTCAGCGCAAAAAGCACAATATCGGCATCTACTAACGAGTCGTAATTACCCAGTACAGCGTTGATTCCCAATTTTCTAAATTCTTCCAATTTCACTTCACAGGTATCGACTACCGTAATATTTTGTGGCAGAAATATAGTGCCCGAAGCTAATCCTTTTGCCATAGCTCCACCCATATTACCTCCCCCGAGTATTGTAATTTTCATTCGATATGTTTTCTTTTACTGTTATAGTTCGTACTTTAGCTTCGTAAAATTACAAAAAAGAATGACTCAATCTCCTCTTTATATAAATATATTGAACAATGGAATTAAC
>CALNCC010000062.1 GCA_937875275.1 uncultured Dysgonomonas sp. | reverse complement strand
CAATGTTTGTTCCCATAACACAAATAATGGCAACACGCTCGGTAATGACTCTGTAAAATTCGGCTTCGAGCTCGGCAATGAGTTCTCTCGATTTGTAATTATCCCACACAACCATCGTGATGGAGTTGGCGTTTGTCGATTTCAGAATGTAGCTAATATTGTGCTTTGCAAACACTTGCATGATCTTCAAGTCAAAACCGACTTCTCCGACCATCATAGGGTCATGAATCTCGATGGCCAACACATTATCTGTTCCTGATACGATTTCTATTCTTGGCGTTTCGGAAACATAATCCTTCGAAATCAGAGTTCCCGGATGCTCCGGTTCAAAAGTATTTTTGATTCGTATATTGATATTCGCCAATTCGAGAGGCTTGGCAGCTTTGGGATGTATCGCTTCCATACCTATGTCTGCTAACTGGTCGGCGATAATAAAATTTGAGTGCCCCACAGGAACTACTTTATCTACTCCTACTATGTTAGGGTCTGCGCTCGACAAATGATATTCTTTATGTATGATAGCTTCATTCGCTTTTACCTCAACAGCGATCTTGCTAAACGTAACCTCGGTATAGCCCCGATCGAATGCACGCATAATACCTTCGGTGCCTTTGGTATATCCGGTAGCAACGCAAAGGGTTTTCGAGAAATCGATACCCGAGAATGCTTTGTGTATTCTTTCGTCAATTGTCAGTGGCAATGAATCGTCGAATCCACAAAGATCTATGAATTGCGCTGACACTCCATTGTTGTTGAGTATATTTACTGTATTCCACGCAGAGTGAGCTTCGCCAACAGAGGCTAATATTTCTCTGGCTGCAAGGCAGATATCTTCTGCGTTTACATATCCTGATGCCATCACGCCACTCAGACTGTAAAGCATTGTTTTGGCTTGTTTGATTCTGTTGGATATAAATTCTTCTGCTTCTTTGAGGTTTAAGCCGATGTTTTCAAACCCTCTGTTTATATCTATCAGTCGTTGGCAAAGGCTATCCAATCCGGTGCTATAATCTCCGTTTTCGAGAAACAAGACATAGACTCCCGGTTCTCCCGTTTTTTTGTGCTCCAGTAGCCAGTTTGTAACGTTGTTGTATGCCGATACAACAAAGATGCGGTTATATAATGCATCCGGAGTTCTATTACCTTTTATTATATTGTGAAGTACATCTTCGAATTTAGACATTGACGTGCCGCCAATCTTCTCTACAGTAAGCATTTTATTATAAATTTTAATCAACGGCACAAAAATAATAATAAAATGAACGGTTACAAACATCGTGTACCTAATTAATATATATACTTTCAATATTATGATATTTGTTTGTTACAAGCATTTATTACCTTTACTTTGAATTTCAAAAAAAGGAGAATACGAGGTGATAAAAAAATGGGTATCGGCATTTCGTCCACGAACATTATTTCTTGCAATAGCTACGGCATTATGTGGTAGCGGAATAGCTTTCAGCATAGGGTGCTTCAACGTGTGGGTCTGTGTTTTAACGATATTGACAGCAACATTGTTGCAGCTGCTGTCAAATTTAGCAAACGACTATGGTGATTTTCAGCATGGAACGGATATAACGGGAGAAAGAGTGGGGCCAACCCGAGCTTTACAGGGCGGAGCTATAACTCCCCGTCAAATGAAAAATGCAATATTCGCGATAATTGCTCTTACCGCGATTGTAGGGATAGGGCTTATATATATAGCCTTGCAATTTATGTCATGGTGGTATATCGTTCTTTTCCTATTGCTCGGCGCATTATCCATCGTCGCGGCTATAAAATATACTGCGGGAGACAATCCATACGGATACAAAGGTTTGGGCGATTTGTTTTCGTTCATCTTTTTCGGACCGGTTTCGGTTGTCGGCACTTATTTCCTACATACGCATACGCTTCACTTTCAGCCGTGGCTGCCTGCTGTCGGCTTAGGATTCCTTACGGTGTGCGTGTTGAATATAAACAACATGAGAGACTTGGACAATGATCGCAAGTCGGGCAAGATAACCATTCCTGTGCGTATCGGGCTGACCGGGGCAAAGGTTTACCATAGCGCGCTGACTATCGGCTCACTGTTGTGTTTCATCCTTTACAATATATTATATACCGAGCATTGGTGGCAAAGCCTTTATTTACTTTCGGGGTTACTTTTCGTCAAGATATTATCGGATATATGGGCAACCGCCAAAAACCGATTATTAGATCCATACCTTAGATATACATCTTTGTCGGCATGTATCTTTGTTATTTTGTTTTGTATCAATGTAAATATTTAAAACGGTAATGAGAAGAATCGGATTATTGTCGGATACGCATAACTGGTGGGATGAGAAGTACGAGAAATATTTTTCCGATTGCGATGAGATATGGCATGCCGGAGACATCGGTTCTCTCTATCTGGCATCACGTTTCGAGGCGTTAGGCAAACCATTTCGTGCAGTATATGGCAACATTGATGATGCGAAGGTACGTGCAGCTTATCCCGAATTTCTTCGTTTCGAGGAGGAAGGTGTCGATATATTGATGACTCACATTGGAGGATATCCGGGTAAATACAACCCTCGCGTACGCCCAATATTGCAAGTGAAGCCTCCACAACTTTTTGTAGCGGGACACTCACATATATTAAAGGTCATGTTTGATAAAAAAAACAATTGTCTTCACATCAATCCGGGTGCAGCCGGAAAATACGGGTTTCATAAAGTGCGAACCTTAGTCCGTTTCACTCTCGAAGCCGGGCACATCAAGGATTTGGAGATAATCGAGTTGCAGGATTAATCTCTTGCATTTGCAGGAATTGATGATATTCTTTGAAGCGATCTTTTAGTTGGCTTGCCGGAATGTCTTTTTCTAATATTTTTCCACTTCTGTCTACCAATATACTGAATGGTGTGTGCAACATTCCATATATAGCCATCGCATCCTTGCCACCGGGTAAGGGGAGAATTTGGGGATATGATGGTTTGTGAATGTCTAATATTCCTGTCCATTCTTCCATACTTAAAAATCCATCGCATACCCCGACAATGTTAAAGCCTTTGTCTTTATACTCTTGATGAGCTTCGCCCAGGAAAGGCATATTTGCATAACTCCCCGGACAGCCCGAAGACCAGAAATATAGTAGCGTATACTCCGAATTGGACACAAACTGTGAGAGTTTGACTTCCTTGCCGTTGATATCCTTACAAAACATCTCGGCATATTGATCCCCAAGTTTTATGTACGATCTTTCTTCGTCTATTTGTCTTTGTGCTTTGTCATACCTTGCGAATGTCTTTAGTATTTCTTTCTTCACTAATGAATCAGCTGTCAGAGCTAAATATTGTTCTTTGCTTAAATTGCGCGAATACGACATTAGCAAATCAATGAAGACCGGATGGTTCGCCACTTTTGTAAAAAAACTATATGTGAGGTCGTTTCGTTCTTTCTTTATTTCGTCGGCTCTATTTATTAATATGGAGTCGATCTGATCTCGGCGAGGTAAAAACATTTTCTTTTCGGCTATGTCTTTGTATATGCTGTCATAGACACGCCTTTCGTCTTGTTTAAGTTTATCAATGACGTCCATATATACACCAAAGTCTACATTCTCCGGTGTACCGGTTGCATATAATTTGTAACTACTGTCTACCAAGGCTGTTATTTCTCCCGGCTCAAGTATAATTGTGTTTCTATTCATATTCACACGAGAGCCCTCTTCTCTACCTATGAATACATAAACAAGCATAGCGTCATCCTTGCTATTCAGCTTCCCTTCGAAAGAAAAGGTATCCTTGTTTATGATTGTAGAATCAATATTTATAAAATGAATTCTTGTCGAATCCATTATACTCAAATAGATCATTCGACCATCGTATCCGTCAATCGGCAGCTTGCCGTTTATTTTATATTCAAATGTTTCTTTGTCGCACGATGTGATTGCAAATAAGACTGATAGAGCAAATAAGATGTATGATAAATGTTTTTTCACAGTATTTTATATTTATGGTTTACTTCGTAAATATACAAATAGATAATTTTGAGACATGCCTTTTTGCAAGAAAAACGATAGAAAAATGCTTTATTTGAAGATCGAAGTGGATGGTATTGTCAGGTTCTTTTGATATTTCGCCCTTTTTAACGAAATTTGCATCTTGATATAATTGATATGAAAGAAAAACTAATCGATCCTGAAATGTTTCGTCGCCAAAGCCCTCTATTGAAAGGGAAAGTAGGGACTGCTCTACTCAATGTTGCGATGAAACTTGCCGGAGCAAACAAAATAAACAAAGTTTATGATGCGTCGAAAGAGTATGAAGGCGTTGCTTTCTGCGATCATCTACTCAAAGACGTCGGGGTAAACATCGTGGTAGAAAACAAAGATGTTATCAAACAATTTGGCGGTAAACCATTCATCACTGTATCGAACCATGCGTACGGACATATCGACGGGATTGCGGCTATCAACATAATAGGATCGGAAAGACCTGATTATAAGATGATGGTCAATTTTATATTAGGGCTTATAGATACAATGTCGATGCACTTCATAGTGGTAAATCCATACAGCAGCGATAAAATGAAAAAGGTTTCCAATCTGGAGGGAATAAAGCAATGCATCGATCACCTGAAAGGGGGAC
>CALNCC010000061.1 GCA_937875275.1 uncultured Dysgonomonas sp. | reverse complement strand
AAAGAAGCAGAGCCATGCGAGAAATAGAGTTTTATATGACACCGGAAGGAGAAGCTATTGACTGCCTTTTTTGCACTCTTTATATCACGATCAACGATTAATGTCTCTGAATAGTCAGCTCTTTTTCTAAGCATTTTTAATATGCCAATGTTCTTATTATAGTCTACTTTGTAAAATATATTTGCTTCCCCCAAAAAAGAAGCTGTAGACTCAGCCGTGAGTGGTGTGAATCTTTTCCTTTACTCTCGCTATTTTGCTTAGCATAATCTAATCCGTGAAAACTACAAAGAATATGCATTGATAATTGTAATGCCGAATAATAATAGCAATGAATTGAGGAAGAAAGCATGTTACCGCTAACTAAAACATCCGCGGCTCGAAGATTCTCATTTGACTTCAATTTCATGTTAGCCATAATTCTATTTTGCATTCGGCTTGCAAAGTAACTAATATTTATTATGATAACAATTTATTTTGTATTAATTTATACGGACCGCAAGCATTTTTAATACAGTTGCAAAATTGATTGTTATAATGTAAATAACATTTGTTCCCCTCTTTAGTTCACTCTATAGATAACTGAATTGGAGTAAAATACAAAGTATAGTATTATTCCCATAATATCTTTTTGCCCCGTCTGTCTGTGAAGATCGGCGGGGATTTTTATGCCTTCTTATATTTTAAGAGAAACGAGGTATGAGACAGTCGATATTTGAAGGAGATATATTGCAAACCAAGTTCAATGGAAGCTTTCAGGTTATCAGATATGGGAGTAAGCATGATATTGATGTAAGGTTTCTTCAAACAGGGTTTGTAAAAACAACGGATGCTACCAATATACGAAGAGGAAATGTCAAAGATCCTTTCTATCCATCAATATACAATAGAGGATTCTTAGGTATCGGTAAACATGAAGCAACAATCAACAGCCAAGCTACTTATAAATATAAATGTTGGAGAGCGATATTTATACGATGTTATGATGAATATTCACTCAATAAGCATCCGACATATAGGGGTTGTGAAATATGCGAAGATTGGTTTAATTTCCAGATTTTTGGAGATTGGTTTGATGCTAATTATGTAGATGGATGGGAATTAGATAAAGATATACTACACAAGGGGAACAAATTATACTCTCCAGATAATTGCTGCTTCGTTCCAGAAGAAATAAATATACTTTTTATTAAAAGTGATGCCTCAAGAGGTAAGCATCCAATCGGGGTAAACTACCATAAAACCCATAACCTTTATGTAGCTCGAATGACGAAAGGGGGAGAACGCGTCTTTCTCGGCAACTACAATACCTCTAAAGAAGCTTTTAACGCTTACAAAAGTGCAAAAGAGCTACATATAAAGGATGTTGCTGATAAATGGAAGCCTCTTATCCCTGAGAAACTTTACGAAGCGATGTATTCATATCAAGTAGAAATAACAGATTAACCATGGGGATAATTAACAGAAATGGTAGTCTGTATATGGCTACCGGCATAGATAATTCAGGATTATATAGTGGCTTCAATAAAGCTGAAAATCGTGTCGATCAATTCGAGGCACACATAAAGCGCGTCGGAGATAATATAACCAGATTGACAGGTATCGGATTTGGTGTAGCCGGGCTAAAGGCGTTTGGCTCAGAGATTATCAACGTCCGAGGTGAAATGCAAATGCTTGAATCCTCTTTTGAAGTCTTACTCGGAGGAAAAGGCGTTTCGGGCTTCATGTCCGAAATGAAGCAATTTGCCGTCGATAGTCCACTTTCTCTTACGGGTGTCTCGCAGGCAGCACAGACATTACTCGGATTTGGTATTACAGCCGAGAAAGTAATGGCATCCTTTACCATTTGTTGGGTTGGAGTTATTAATCCCCAATTATTGAAAATTTGTTCAATCACATCTGCCCATTCATCTAGCCTCTTATTGATAAAAGAAGCATCACTATATATTCTAAGGATGCGACATCTGTGCGAAGTCGTATTCCAATGTTTTACTATCACTGTTTCTCCCACATTTATAGGATACCTCTTCCCCGCATATCTAACCACAGCTTGAATGCTGGATTTCTCTTTTTTTGGATGTACAAGATAAAATTTAACTTCCATATTATAATAGGAACAAGTTTAGGAACGGATGACTTGTATTTATAAATTAACCAATACAAAATAATAAAATATATTCTATACATTCGCCCTATTATTCGATTAATGCGAACCATGATATAATAACAATGTGCTTTCGCCGTGCGCACAAAGGGTTTCAAGAAATTGAAGCCCTTTGTTGTTTTAGGACGGGACAGAGCAATTATTTTCTACTGGTTAGGAAAACAAACTGGCGATGCTGAGAAATAAATACACCAAAACCATTCCGATAACTCCTCCGACAAAAATTGTGAGCAAGAATTGCTTTTTAGTGAAAATCTTATTTTTGTGAACCCTATATAAAATAAATGCTGTAAGTGGCAGTATCAACAATACTGTGCTAATTATTCCGAGAGTGTATGTTCTAAAATAGATCGTCGAAATAATATGCGGGAAAAAGCTATTTAAAAACAGCATTCCGGCAAATCCGGTTGTAGCATAGTCGTAAGTTATAGCGTTTTTGTATAACCTTTTAGCAAAAACAATTATGAACCCCAATGTTGTAAAAAGTGATACTGCTACGATAAACTGTAATGGGACAACAGTGAATGGTTGTAATTCCCCAATCTTTCCATACCCAAATTTACAAATTACCCATGCTTCTTCAAAATTATGAATAGCAAAAGCAAATGGTAGGAGCTTGATAGCGAGTATTTGTCTGTTTTTTTGATTCATCTTTATTTTGAGTTACCTACTATTCATAAAGATATGCCCTCACATAAATATTCTATTCTTTCGAAACTTTCTTTAATGTATATATCTATTGGCATAATTTATATTTTCAACAAAGTAAATGAAATTTATTTTGGTTTATATATTAGAAAAAAGATTTGTTTAAAGCGATCAAATATATAGCTGATATAGTTCGTCGGGATAATAATTATCAAGGTGCTCTTGGAGACATGATACTTAAACTACAAAAAGAAAATGATATAATAACAACATGCTTTTACCGCTCGTGCTTTTTTATAATAGATTGATTATCAAACTAATTTTAGTAGGTTCTTCTTTCTCGGGTAGCGGAAGAGGATCAACCTATTTTGGGGAGATCATGCCGAGAAGTTGTAGAAAAATAAATAATAATATTTTTCTGGATATAGAATAGCGGCTTTATTTCAATAAGTCAATGATCTGATCTTCTATTTCATCCGCATTCAGATTCTTGGCAACAATGATTCCGTCTTTATTAATCAGTACATTTGCAGGAATAGATTGTGAATTTAAATTATATAATCTATTCACTGAGTCTTGTCCTTTTCGATCTAAAAGGTTGAGCCAGGAAATACCATCTTTCTCTATCGAATTACGAAGAGTTTTAGTATCTCTATCCAGAGATATTCCGATTATTTCAAAATTCTGTTTTCGATACTGTGTATATAGTTTTTCCAATTTCATATTCGCTTCTCTGCATGGGGCACACCAAGAAGCCCAAAATTCGAGTAATACAATTTTACCCTCAGCTATTGCAGAAAAAACAACGTCATTCCCATCTACATCTTTTAATATAAAATCCGTCGCTAAATTACCCACTTCGGCACGGTCTATTCTTAGTATATCATTGATGTATTTCGATCTATGTAAATCCTTATCTAATAGATCGATCAACTCAGCCATCTGCTGTTCGTTCCACATATTTCTATTCGAATAAAGGCTATAAGCCGATATATATGATTTTGGGTGCGTTCTTATATATTCAATTATGCCACTCAGTCTCTTTTGTGCAATATTTTCAGCATATTGTGTCAATTCTACAATCTTAATCGAATCTTTTGCTGCAACAGCTCTTTCATATTCATCGAGTAAGAGGCTTAGGTCAGCCTTATCATAAGATTGCTCCACCTCGTTAACATATTGCATAAAATCATCATTTATCGAAGAATTATAAACCTCCGATTTTTCGATATCTTCAACATTCAGTTTTATATAGATACTATCTTCGGGTGAGATAAATATTTTTTTACTTTTAAATGTAGTCTGATTCGGATTCTCAATTATGATAGAAAATACTTCGGGATATTCTAAGTCAAGTGTACCCGATATGCGAAACTTTTTATTTTCAAGAATAGATATATCTGCATCAAACCGAGATTGTTCTTCTTGCATAAGAACAACAATAGTACTATCGCCTGTTTCTCCACTAAGCTCTCCACAAACCACATAGCGTTCACTGACCTGACTGATTACAACAGGAGATAATAATGAGATTATAAATAGAATAACTGTTTTCATCTTTACCGAGTAAATAACTTCTGATTATACATCTATTAGAATAACGCAGCTACATCAATTTTATAACACCAACTATTAAATGAAAAGGGACAAACCGAAAAGTTTGTCCCTTTCTCAACTATATCTTATTTGATTTAATATGCATCTTGAAATTGATCGAGGAATCGCACATCATTCTCCGAGAACATGCGTAAATCCTTTACTCTGTACTTCAGATTCGTTATACGCTCTATTCCCATACCTAATGCATAGCCTGTATATTCCTTACTATCTATGCCGCAACTTTCCAATACATTGGGGTCAACCATTCCACAGCCGAGAATCTCTACCCATCCCGTATGTTTACAGAAAGGACAACCTTTTCCACTACAGATGTTGCATGAAATATCCATCTCAGCACTTGGCTCTGTGAAAGGAAAATAAGACGGACGTAAACGAATTTTCGTGTCTGCTCCAAACATCTCTTTTGCAAAATAAAGCAACATTTGTTTCAGATCGGCAAACGATACGTTTTTGTCTATATACAATGCCTCAACCTGATGGAAGAAACAGTGAGCACGATATGATATCGCTTCGTTACGGTATACACGTCCCGGACAAATAATCCGTATCGGTGGCTGTTGTTTTTCCATCACACGCACTTGCACCGAAGAGGTGTGCGTACGCAGAAGCACCTGCGGATCGTGAGAAACAAAGAATGTATCCTGCATATCTCTTGCCGGATGATCGTCAGCAAAATTTAACGCTGAGAACACATGCCAGTCATCTTCTATTTCGGGTCCTTCGGCTATTGAGAATCCCATTTTATTGAAAATGTTACAAATCTCATGTTTTACGATTGATAACGGATGGCGAGTACCCAATTTTACCGGTGCTGCCGTACGTGTAAGGTCGATAGTATCATCTGTTGTCGGATTCGACTCCAAAGCCTCGCGGAGCGAATTGATGCGATCTTGAGCCTGTTCTTTCAGAACATTAAGTTTCATCCCAACTTCACGTTTTTGCTCTGCCGCAACATTACGAAAGTCGTTCATCAAAGAAGATATTTCTCCTTTCTTACTCAAATATTTGATGCGGAGATTTTCTATTTCTTCCACTGTCGAAGCATTCAGACTCTCTATTTCACTCAACAATTGATTTATCTTATCCAGCATATTGTCTTTATTTTATTTACAGAATGCAAAAATACACTTTCTTTTTCCTTTTCAGAAGTATTTCCTGCCTTATTTCAATCATCAGTCATCTCCCTTGAGTATAGGCAGCTTTATGCTGAACTTCGTAGCGAAGAAGCGTACTATGATGATAGTAAATGCTGTTGCTATTTCGGCGACAAACATATCGGTATTGAACATTACACATATTGTGAACACGATACCACCTATAATACAAGCTATCGCATACAGCTCTTGTGTGAAGATAATAGGTATTTCGTTGATCAAGATGTCGCGGATAATACTTCCTACGATACCCGTTATCAACCCCATAAAGATACACACCCAATAGTGATAACCGAGAGCAAGAGACTTTTCATATCCCACCACAACGAACAACCCCAACCCGATGCAGTCGAACCAGAATATTGTATTGTTCAGATGGACAAGAAATTTTCTGAAAAACAACACTATAAGAAATGCTAATACTGTGCCCCATATATAGGCACTCGATAGCATCCAGAAAGGTGTAACGCCCAACAGCAAGTCGCGCATCGTACCGCCTCCGATAGCAGTTACAAAACCAACAACTATAGCTCCGAACCAATCGAATCGTTTGGCCGATGCCAAACGTATACCGCTGATAGCAAATGCCACAGTACCCAAAAACTCGATGAGATTGAACAGCTCCGCGTTCTGAAGCTCATCAATTATATTATTGATATACTCCATGAAAAAAATATGGTTAGAAATAAATTATTATGGTTAGATAGGAATAAAAGACGAAAAAGATTTATATACTACGGTCAATCGTCATCTATAATCATTCCGCTACCAAGGCACAATTGGGACTCAGCATCGTAAACAACTCCAAATTGTCCGGCAGCTATTCCTTGTATTTTATCTTCCGATTGAATGCGATAGAGATCGCCGATTCGTTCTATTTTTCCGTGTGTAAATTCGGGTGTATGGCGAATCTTGAATGTTACATCTTTCGTTCCTTCAAAATCGCCCCAGATGTCTTCCGTGATAAATGAAAATCCTTTCAGATTTACAACATCTCCATACTGATTTTTTGTATTATAGCCATTCGATACATAAACAATGTTTCGGTCAGTATCTTTCTTTATCACATACCAAGGACCACCACTAAGACCTAACCCTTTGCGTTGCCCAATGGTGTGAAACCAGAATCCCTTATGTGTCCCTAACACATTGCCTGTTTCAAATTCAACGATTTCACCTTCCTTCTCACCTAAATACCGACCTATGAAATCGTTATAATCTATTTTGCCCAAGAAGCAAATACCTTGACTGTCTTTGCGTTGAGCCGAAGGTAAACCCTGTGCGGCAGCAATGGCACGCACTTCGCTTTTGGGCAAGTCGCCGATAGGGAACATGAGTTTGGAGACTTGCATATAGCTTATCTGCCCTAAGAAGTAGGTTTGATCTTTTACCTGATCTTTTGCTGTAGAGAGCCATGTTTTTCCGTTCAATTCGGTTGTCGTAGCATAGTGTCCGGTAGCTATTTTATCGAACTGATGCCCCCACTTTTGCTCAAAGCATCCGAATTTGATAAGCTTATTGCACATCATATCGGGGTTGGGGGTTAATCCTCGCTTCACGGCCTCGATAGTGTAACTCACTACATTCTCCCAATACTCTTCGTGCAAGGAAACAACCTCCATGCGACAACCATATTTCTTTGCAATGTATGTGGTTATCTCAATATCTTCTTCGGCGGGGCAGTCGATGTATCCATCTTTATCCTCCATGCCGATGCGTATATAAAAAATGGTGGGATCGTATCCCTGTTCCTTGAGGCGATGTACTACTACCGAGCTATCTACCCCACCCGATACTAAAGCCGCTATATTCATTATTTATTTCAAAAATCGTTGTTAAAAAATAGTACTATCCGATGTTATCTGATTTTGGTATTAGGCAACATCTTCAACGCCCCCATGCCAACAGAAAATCCGACACGAACGAAAAATTGTTTCTCTCCACCTGTTACATTAAAATCATATCCGGTTTTCACAAAAAAACTTTTGTAATCAAAATATATATTCGGAGTAACTACAACACCATCTTTCCCGTGCTTGAAGTTGAACAAATATCCGCCATCGCATCCCACCATCAAAGTGTATTTATTGTTGTTGAACAACGACTCTGACAGATATGAAGTTACCGATATCGGTTTGATATTTAACCCTGCAACAGGAGAGCTGCCTCCTGTATAGTCAATACCTGAGGATATGTATGAGTTTAAAATGTTTTTTTTATGATATACCGGGTAAGACACATTTGCAGCAAACTGCAAAGCATTGCCCTTACCTTCGGCATCAGCATATTGTGTTCCTATCCCGATAAATTGAGCAGACAAACATACTGGCAACAAGAGCAATATGAATGTTATATATATACTTTTCATAAGATGTGATTATAAGCTACAAAAATACACTTAATTCCCGAATGTGTAAAATAAATCTACAAAAGAGAAAATTCATTATCTTTACAATTCATCATTTCCATAAAAACAACGATATATGAAAAATAAAATGCTATTCTGTATAGCTCTATTTGCT
Organism: uncultured Dysgonomonas sp.; assembly: GCA_937875275.1. Lineage (GTDB taxonomy): Bacteria > Bacteroidota > Bacteroidia > Bacteroidales > Dysgonomonadaceae > Dysgonomonas. Next base: position 3,574 of record CALNCC010000061.1, on the reverse strand, counting down.
ACAATCAGCATCATTTATAGCAGTTGCAAATCGACTGAGAAAATTGATTTTCTGAACGAACCGAACTGGGTAAATATAGCAGTCGTAAATGGCGTGGAAATCTTTGTCGACAGTGCCAGTATTAAGCAAAAGGAGGGTATCGTATATGCCCGTGAGAAGAGGATCTATGTATCGGCTGAAAGTCGGACTCAATATGTAGACCGAATAAGGACGGCTTATAAAAAGCTGAACAACCCCAAGCAATCTGAGAAATGGAACAATTTCAGCTACTGCATATACACTTGCCTCTATGAGTGTACCAACAAGCGATTCAGGATTTTGTCGGTTCAGGATTATAGTGAGAATAACGAATTGATCTCGATTACCAGAACTCCCGAAAACAAAATACAATGGATAGATGTAGACCCCGAAACGGTTGGAGATTACACCTTCTTCTATGTATGCGATAATGTAGAATAAGTTAGCCCGACAACTATCATTTTAGAATAATAAGGAGTATCTTTGTGATAGAATTGAATTATCACAAAATAAAAACCCATATAGCTATGTTTTCAGGTATTATAGAAGAAGCGGCAACGGTTGTTGCATTGAACAGAGAGGGCGAAAACCTACATATAACAATGAATTGTTCGTTTGTCAACGAACTGAAAATCGACCAAAGTATTGCACACAATGGAGTTTGTTTGACAGTCGTAAACCTCGATGACGAAAAATATACTGTAACCGCTATAAAAGAAACGCTTGATCGTTCCAATCTCGGACTTTTAGAGATTGGCAGTAAAGTGAACCTTGAGCGCAGCATGATTATGAACGGACGCTTAGACGGGCACATTGTTCAAGGGCATGTTGACCAGACAGCTAAATGCAAAAAAGTAGAAGAAGCCGACGGTAGTTGGTATTATACTTTCGAGTACGATTTCGACCGTGAAATGGCAAAGAAAGGATACTTTACAGTAGACAAAGGTTCTGTAACTGTGAATGGAGTAAGTCTTACGGTATGCAACCCTACCGACAATAGTTTTCAGGTAGCAATAATCCCATACACTCACGAGTTTACAAACTTTCACCAAATAAAAAGCGGAAGTGTGGTCAACTTAGAGTTCGATATTATAGGTAAATACATCAGTAGACTTTCTCAATTTTAATATACAATATTCATGTCAGAAAATATATTCTACGACTTAGTCAACCAAAGACAAAGCACCCGCGCTTTCGATACCGAACGTGCAGTAGACAGAGAGATCATAGCACGCATATTAGAAGCCGCTCGCCTTGCCCCATCGGCTTGCAATGCCCAACCGTGGCACTTTATAGTGGTCGATGATCCCGAACTAAAAAACAAGGTGGCAGATGCAGCTTCGGCAAAACTGTTAGGGATGAATCATTTTACGAAACAGGCTCCCGTGCATATCATCGTTGTAGAAGAGAAAGTAAACATTATGTCGGGTGTGGGAGGAATTGTCAAAGACAAACACTTCGCGTTTCTCGACATTGGTATAGCCGCAGCCCACATTTGTCTTGCAGCCCAATCGGAAGGACTTGGCAGTTGCATATTAGGGTGGTTTGGAGAGGCTAAAATGAAAAAGCTACTCAATGTTCCCGATAATAAACGGATTGTTCTCGATATTGTCATCGGATATCCCAATCAGCCTCTACGTGAGAAGAAGCGTAAAGCATCGGATGAAATAATATCTTACAACACATACAAGTAATCCTCGGAAAAAAGGTAAGGAATAGTATAATGAATTTGTCTCCCAAGTTGCAAGGGAATCTATTGATGCTATTTGTTATGTGCCTCTTTGGCATCAACATTCCTATCAATAAATACCTGTATGCCGAAGGTTTTATATCGCCTTATGGCATGACTGCCCTTAGAATGTCTTTTGCCGCCATTATGTTTTGGTTAGTATCGTTATTTATGCCCAAAGAGAAAGTGGCAAAAAAAGATTTGACGATACTTTTCGTGGGGGGGCTATTGGGTATGTTTTTCAATCAGAGCCTATTTGCATACGGACTGAATGAGACATCGCCCGTAGATGCATCTATCATAACTACGAGCAGTCCACTGTTTGCAATGATCATAGCAGCAATTGTGCTGAAAGAACCCATTACCTTGAAAAAAGCCGGAGGAGTACTATTAGGTGGAGCCGGAGCAATCTTTCTCATATACAGTAGCCATCAGATATCGGTAGGGCAAGGAGACACGCTGAAAGGAGACCTGGCCATTCTGTGTGCCCAGATATTCTATTCGACCTATATTGTCATCACACGCCCTCTTTCGACAAGATATTCGTCTATAACGATGATGAAATGGATGTTCCTTTTTGCTACGCTATTCGCACTGCCCCTGTTTGGGAAAGATGTTGTAGATGCACCTCTCATCCAATACCGAGAATCCATTGTTCCGTTTGTCGCCATATCATTCACGCTTGTTGGTGCTACATTCCTCACATATATGCTGATTCCCGTCGCTCAAAGACGTATCAGACCGACAACAATATCGATGTACAACAATGTGCAGCCCATCATTGCTTCTTTAGTTGCTATCTATATCGGGCAAGATAACTTTACGATAGAGAAGGTAATTGCTGCCGTATTGATATTTGGCGGAGTATATTTTGTAACAACAAGTAAATCAAGAGAAGATATCCTTCAGGGAGAGAAGAAATAGTTTGCAATTTATGCTAAATAATGTTATTTTTGGTATAGATTTGTAAATACAATACTTAGACTTAACCTGTATGGCTCCAGATCGATACCAGAATACATTACGATGTAATAGCTACGTTGTGTTCGTTTTACTTGTGATTACCGCTTTTCTATGGCTGTTTCTTAATAATAGATATCACATAATCGGTTACCACGAAGAGATTCAATTATTCAGAACCGACATCTTTTATTTCACTCAATATATATCCAAGCCCGGCGGATTACTGTTATATCTAAGCTCTTTCCTTACCCAGTTTTATTGCTATCCGTGGATAGGTGCATCGATACTTGCTGTATCAATCGGAACGATATACCTTTTGTTGGTCGCAATATATGCAAAAATAAACAGAGCTATTCACACTCTTTTTATTATACCATTAGCCGTCAACTTATTACTTCTGATGGCTTGCTCATATATCTATTTCAGCCTTTACAATATATTGGGGATATGTATTGCTCTTTCTTCATTTCTCGTGTACCTTATCGCTAAAGGGCGAGTGCGCTATATTGTGGGCATTTTGCTTTATTTGCTATTGTATTTTACTGTTGCAGGCAACGTACTCTTATTTGTGGTAATGGTAGTTATTAATGAGTGCTTCAACCGTGAACGATCATACATATATATTGCTGCTATTTCCGCATTAGCAATATTAACACCCTATTTGGCATCATTATTCAGATACGTTGCTCCGTTACGATCTATGTATTTTGCCACAACGCCTTTCGACCTTCCGGTAACAATCAACGAATATATCTACGCTTGGGTTGCGATCCCTATACTATATATAATATGGTTCTCTGTTTCAAAATATACATCTGCGATAACAAAAATAAATATATTTATTTTACTTCCCATTTTGTATGT
>CALNCC010000060.1 GCA_937875275.1 uncultured Dysgonomonas sp. | reverse complement strand
AAGTTGACGGAAAAATAAATGAAGAAGTTATATTCGAAGGTAATGTTGTGCCAATGATGGATGCCAATGGTAATCGTCTCAATGGTGCGGTAGTTGAAGTTAAAAATGATGTAATCACAATGGACTTCAATCACCCATTAGCAGGAGAAACATTGTTCTTCTCGGGAAAAGTAGAGACCGTGAGAGATGCTTCTGCCGAAGAAATAGCTGCCTTGACAATGCCGGCAAGCGGTGGATGTGGTTGCGGATGCGGATGTGGTGATTCGGAAGAAGAATCATGCAGCTCAGAAGGTGGATGTGGTTGCGGATGTGGCAGCTGCTAAAAGCTAACTGAACAATCAACATAAAAAACGAGGATTTCATTGGAATCCTCGTTTTTCGTTTATCGAATTGGGAGAGAGAGTACGTAGTCGTCCATGATGTAGCCATCTCCTATTTCATTTTCCTCAGATCTTATGATTTCGAAGCCTACATGCTGATAAAAGCTGATTGCATTAGCATTGTGTTTATTCACATTCAGCAATACCCTATCCTGCCCTACCTTCTTCGCTTTTTCGGCAACTGCCTCTATCAACAGCTTGCCTATTCCTTTCTTTTGAGCTGTAGGTAATATATATATTTTGTGAATTTTGGTCTGAGGTTGATTGTCATAACCAATCTCGTAAGCAGTGTATGCAATGTGTTTTCCATCGTCCTCCACTATCAGATAATTATGATTGAGGCGATTGATCTGTTCGCACAACGCATCGGTACTGTACATCATATCCATCATGTACTTTATCTGTTCGGGTGAGAGCAATTCTCTGAATGTATGAGGCCACGCCACATCGGCGATAGACTGTATTACGGGAATATGCTTCGCAGTGGCTTCGATTAATTGCATTTGTTTTTTTGTTAGTCTTTTAGATCGAAAGATTTAGAACCAATACGGTTACCATCGGCAAAGATATCGACCCTATATGTACCCGGTATGAGATACTCCTCTACATTCCAATAAAGAGTTACACCGGCTTCTTCTCCTCCATATTCGACAACTTTTTTCATCGAATAATTGATCTCGGTATTCTCGTATGGGAAAACATTAGCCCTACTCTTGACCAAAACATCATCGTCGGGCTTCATTATTCTCACATAAATAATACGTTCACCGGGTTGTGCTGTTATATTCTTGGCAATCGTAAAGTTCACTACCAATTGCTCCGTACTCTTTATTTTCTTTTGCGCTTTACCCTTATTATTGGTTGGCGTTATGCTAATACCCACCGCATCGAGTTTAGCGGCAAGTGTAACTTTCTCGCTCAGGTCTTTTTTCTCTTGCGATATCTGGTTCAGCGTTTGCGTGGTCTTCTGATATTTTGTTGTTATTTCTTTATTCTCTTGTTTCAGCCGTTCGTTCGCTTTATTCAGCGAGTCTATCTGCACAATGTATGATTTCAATATCTTGCGCAGCGAAGACAATTCGTCATTCAATCTACTTATTTCCTTTCTGTTAGTAGTCTTTACCGTTTTCAGTTCCTCGAGTAGGCGTTGCACTTTGGCTTGCTCATTAGAGAATTGTTGAAGCAGAGAATCATTCTTGATATTCAGTTTCTCACGCTCATACGACATTGTCAGGTCTTCATATTCGTCTTGCAAACGCTGTTGTTCAGCAACCAAGCTCTCCTGCTCTATCTCGTCCATTTTACCTTTTTGCTGAAAGATATAATAAGCTGCCCCAATCAATACCAAAGCAAGAACAACAAGAATTATCTTGAGTATCTTGGAGTTATCATTATTTTTCTTAGGAAGTACGTCTTGATCCATTCCGATTTTAACAATATTTTTTTGCCTCACAAATATATATCATTTTACAGAGCTATTCAAGCCTAAAAAGAAAAGAAAAAATACTTTGGCTTTTTTTAATACTTAATTAGGAAAAATGAGGTTGTAAAAGTTCTTTTTTTAAGAATAAGCGTGTAAATTTGTTCATCATTGCATAATTATGCGAATAAGACAAAAAAGAAAATTATCATATAAATTAAGAACAAAATAAAAAAGTAGTAATTATGACTAAAGTAACAGTCGTTGGAGCAGGTAATGTAGGAGCAACGTGCGCAAACGTTCTTGCTTTCCGAGAAGTAGCAGACGAAGTGGTGATGCTCGATGTCAAAGAAGGTGTGTCGGAAGGTAAAGCCATTGACATGAACCAGACAGCTCAACTTTTGGGTTTTAATACTCGTATCAAGGGCGTAACAAACGATTATGCAGCAACAGCAGATTCTGATGTTGTAGTGATAACATCGGGTATTCCGCGCAAACCGGGTATGACTCGCGAAGAACTTATCGGGGTGAATGCAGGGATCGTGAAAAGTGTTGCCGAAAACATTCTTAAATATTCTCCGAATGCTATTTTAGTTATTATCTCCAATCCGATGGATACGATGACCTACTTAGCATCGAAAGTTACAGGATTGCCAAAGAACCGCGTAATAGGTATGGGTGGAGCATTAGACAGCTCACGCTTCAAATACTATTTGAGCCAGGCATTGCAATGCAACCCGAACGAAGTTGAAGGCATGGTAATAGGTGGACACGGAGACACTACAATGATTCCGGTTATACGCCTTGCTACATACAAAGGGATTCCGGTTTCAGGCTTATTGCCGAAAGAGGAATTGGACAAAGTAGTTGCCGACACTATGGTGGGTGGCGCTACACTGACAGGATTGTTAGGCACATCGGCATGGTATGCTCCGGGTGCTGCGGGTGCTGCTGTTGTGGAATCTATCATTCACGACCAAAAGAGAGTTATCCCATGCTGTGTAACTCTTGACGGTGAATATAGCAAAAACGATATTTGCATTGGCGTTCCTGTTGTTCTTGGCAAAAATGGCTGGGAGAAAATAGTCGATCTGAAACTTACTGCGGAAGAAAAAGATAAATTCGATGCTTCGGCTGCTGCCGTTCACAAAACAAATGATATTCTTCGCGAATTGAAGGTTGTATAATCGAGTTCGACAAACAACAATACAGGAAGAGAGAGATTGCCGAGACGCGACCTCTCTCTCTTTTTTCTATAGAGAATATGATGAGCTCACATTAACCTTAATTCTTCTAAACCCCATCATACACATAAAAGTTTTTAGTAGCTTTGGCAGGTCTTAACATAGTGAAGATCTTTTTCATTCAGATTCGAAACTAAACAATTTTAGGTCAATACAAGTTGTCTTTAATATGATTTCAGTTAATAAAAAACAATTATGAGGTTCTTATTTTTTTTCTTATTACATGCAATATGCCTACAAGGCTATTCTCAAACATTTACGGAAAAATACGATTTGAATTTTGAAGACTTCAATGACTGTCGCTGGCAATGGTCTGTTGGGAAAATTTACACAACATTATCGATAGACAGTACAATCTCTGTAGAAGGTAAATACCCTATCAATGCTTCTTATAGATACTATGAAGATTTGAAAGATGCCAAAATGAAATTCGCATTATCGCGTACAATTATTTTACCCGATTATCAGCAAGGAGAGAATTGTGCTATTTCAATTAATGAGAAAAACACGAACATAGAAAATCTTTTTTTTGTAGTAACGAGTTTCGACGAAGATCAAAATATAGTATTTGAAGATTCTATTACACTGAATAATTTAGATTGGGATCTAAAAACGATCTCTTTCAATCTGACGAAGGAAAGGGCTGTTAGGATTAATTTAAACTATTATGGCGATAGCAAACTAACACAGGGTATATGGTTGGATAGAGTTTCTATTGCGATAGGGGGTAAAGATATTGGCGAACAAGACATAAATGTGATTAGTGAAAAGAAGGAAACCCAACTGCGGGAGAGCTTAGATAAAAGACACTTGATCCCCTTATCGACTAGTGATGATGAGAGTTTTACACCTATTCTTGAAGCGATAAAAGATAAAAAGATTATTGGATTGGGAGAATGTACCCATGGTAGTCAGGAGATCAAAGAATCAGCTTATCAGTTTATTAAAGTATTGATAAAAGAAAGTAATGTTAGGCTTATCGCATTTGAACGTCCTATGGACATGTTGTCCAAATATAATTTATATATTCAAGGAAACACCAATGAAGAATACATTAATAAGATAGAAGAAGAACTGAGATGTTTTTTTGATAATTATGAGTCTTTTATTGAATTATTAATATGGTTGAGAAACTACAATCAAACGGAAGGATCAAAAGTTAACTTTGTGGGAATTGATCCAATAACCGATCCGATACTTAGCATGAGTCAATATCATTTAGCTGTCCAAAATGAAGATCAGGCTATTCCATACCTCAAGGTTTTTCAAGAAGAAGACTATTTGGGAGCTTCTGCAATGGCAGAAGTTGATGACCCTTTTCAAAAGATAATCGGAGAGAAATGTTTTAGATATTACAATTATCTTTTAGAGAATTGTGTACCAAGATCCTCAATAATCGGATATGTGGATAATACTTTTACACGTGATTTAAAAATGGCGGAAAATGTACGTAAAGCAATGAATATATTTCTTCAAGGCAATGAAAAGGTGATTGTATTTGCACACAGTGGTCATTTAACGACCATACCAGAAATTGAAGATTATCCTTATACACGCATTAAGGCCGGCTGCTATCTACGTGATTGGTATGGCAAGTCGTATTTTCCCATAAGTTTTCAAATTGGAGTAGGCGAGTACACTGAAGATGAATGCACTGTCTTTGATCCCCAAACCACGAATTCATTGCCGAAGCCAATAGTTCAGAGTTTCGCAAATGCAGCTATGAATACAGGATCTGACTACTTTTATTACCCTTCGGTACATTTAGGTAAAGAGATCATTGCTATTAATAATATTCCCAGAGAGAATCGTTATAAATCTCCTGAGAGATTCGCGTCTCCACATAAACTTTTTGATGCTTATGTCTTCATTCGAAAAAGTAGCCCATTAAAGAAAATAGATGAGGATCCGTTGGGTTATACTTACGACTATATAAGAAAAAAATCTGCAGAATTAAAATTATACTTAAAAAACACTTCAAACAGTAACCAAATAAATTAAGATGGCCTCAAAAGGGACTCTTAGACGATGTAAATTTAGACTTATTTCTTATGCATTGCAGCCCCTTGCTTTCTCTTCCCGATTCCCATAAACAATGGCAGGAATATGAATAGTGCAATCAGAGAAACGATTAATCCGCCTACTGTTCCGGCAGCTAAAGGAAACCAGAATGCCTCTCGATACTCGCCTATCATAAACGGTATAAAACCCAATATCGTAGAGCAAATGGTAAGAAAGATCGGTCTGATCTTTACGTTCCAAGCTTTTATATAAGCTTTCACTGGGTCGATGCCTGGTTGATCTTGTCGTATATTATTATACTCGTTGAGGATATATATATTAGCATTTACAGACAACCCTGCCAAAAGTATAAAGGCGGCAAATCCACCTTGATCGAAATTAAGATCGAACCAATAGAACGTGAGGAACAATCCGATAAACGAAATCGGGATTATAAAAATTACGACAATCGGTTGTCGGAGCGAATTGAATAAGATGCTTGTTGTGAAGAATATAATGATAATCACGAGCAGCAATAACCAATATTGACTTGTACCCCCTTCGTCCCACCAGTATCTTGACGTCTCCCCTTCGGCTTTATATCCCAGGGGAGTGTTCTCGTTGAATATCTGGATGTTCTTCTCTAATACATTCCACGATTGTTGCCAACTGCCTACATACTCATACTGTATACATATTCTATATTGCTGATCTTCTTTAGCTACATTCTGCGGCAGCTGAGCCTTCTCGACATTCGCGATGTCAATCATTTTATATTCTTTTTCGCTCGTCTTCCCCGGATAATTTTCCATGTTCCACATATCCAGCCCCTCGGCTTGTTTCGAATATAAGAATATCGCCTCTCTTTTGTCATTTGCTATCCAATCGCCGGCATGGACTTTTCGTTCAAACATAGGCATCAACGAATTAAATAACCCATTCGGAGGTAGTTGCCCTTGTATCAGCCGCTCTTTGTCCAAATTGAATACAAACTCCATATAGTCGGTTTTATACCAGCTGAACTCGGAATCTATCGTAACTTCTTTTATTCGTCTGTGCAACAACAGCGAATCGCGAATGGCTTCGGCATATCTGCTGAGCTCATCATAATTATACCCTAAAAGTTTCATTCTGCTGCTCCCGGTAGTTTCGTGTATCTCATTCGAGAACTCATCTCCTATACCATTTACAGTCCAACTGCCACCGCCCAGTTCATTCGCTTTTCTTATAAGTTCTGATTTTAACCGATGAGGAAAAGCGCCTCTTTGATGTTTCTTTTCGAATAACACACGAATATTCGCCCTCTGCCCGTTTTGTATATTTGTTTCAAATTGCCTTACCTCAGGATATTGAGACAGATAGTTTTCCATTTGCTTTATCAGATTATCCATCTGCTTGCGTGTAGACCCATTGGGCAGAGAGGCAGCAACATTAAGTGTCGTTTCACTTCTCTCACCGGATGAATATGAACCGGTTTTAACTTTTTGGGCAAAAAGACGTACTGTGCCGCCTAAGGCAACATCCACCACCGGTTTTACCGATTCTTTGTAGACGACCGATCCGAGAGTTGCATTATACAGATTTGCCCAAAATCCAAGATCATCCTCCTGCGATATCCTGTATAGCCCAAATTCTTTTTTCGATTCTATCTTATCCGGTAAAATAAATACAGGAAGACCAAAGGCAAGTATGAGTAACGTAATTAACAACACCTTCCATCGTTGTGTAAAAGCAATACACTTTTCGTATCCTCGATTAAAGTAGACTAATTTTCTTTTGCCCTTTATCTTACTCGAAAATTTGGGAAAACGCTTCTTCAAGAAAATCAATTCCTTTGTTTTATAATTCTTTATTTTCTTTCTGATATTTATTTTTTCGATCAATGCCGGAACAAGACATAATGCTATCACAAGAGAAAGCGTCAGATTTATAATTAAAACCCATGCGAAATCGAGCAGATTTAATCTTACATTTTCCCCCATAAAGAATATGATAAGCAATGCGCCCATCGTAGTGATTGTTGCGGTGAGAATTGCCCAAAATGCTTTCCTATTTCCTCGCTGTATTATCTGATCCGACATAACAATCGTGTTGTCGATAATAAGTGTCAGCGATATTGTCAGACCTGCTAATGAATACAACTGCATCTCAACATCCATCAGATAATAGAATATAGCGGCGATACAGACATTGACTATCAACGATATGATGATGAGCAACGAGTGCTTCAGATTACGATATATTATCAGAAAAAAGAATATCAGAATAAAGATTGTCAGCCCCGACCTGAAATAGATTTTATTCAGTTCATCTTTGATATACTCCGACTCGTTGTATGACATGTGCAGTTCGTAACCATCAGGCAGACTCTGCTGCATATTGTCCAACAGATCCTGCACCTGCTTGCTAAGGGTTATTCTGTTAGCGTTTTCGTAGGCTGTGATAGACAGATAGATAGAGTTCAATCCATTTATCCGAAACGAACTATCGCTTTCTTCTTCCTCTAAATAAACTTTCACCAATTGGTTCAGATACAAGATAGTACCATCGCTACTCTTTACACGGATGATAGACGGATCGAACACCTGATTTCTATCCTCTGTAATAAGTGCAACACGAATCCACTCTTTTTCACTGTTCTCGTCTTCTATACTACCAATACCGAGAAACTCTCGCCCTAAGCAGGCAGAGATAGACGAACGCAAATCGCCAAGAGATACATTATAGTTTTTTAGTTTTTCGTTGTCGTACTCCAGTTTATATATCATACGACTTGCACCTGTAACCTCAACCTGGTCAACACCTTTTATTTCGGCAATCTTATTTTTAATATTTTCTTCTACATATTTTTTGATCGCAACAGGCGTTTGCGCTGCATTAACCGTATATCGGAGAAATGTGTAATCCTTATTCTCTGTCGTACCCGACATGTAGATGGAAGGATAACTGACCCCGTCTGGTAACGAAGGCCATGCCTGGCGGATAATTGTGGACACCTCGAACCGTGCCATATCTGGGTCTACATGTTCCGACAGCCGTATAGTAACACTGCCTCCGCCATTCCACGAATTAGAACTTACCCCTCGAACCCCTCTTATGCGATTGAGCATCGCCTCTAACTTCGACGTAACTTCGGCTTCCACCACACGTGCCGACTGATTCCACATCGAAAACGAAACATTTACAACAGGTAATTGTCTCGATGGATTCAGTTTCATCGGAAGCTGTGGAATGAAGAAGACGCCCAAGATAGAAAGGCAGAAAAAAACAATTATAATAGAGAACGAAGATGCTCGTTGTATTTTGTTTTTCCCCTTTTTCTCATCCGATGAGGTGAGTGTTATTTTATTCTGGTCTAAAGACATATATTCTATATTTCCCGATATTTTAATCTAAAAAGCCATGTAGTTTTTCCAATTGTGTAGATAGAGAATTGTTGCCGATAAAATCGAACAGAGTCAGTTTTCTCAGCTTATAGTAGCTCAGCCAATAATCGCGCAATGCACCGATGTAGCTTTGCTGTGCCGAGTTCTTATTGTTCTGTGTAAGATTCAGCATCGACAAATCAGCTTTTCCGATGATGAAACGTTGCTTCGTGGTTTCGTATGCCAGCGACGCTATTTCGAGAGCTTCCTCTGCACTTTTAATCAAATCTTGCTGTACGTTA
>CALNCC010000059.1 GCA_937875275.1 uncultured Dysgonomonas sp. | reverse complement strand
ACTATCTTCTGACTTTCATTAACCTCTTCCACAGCCTCAAGGATGCGCATTGTATAACCCATCTTCTGTCCGGTCTTAGCCAATGCTTTCACATCCTTAGGGAAACAGCTGCCGCCGTATCCACAACCGGCATACAAGAATTTAGAGCCGATGCGAACATCCGACCCTATGCCTTTGCGAACCATATTGACGTCTGCTCCTACTATTTCGCACAGATTGGCTATATCGTTCATAAAGCTGATACGTGTCGCCAACATTGCGTTAGCGGCATATTTAATCATCTCAGCCGATGGTATATCAGTAAATATGATGCGGAAATTATTCAACATAAATGGCTTGTAGAGACGCTCCATCAATTTTCTCGCATCTTCCGATTCTACACCGATAACAACACGATCGGGATTCATAAAGTCAGAGATAGCTGCGCCTTCTTTCAAAAACTCGGGATTGGAAGCAACATCAAACTTAAGATCGCTTTTGCCTCGTTTGTCCAACTCCTCTTGAATAGCCTGCTTTACTAATTGTGCCGTACCCACGGGGACAGTACTTTTGGTAACGATAACCATATATTTGTTTAGATTCCGCCCTACGGTACGAGCCACCTCAATCACATATCTAAGGTCGGCACTGCCATCTTCGTCGGGTGGTGTACCTACTGCCGAGAATACGATATCGACATCATTCAACACTGCGGGCAGATCTGTGGTGAAATGCAAACGGTTAGCCTTATAATTGCGCTCTACCATCTGTTCCAATCCGGGTTCGAAAATCGGAATAATTCCGTTCTTCAGATTCTCGATCTTCTTTTCGTCTATATCAACACAATACACATCTGTGCCCATTTCGGCAAAGCATGTTCCTGTAACCAAACCGACATATCCGGTTCCTACTATTGCTATTTTCATTTTGTTCTGTAAGCTGTTGTTGTATAATGGTCTTAATATGAATTTCGTTTGCAAAGATACGATACTCCTTTCGGTATGCAAAAGTTATGCTTGATTCTTTCTACACTCCAAGCTATCGCGATCAGTCTTTCGATGTTCCGAATAATTTGCCGAATATATCTATATCTTCTGTGTCTTCATCTTCCGGCGGTGCGGGTTTTACAAAGAATGCGCTTAACTCCCACAATATATATAAAGGAATAAACACAACACTCATCGTAAACGGATCGCCCGAAGGTGTGATAAACGCTGCCAAGACAAGTAATGCGACAACAGCATGTCGTCTGAATTTCTTGAAGAACGAACGATTCAACAATCCTAACTGCGATAACATCCACGCTATTAATGGCAACTCGAAGACAAGCCCCATCATTAGAATCAGAGTCATGAAGTTATCCATATACGAATCTAATGAGATTGCATTTACGATAGTAGGACTCAGTACATACCCGTCCAAGAAACGGAAAGTCATCGGAAATATGATGGCGTAACCAAGTGCACAACCGATAAAAAACATCAGTGTTCCAAAAACAAACACCCATCGCACACTCCTTTTCTCCGTTTTATACAATGCAGGACTAATAAATCTCCATATTTCGAAAATAAGATACGGACAAGCTAATACAACTGCAAGCCAAAACGATGTGGTTATATGCCTAAAAAATTGTGATGTCAGATTTATGTTCTGTATATTGGCTTCAAAATCTTCACAAAAATCCGGCAAAAACGGCACTGAAGCTGTTGCTTTACACAAATACTTATACAGAAAGAAGTCGGACCGAGATGGAGCCATAATCACGGAATCAAACAAATCCTTCATCACAGCATACGCTCCTATGGCAAATACAAAAAGAGCAATAATTGACCTCAACAGCACCCATCTGAAAGCTTCGAGATGATCCCAAAAACTCATAACGACACCGTCCAAATCATCATCACCATCCTGATTCTGTTTTTGAACTACTCCTTTTTTTACGTCTTCGCCATCATCTTTGGTTGGCAAATTTTCTTGTTCGCTATCGTTTGTTACAGACAATTCTGCATCGTCCTTATTTTCTTTCTCCTCCATCGGTGTTATAGTAAGGTGTAAACGTCAAGGCAGATTAAGATTCCTCTTCCTCTGCCCGATAATTTATTCCGTCAATTTATTTTTTGAGACGTATGACTATACCTGTCGCGTCTTATTTCTTTGTAGAATCTTCAGACCCGTTGATTTCGTCTTCGATACCTTTTACACCATCTTTAAATCCTTTAATACCTTTTCCGATACCTTTCATCAGATCAGGGATTCTTTTTGCACCAAAAAGAAGTAAAACGGCAAGAGCTATAAGTACGATTTCCATTGTTCCGAAGTTCCACAATACCAACAAAGTTTCCATGCTATTATCTTATATTTAAGTTGTTAATTAATACATATCTATAACGCAGCACATTCCTTGACCGCGTAAATAAAGAGAGGCAAATATAAGAAAAAAGTATAGGTTCTTGAATGTTTCAGAAAAATAAAGGGGAATATAATGTTAAAAATAACGAATCAGACAAACGGACATTGAGGCTATATCATATATACCTCGATAGGTATTTAACGGTTCTTAACTTGTTTTTGGGATATTTACAACAATAAAAACACGGTAAAGCATGTTGGTATCAAAAAAAAATATAATTTTGGACAATTGAAATTCGGTTAACTTTCATTTTATACCATAACGCCAATAAAAATAATTTCGATGTGGGTGTGTGTAACATGTTAAGCAATATATTTTGCGCAAATGTGTGTCAAATACCAAAACAAATATAAAGGACGAGAAGGATACTTATGTGAAAATATATTTATATCTTGTAACACAATATTTTTCGCAGACATGTTTTTCCGACGTACGTTACTGACAAAGAATTAAACAATACAATTTTAAAATTTCTATAATCTTTTAAAACCATTAAAAACCAAGAAATTATGTCATCAGAAATCTCAAGAAGAAAATTCCTTAGCACTGGTGCTAAAGCTGCGGTTGGATTAGCCGTAGTGCCGAGTACGATCTTAGGTGCTAAATTCGGACATGTGGCTCCGACAGACAAACTGAACATCGCCGGTATCGGTGTTGGAGGTATGGGTAATGCTAATATCGGAAACGTGAAAGGAACAGAAAACATGGTCGCTCTTTGCGACGTTGACTGGAAATATGCCGGACATGTATTCAAAGAACACGCTAAAGCGAAGAAATTTTACGACTTCCGTGAAATGTACGATAAAATGGGCAAATCTATTGATGCCGTAATCGTAGCAACTGCTGACCATACACATGCTATTGCGGCAGCGCAAGGAATGGTAATGGGCAAACATGCATATGTGCAAAAACCATTAACTCACTCGGTATACGAATCTCGTTTGTTGACTAACCTTGCAGCAAAACACAAAGTTGCAACATCGATGGGTAACCAAGGATCATCCGGAGAAGGTGTACGTAAGATTTGCGAATGGATATGGAATGGCGAAATAGGTGAAGTTACTAAAGTAGAAGCTTTCACTGACCGTCCAATCTGGCCTCAAGGACTTAATGTACCTGAAGAAAAAGTTACTCCTGCCGATACTCTTAACTGGGATCTATTCTTAGGCCCTGCTAAATATCGCGACTACAACCCAATCTACACTCCATGGAACTGGCGCGGATGGTGGGATTTCGGTACAGGTGCTCTTGGAGATATGGCTTGTCATATCCTTCATCCTGTATTTAAAGGCTTGAAACTTGGATATCCTACAAAAGTACAAGGTAGCTCATCTCTTCTTTTGACAGACTGTGCTCCTGTATCGCAATCAGTTAAACTAACATTCCCGGCACGTAACAATGATCCGAAAGTAGCATTCCCTGAAGTGGATGTATACTGGTATGACGGAGGTATCAAACCTATGCGTCCGGAAGGTGTGCCTCAAGGTAGAAACTTGAACGACGAGGGTGGATGTGTTATTTTCCACGGAACAAAAGACACATTGGTTTGCGGATGTTATGGCGTTCGTCCTTGGTTAGTATCTGGTCGTGTTCCTAACGCTCCTAAAGTATTGAGAGAAGTGAAAACTTCACACGAAATGGACTGGGTGCGTGCATGTAAAGAAAGCCCGGAAAACCGCGTTGAAACAGCATCTCCATTCAGCGAAGCAGGACCTTTCAACGAAATGGTTGTAATGGGTGTTATGGCTGTCAGACTACAAGGTTTGAACCAAATCTTAGAATGGGATGGTGACAATATGCAATTCACAAACATTGATCCTAATGCTACATTCAAGACTGTTATCAAAGACGGATTTACGATCAAAGATGGTCATCCACACTTTGCGAAAAAAGAAACCGATCCGATGAATGCTCAAGCATTTGCTCAAGAGTTGATCAAACACACTTATCGTGATGGATGGAAACTTCCTGATATGCCGTAATTGAACAGAATTTGATCAAAGAAAATAATTTTTTACCTTTGAGTGGTGAAATCAAATTTAAAATACGAAAATGAAAAAATTAGTTTATTTAGTAAGTGGTTTACTTATTATGTCATTTGCAAGTTGTGGTGCCGGAGCACCGAAAGCTGAGACTGAAGCTGAAGCTGAAACTGAAACAAAAGCAGCTGAAGAAGTAGCTTTAAACTATTCGACATCTGCAGAAGATGCAGCAAACTCGGGCAGTGCAACATTCAAGAAAGATGCGGATGGATACATAACTATATTTGACGGTACCAACCTTAACGGATGGCGTGGTTATGCAAAAGATCACGTTCCCGGAAAATGGTCTATCGAAGATGGTTGCCTTAAATTCTCCGGATCAGGAGGTGGTGAAGCTCAAGAAACAGAAGGTGGAGATATTATTTTCGCTCATAAGTTGAAAAACTTTATTGTTGAGTTGGAATGGAAAATTTCCAAAGGTGGTAATTCAGGGATATTCTATTATGCTCAAGAGTTGAAAAGAGCTGATGGAAACGGATATGAGCCTATATACATATCTTCTCCGGAATATCAAGTATTAGACAATGAAAACCATGTGGACGCATTAGCCGGCAAAAACGGAAATAGAAAGTCTGCTTCATTGTATGATATGATTCCTGCTACTCCTCAGAACTCAAAACCATTTGGAGAGTGGAACAAAGCAGAGATTGTTGTTTCTAAAGGTTCTGTATTCCACAAACAAAATGGCGAAACAGTAGCTGAATATCACTTGTGGACACCACAATGGATCGAACTACTTCAAGACAGTAAATTCAGCGAAAAGGCATGGCCTGAAGCATTTGCTGCATTGAAAGAAGTTGGTGGACCAAACAGAGAAGGATTTTTCGGATTGCAAGATCATGGTGATGATGTTTGGTATCGCAACATCAGAATCAAAATCCTTGACTAAATTCATTTTATTATAACTTAAATCAAATCCGTAGAGGGCATCTTTACGGATTTGATTTTTATCTTTAATACACACATATCATGAAAAAAAACATCATCTTCATAGCCACACTCCTTTTGGTTACGGTATGTATGCCGCAAGCCTTTGCCACAGAGCAAGGAGAAGCTAAGAAAAAGAAAAAAGAAATTGCAATCCAGCTATACTCGGTACGTGATGATATCGGGAAAGATTATGCAGGAACAATTAAAGCAGTAGGTGCTGCCGGATATGCAGCTGTAGAAACAGCAAACTACAACGACGGCAAATTTTATGGCAAAACTCCCGAAGAATTTAAAAAAGATCTTGCTGCCGCAGGTATGACAGCCCTATCGGCTCATACAATGAGAAAACTAACCGGAGAAGAACTTAAAAGCAAGGATTTTACTGAGGCCATGAAATGGTGGGATCAGGCTATTGCTGCCCACAAAGCTACAGGCATGAAATATATTGTTTGTGCAGGTATTGGCGTAGACAATCTTGAAGAATTGAAAACATACTGCGAATACTTCGACCTTATCGGAAAAAAATGTAGTGAAGTAGGGATGAAATTTGGTTACCATAATCATGCTTATGAGCTTACTAATAAATATGATGATCAGGTAATGTATGACTTCATGCTACAAAACACAAATCCGGAATACGTTATCTTCGAGATGGACGTATATTGGGTAGTAAAAGGCGGACAAAGCCCTGTTGAATATTTCAATAAATATCCGGGACGTTTCGAATTGCTACACATCAAAGATCACAAAGAACTTGGACAAAGTGGAATGGTTGGATTTGATGCGATTTTCAGAAATACCGATGTTGCAGGAGTTAAACACCTTGTAGTAGAAGTAGAGCAATACAACTATACTCCACTCGAAAGCATAGCGAAAAGTTTAGATTACTTATTTGACTGCTCTCTTGTGAAAAAGAAATATGTCAAATAATCGGTTTAGAAAAACTTTTTTATAAAACATATGAGAGAGACTATCCGGCATATTGCTTGATAGCCTCTTTCTTTATCAATACACCTTAAAATATAATCGACAATATCATGAACAAGATACTAATCGTTCTTTTGTTTCTGACCAATGCCGTGGTTGCACAACAAATAGAACAAACATACCGCAATCCGGTTATACAAGGAGACTTGCCCGACCCCACCGTTATACGCGTAGGAAGCAACTATTATGCAGCTGGCACAACTTCTGACTTTGCCCCAAGTTACCCATTATATCATTCTACCGACCTCATCAACTGGGATCGGATAGGAGCCGTATTCAACACGCCACCGGCATGGATAAAGGGCGATTGCTGGGCACCCGAACTGTTTTACAACGACGGCACTTACTATGTATATTATACAGCTCGCAAGAAAAGTGATAATATTTCCTGCATCGGAGTTGCCACCACCAAAGATATTACCAAAGGATTTACCGATCACGGCCCGATGATTGAATGGGGAAACGAAGCCATCGACGCACATGTCTTCAAAGACGATGACGGAAAGTTGTACATCACTTGGAAAGCCTACGGACTTGCCAACAGACCAATCGAGATATTAGCATCCGAACTATCGGCTGACGGACTGTCGTTAGTTGGAGAACACTTTACACTAACCGACCCGGCAAAAGGCTGGATAGAAAGAGGCGACGAGGGACAAGTGCTGATGAAACGCAACGGCTACTATTATCTTTTCTATTCCGTAGGAGGATGCTGCGACAACAGATGCAGTTACCGAGTGCATGTTGCTCGTTCAAAAAGCCTAAAAGGAGACTGGGAACAATTAGAGCCCAATCCCATACTGCAAGGCGGAGACCTGTGGAGATGCTCGGGTCATGGCACAATCGTGCAATCGCCCGATGGCAGATTTTTTTACTTATATCACGCTTACCACGCCTATGACTTCGAGTTTGTAGGAAGACAAGGATTATTAGACGAATTGGTTTGGGATAAAAAAACCGGATGGCCATACTTCAAAAATGGAGACAGACCGAGTGCACAAGCTCCCGTTCCGTTCAAAAACACGGTTCAGCGAAAAGAAGTAAATATCACAGACAATTTCTCTTCCGATCAGTACGATACGTATTGGCAATGGGATATGAATTTCTCGAAACCCGTAGTGTCGAAACAAAAAGACAAACTGACAATCGAAAATACGCAGGATGGTTTTTGTTTTTGGGGAGTAAATACGCGCACAAGCAACTATACCCTCGAAACATCTGTTACACCCGCAGGGTCTAACTTCAAAGGGCTTACTGTATACGGCGGCCCTAACAACTTCATCGCATTGGGTGTAGAAGGATCGACCGTGAAAATTATAAATAAGAACAGAGAGAAAAGCGACATCTATACTCAGAGTATTGGAAAAGCCGATACTGTATATTTGAAAGTCGAATCTTTTGGCGGCAGACTATATAAATTCTATTGGTCTACCGACAACTCTACATGGAAAGTATATCCATCGAATGACACAAATATTGATGGCAGCAAATTGCCACAATGGGGAAAAGGTCTTCGCATCGGATTTCTTCTCGATGGTAAAGGCAAAGCCGAATTTTCACGTTTCGATATGATTGCGAGATAATCCGGAAATAAACATATAGCTAAGGAAGTGCCCGATTTTCGTGGCACTTCTTTTATTTTCAGGCTACTTAGTCGGAAACACCGTCGGTCAATTGCGAAGCACTCCCCTTCTCGATATACAAAGTCTGGCTTGGAAAAGCAAAGCTTAGTCCGGCGTTGTTGAATGATTCGAGAATCTTCATATTCACATTCGACTGCGTAGAGGCTATATCTCCCTTTTTCTCGATAGAATAGACAAACGTTACAACCAATGCCGAATCGGTAAAGTCAGAAAAATTTACCCTAAGGTCTTTTGCCGAAACATGCTCCACTTTTCGGGGCATCTCTTTCAGTATATTCATTCCCTCAGCCATTTTCTCGGCTGTGGTGTCATACGTCAATCCAATTTTCATTACCACCCTGCGCATTGGTTCGGCTGAGACATTAATTACCGACGCGTCGGCTATTCTGAAGTTCGGAAACGTAACTATCCGTTTATCATAATCGCGCATCTTGGTGCTACGCAAACCTATATCAATAATCGTACCCTCGAAACTGTCCATACGAATCGTATCTCCGATGCGAAACGGCTTATCGGTCAGAATCGTAAATGCACCGAATATATTTTTAATCGTATCTTGTGCAGCCAACGCAAAGGCAATACCTCCGATACCCAACGTACCGAGCAAAGCACTGATATTGACACCCACATTTGTCAAAGCCGTTACAATACCAATAATCCAAACAACGATCAAGATTGTTCGGCGAATCATCGGCGCCATTTTGTCATTGCCCGTTTGTCCATTCTTCGGCTTAGCAGACAAGGTTGTCCAATACGTATCCAACAGACTGTTTACCAGTCGGGCAAACAACCATGTTATATTCAGCACAATCAGTATCGTATATGCACCGCCAACTCCTGCGACAACAGTTTGCGGCAAAGCCAAGTGACGAAAAGCAACCCACAACCCGGCTAACATCAACCCAAAGAGCAGCGGAGACTCTACGGCACTATATATTATGTCATCAAATTTATTTTGCGTTTTCGAGACAATAGGGTTTATCAACTTTCTACTTATCAGCGACACCGCCTTCACAAAGATGATTGTTCCCACCACAATCAACAGCGAGACACCCCAGTTCTCAACAGTATTTCCTCCAATTACATTATCAAGCATAGTTGGCATTATTTAAAACAGTTACTTAAGTATAACTGCGGCACGTTATATTTTGTTTATAAAAAAGAACATCTTAATGTACGACAATCGGATATGAGCAACAAAAAACAGCAAAAACTTTTGTAAGTTTGTATTTGTTTCTAAATTACATCTCATTCATAATAATTATTTTATGATAAATAATGGATTTGCCAGAGTTGCCGCCGCAACACCTTCGCTCAAAGTTGCAGATTGTGCATACAACACAAAGGTAATAATTTCCCTGATAAACAAAGCGGCAGAAGATCGAGTGTCAGCCATTGTGTTTCCCGAAATGTGCGTTACAGGCTACACCTGTGGCGATCTGTTTCATCAAAGCCTGCTGCTCGATGAGTGCGAAAACTCGGTAAAGGAAATCATCAATTGCTCGCAAAGCAAAGATATTATCATCATCATCAATATACCTGTAAGAGTATCGAACCGACTATACAACTCATCGGCTGTGATATGCAACGGAGCGATGAAAGGACTCGTTCCCAAAACTTATCTGCCCAACTATAATGAATTTTACGACATGAGATGGTTCTCTCCGTCGAGCGAACTGAATGCGAAAACCGTCCGTTATGCAGAACAGGAAGTACCTGTCGGAACTGATCTGTTGTTCAATGCGCCGATGATGACATTTGGCGTCGAGGTTTGCGAAGACTTGTGGACTCCTATTCCACCATCGAGCTACGCCGCCCTCTATGGTGCAGAAGTTATATTCAACACATCGGCAAGCAACGAAACGACGGGCAAACACGCTTATCGCCGTTCGCTTGTCAACCAACAATCGGCACGATGTATCTGTGGCTACGTATACGCATCGGCGGGTCATGGCGAATCGACGACAGACGTTGTATTTTCGGGCAGTTGCCTGATTGCCGAAAACGGAACTATCTTGCGTGAGTCGGAACGTTTCTCGCTCGAATCGCACATCACAATCTCAGATATCGACATCGAAGCCTTGAGGCGAGACAGGATGCACAATACATCTTTCACGACAAGCCATCTGCCGATAAAAGACTTATCTTTCCGAACAATCGACATACAAACAAAAGCCACAGCAATAGAGAAAATAGAGAGACACATCTCTCCTCAACCTTTCGTTCCCACTAATGACGCCAAATTGGATGAACGGTGCGATGAAATATTTTCCATTCAGATAAACGGATTAGCCAAACGCATACAGCACATCGGACTGAGAAATGTAGTGTTGGGCGTATCGGGCGGATTGGATTCTACACTTGCACTGCTCGTCATAGCCAAGGCTTTTGACAAACTCAGCATCCCTCGCGAAAACATCATAGGAATTACCATGCCCGGATTTGGCACAACGGATCGCACCTACAACAATGCTACGGCACTCATGCAATCGATGGGAATTACCTCCGTCGAGATATCGATCAGAGAGGCATCGATGCAGCATTTCAGCGACATCGGTCATAATCCTGATTTGCATGACATTACATACGAAAACACGCAAGCTCGCGAGCGTACGCAGATATTGATGGACTATGCCAACAAAATAAACGGATTGGTAATCGGCACCGGCGACCTGTCTGAATTAGCATTGGGCTGGTGCACCTACAACGGCGATCACATGTCGATGTATGCAGTAAACACAGGCGTACCTAAAACACTGGTAAAGACATTGGTGGCGTGGGTTGCCCGCACACAGATGGACGATATTAGCCGACCGATTCTCGAAGATGTAATTAACACACCTGTCAGCCCCGAATTGCTTCCGGCAGACGAAAACGGAGATATCGCTCAGAAAACGGAGGATGTAGTAGGACCCTATATCTTGCACGACTTCTTCCTGTACTATGTACTACGATTCGGATTCAGTCCAGGAAAAATATATTTTCTTGCTCAACATGCTTTTGATGGAGAATATCCGAATGAGATCATTCTCAAGTGGCTCAGAACCTTCTTCCGCCGCTTTTTCACACAGCAGTTCAAACGCTCATGCCTCCCCGATGGGCCGAAGGTGGGGTCGGTAAACCTTTCGCCACGAGGCGATTGGCGCATGCCAAGCGATGCGTCATTCGATATATGGATGAAAGAGTTAGACACCCTCAAGTAGTTAGCACACCAACAATTGTCTATACAACATACTGTATAACAGGTTGATAGGACTTAGTTTTAACTTAGTTTCTTTTGAAACTAAGTTATTCATCTTATCTTTGTGCCTGAATTATTTTAAAATCAAAAAAAGAATATGAATAAGAAAAAACTTGCGTTAGCTTTACTTCTACTCGGGCATATGCCGGCTGTTTTTGCAGGCGGTATATTAGATCGGAAGAGCACACGTCTGAACTCCAGTCACCGTACGTAATCTC
>CALNCC010000058.1 GCA_937875275.1 uncultured Dysgonomonas sp. | reverse complement strand
AAGGAATACCTTTGATATCAAACGTTTGCCTTATTTGGTCGCTTTGTTCCCTGCTGAGCAAATAATGCTGTCCCTCGAGTTTAAATTTATCCAACATTGCCTTCCATTTTGGTTCGTCCGACTCGATACAGATGTAGACAAAAGCTACATCCCGATCTTTCAGCTCTTCATGCAGTTTATTCGAATTAGGAAATTCGCCGATACACGGTCCACACCACGTAGCCCAAAAGTCTATGTAAATTACTTTCCCTTTATTGCTTTGCATAATACTATCCATAACCTGTGCAGCCGAAGACCCTGCTACATCACTGAGAACCATACTACTATATATTTCGGGCGATTCGATACGCATCTTTACTTCCTTGTATTGAGCTTGTAGTGGTTCTTTCAGAAATGGTTCGGTAATACACTTTTCTATTACGTCTATAAAACGCTCATATCCGCTGATATCTTGCTTTTCTAAATTACGATAAAACATATTCGTCAACACCATTTGTTGCAACAGCGGGTCAGGAACATTTTTCTGTATATGACTTATACTCAGAGAATCTGTAATATCCGATCCGGAAATCATTCCTCCTCCGGGCAATACAGCATACAACTGCTGGGTATCTGCATCCCGCTGGCAATCGTTCACATAACGACCAAACCTATCAACAAAACCCCTCAGAGCATAACCACTGATAAACATCTCACGTCTTATTGGCAAAAAGGACAACATGGAATCGTAGAAACCCTTCGGCACATCCCATTTGTCTGCCCACCCCATACCGTTCGCATTTCGATGATCTGCAGCATAAAACGCCAATGTAGTATAATAATCTTCATCCAGATAGGTAGACGCCCACGTTTTCACTTCTTCTTCGGGATTATTGTCGGCTACAAATTTGTCATAAATACTTTTCAATTCGCTCTTCACCGTATCCAGATATTGAGTGTACTGAGCTACGTCGTATTCGCGTATCGCCTTGTTTTTTTTATCCCAATCGGAATAAACAGGATGAGCAAAGAACATCTTCTGAAACGCGGCTGCTTGTTGATTTATTCGGGCGGTTTTACCTGAGAAATGGATGTCTTGCAACAGCTCAGGCCTATTTCTATGTTTGCCGTCGAAAACAACATGAATACTATCGCCGGGGTGAACAAGCACCAGAAAATTAGTATTGTAAAAAATCCAAGCATCGGTAGGCATATAGCTCTCAAACACAGCCTTAAAGTTTCCCTGATTATCCAACTCCACTTTTACTTCTTTTCCGTCAAAACCAGGTCTATTAACGTGCATTTGCACCGTTTTTTCCGATTCGTAGTTTTTAATGGTGCCTGTTATTATTATTTTCTGTGGATGATCTGCTGCTTTTATTGGGATTCCGACAAAGAATAGAATTGTCAGAAGAGAAAGAATAGCAATGTGTTTCATTCGATCTTAGTTATATATTAAAAGTAATTCTACAAAGGTAACACATTTTTCAGAATTATTCTTTTGTTTCCTTTTTCAGTATCTGACCAATAAGGATGTGATACATAATAAATAAACAGTGAACCACTTCCTGCGAAGTAATCCACTGTTTTCGAATTTTCTATATTATATAATTAAAATATTATCCGCACTTCG
Source organism: uncultured Dysgonomonas sp. (assembly GCA_937875275.1). Classification (GTDB taxonomy): domain Bacteria; phylum Bacteroidota; class Bacteroidia; order Bacteroidales; family Dysgonomonadaceae; genus Dysgonomonas. The sequence goes on along the minus strand of CALNCC010000058.1, from coordinate 2,571 downwards.
ATGCGCCGCAGTTGGTACACTTCATACAGCCTTCCTGATACACTAATGTCTCTAAATTACACACCGGACATCTTTGGCCTTTTGCTTCCGTATCGTTCGGCAAATACTTCTTCAAAGCACGCTCGACACCATTTTTCCATGTATTGATAGTTTCGCTATTCAACTCTAAACCTTGTACCAGCTTCACGACCTGATCGATAGGCATTCCGTAACGTAAGACGCCTGATATCAATTTTGCATAGTTCCAAAACTCCGGATTAAATTTCCCGTTCAATCCTTCGATAGTCGTTTTATATCCACGCTTATTCTTGAATTGAAAGTCGTAAGAACGTTCTCCGGCATCATTCACGGTTTTTAGAATAAGTCCACTATTTATATTTTTTGGCAATACCAAACCTTCATCATCATCCGAGAGACCGGTAAATATTTCATACGGACGACCATCGAGCAACCCGATGAATGCAATCCATTTTTCTTTATTATTTTGGAATTTAATAACATCGGCTTCCAATTCGCGCGGTCGGGAAGGTACAATTAACGGTCGTTCGTAGCAATCACAATCTTCCTCTTTTTTCTCTTTTTCACTATCACTCGCAGCAACAAGTACTCCGGCGCGTGACCCGTCGCGGTAGACGGTACATCCCTTACAGCCACTTCTCCAAGCTTCTACATACAAGTCATTCACCAAGTCTTCCGAGACATCGGAAGGCAAATTGATAGTTACACTTATCGAGTGATCGACCCACTTCTGCATACGACCTTGCATTTTCACTTTCTGCAACCAGTCTACATCGTTTGATGTCGCCTTATAATAAGGCGATTTTTCTACCAACTCGTCAATCTCTTCGCTCGTATATTTTTTAGTTGTCGAATGCCCGTTCTGCTCCATCCATGTTACAAACTTATGATGGAATACGATATATTCTTCCCACGAGTCGCCATTCTCATCCACAAAATCAATTCTCACTTCCTTGTCGTTAGGATTTACTTTGCGGCGTCTCTTATACACCGGCATAAATACCGGTTCGATACCGGAAGTAGATTGAGTCATGAGACTTGTCGTTCCTGTGGGGGCAATGGTGAGGCAAGCAATATTGCGTCTTCCATATTTCGCCATATCTTCCAACAGTTCCGGGTCGGCTTCTCCGAGACGATTGATGAACGGATTGTTTTTCTCACGCTCAGCATCGAAGATTTCAAATGCGCCACGCTCTTTAGCCATCTCTACCGACGAACGATAGGCTGCCAACGCCAAAGTCTTTTGTACCTCTTCTGCAAAATCCGTAGCTTCTTCTGTCCCATAGCATAAACCCATAGCAGCTATCATATCGCCTTCGGCGGTTATGCCGACACCTGTGCGGCGACCTTGCAATGTTTTGGTTTTTATCTTTTCCCACAAATGACGTTCAGCCCGTCTTACTTCATCGGTTTCGGGGTCTGATCCGATCTTGTCGAGTATCAATTCTATTTTTTCGGCTTCGAGATCAATAATATCGTCCATTATGCGCTGTGCCAACTTCACATGTTGGGTAAATAATTCATAATCGAAATATGCATTTTCGCTAAATGGATTGACGACATACGAATAAAGGTTGATAGCTAACAAACGGCAACTATCGTAAGGGCAAAGAGGTATCTCGCCACACGGATTTGTTGAAATTGTTCTGAATCCTAAGTCGGCATAACAGTCCGGAACAGATTCACGAATAATTGTATCCCAGAACAATACTCCCGGCTCTGCCGAACGCCATGCATTATGCACGATCTTCTTCCAAAGGTCTGATGCTACAATGTCTTTTTCTGTAGTTGGTGTTGCCGAATCCACGGGATATTGTTGCGTATATTTCTGGTTGCTCACAACAGCTTTCATAAAGTCATCGTCAATTCTTACCGAGACGTTTGCGCCTGTAACCTTTCCCTGTTCCATCTTGGCATCGATGAACGATTCGGCATCAGGATGCTTGATAGACACACTGAGCATCAATGCTCCGCGACGCCCATCTTGTGCCACTTCGCGGGTAGAGTTGGAATATCTCTCCATGAATGGAACGAGGCCGGTAGATGTCAATGCCGAGTTCTTTACGGGCGAACCCTTAGGTCGAATATGAGAAAGGTCGTGCCCAACACCACCGCGACGTTTCATCAACTGCACCTGCTCCTCATCAATCCTAATGATCGCACCATACGAGTCTGCCGACCCATCCAACCCAATCACAAAACAGTTGGAAAGAGATGCTATCTGATGATTATTACCTATTCCCGTCATCGGGCTTCCCTGTGGAACGATATATCTGAAATGATCGAACAATTCGAATAACTGCTCTTTCGTTAGTCCATTTTTATATTTAGCTTCTACACGTCCTATTTCATTCGCTAAACGCCAATGCATATCGATCGGCGATTTTTCGTATATATTACCTTGCGCGTCTTTTAGCGCATATTTGTTTACCCATACCTTCGCTGCCAGTTCGTCTCCACTGAAATATTCCAGCGCCGCATTGTATGCTTCATCAAATATATAAATAGTCTCAGCCATTGCGTTTATATTATTTTGATTTCCAAGTTTTAATT
>CALNCC010000057.1 GCA_937875275.1 uncultured Dysgonomonas sp. | reverse complement strand
ACGACAAGGTAGAATTTAAAGAAATAATCCGTACCGAGAACGACTCGTTTGCACGATATATGAACCGAATGGACGAGATAGAAGAATCGTTGAAAATCATCGAACAACTGATCGACAACATTCCGGCGGGCGACCATCAAGTGAAAACAAAGGCGATCATCAAATTGCCTGAAGGAGAATACACGCAACGTGTAGAGGCTGCTCGTGGCGACTTTGGCGTATATATCGAAAGTCGTGGCGACAAAACTCCGTATCGTATCAAGTTCCGTTCGCCGTCGATGGCTGCCGTGTCGGTAATGCCGCTGATATGCAAGGGCGAAAAGATTTCCGACTTTATCGGTATCGGAGGGTCGATGGACTATGTGATTCCTGACATCGACCGTTAAACAACAGAGTATAATAGATACATTGTAATATCAATATAAAGAGATATGTTATTGAAATTTTCATTAGAGCTTTCGCAAGTAACAGCATGGATAGACGAGTTGTTACGTGAAAATCTGCCCGAGTGGGCGGCCTCGCTGATAGAATATGTTCTCATCGGAGCCGTTTTGTTGGGATTGTATGCCGTGCTTGCACTGATACTCATATACATGGAGCGTAAGGTTACGGGATTCTTCCAGTCTCGCCTCGGTCCTAACCGTGTAGGTCCGTTCGGGTCAATACAGAGTGTTGCCGACATGATAAAGATACTTATCAAAGAGATAATCCATGTAGACCGGGTAGACAAATTCTTGTTCTATCTTGCTCCGTTCTTTATGATTGTATCGTCGATGCTCACATTCGGAGCCATACCATTTGGCGAAGGATTGCAGGTCGTAGACTTCGAAATGGGTATTTTCTACCTTGTCGCAGTTTCGTCGTTGAGCATTATCGGCGTATTGCTTGCCGGATGGGCAAGTAACAACAAATATGCGATGATTGGGGCAATGCGAAGCGGTGCGCAGTTTATCAGTTACGAGCTGTCGGCGGCTTTTGCGCTGATGACTATCGTGGTGCTGACAGGCACAATGCAACTGTCTACTATCGTAGAACAACAACGCTATATTACCGAATGGAACATTATCAACGGACACATTCCGGCGATGATAGCCTTTATCATCTACCTTATATCGGGACATGCCGAGACCAATCGTGGTCCGTTCGACTTGCCCGAAGCAGAATCTGAGTTGACAGCCGGATATCATACCGAATATTCGGGATTGCAATTCGGATTTTTCTATCTGGCAGAATATCTGAATATGTTTATCGTAGCCGCAATTGCTACTACCGTATTCCTTGGCGGATGGAACCCCGTGCTGTTGCCGGGCGACAATGCGTTTTGCCATACCTTCAACGAGATAATGTCTTACATACCATCCTATCTGTGGTTCTTCGGCAAGGCATTCTCTTTGGTATTTGTCAGTTTGTGGATAAGATGGTCGTTCCCTCGCTTGCGTATCGACCAGTTGTTGAATCTGGAGTGGAAATACATGCTCCCTATCAATCTGGTAAATATTGTGATAATGGTGGCGATAGTTGTAGGAGGATTGACACTTGTCGAACTCTTCAGTTAAGATGTTTAAAATAAAACAAGAGCAAATAAAATGAGTTCAGTTTCAGAATATTTTTCAGGTCTGTTTGGCGGGATCAAATCTCTCCTCACCGGAATGGGTGTTACTTGGAAAGAGCTTTGGTCGAAGAAGGTTACACAGCAGTATCCCGAAAATAGGGATACGTTGGTCATATCGGATCGCTTCAGAGGCGAGTTGACGATGCCTCACGACAACAACAACGAGCACGCTTGTACGGCTTGCGGTATTTGTCAGATCAACTGCCCTAACGGTACTATTACCGTCGTATCGAAAATGATGGAGACCGACGAAGGCAAAAAGAAAAAAATCCTTGACGAGTATTTCTACGACTTGGGTATGTGCACGTTCTGCAACCTGTGTGTAATCTCGTGTCCGTCAGATGCCATCAAGTTCGACAATACGTTCGAAAATGCGGTGTTTACTCGTAGCACGTTGAAGCAACGCCTCAACAACGAAGGATCGAAACTGCGTGAGAAGAAAAGAGAGCCTAAACCTGTTGCGGCTCCCGTAGCAACAGAAGCGAAGCCCAAACCGGCAGCACCGGCTGAGGCGAAAGCTCCTGCGACAGCAAGCGAAGACAGCGCAGTGAAGGAAGACATTAAAGAAAACAAAGAATAATCAACATAAACTATGATGGCAAGTTCAATCATATTTTACATTTTGGCGACAATAATAGTGGTGTTCTCTATTCTGGCGGTAACGTCGCGTCGCATTATCCGTGCAGCAGTGTATCTGTTGTTTGTACTGCTGAGTACAGCGGGTTTGTATCTCCTGTTAGAATATCAATTCCTGATGGCGGCTCAGATTGCCGTATATGCAGGGGGAGTTATGGTACTTTTCATTTTCGCCATATTGCTTACACAACAACCCGGCAATGAGGTAAAAAACGAAAAACCGAAACGCATGTTTGTCTCATTTCTGGCAGCCTTTGCCGGATTGGCAATCTGCGGGCACCTCATCTTTCACAATGTGAGCAAGCTGGTGGGCTACGGTGTAGGCAAGGAAATAGATATGCATCATATAGGTATGACGCTGATGGGGACTGACAAGTATCAGTATATGTTGCCTTTCGAGGCGATAAGTATCCTGCTGCTGGCATGTATCATCGGGGGGCTAATGATTGCAAGAAAAAGATAAACAGTAAAAAACTAAAGATATATGTTTGATTTCATTATAGATTTTTTAGAAAAACCTGTTCCTGTCGAGTATTACATAATGGTAACGACCATCATGTTTTTTGCGGGAGTGTATGGTTTCTTGTCGAGAAAGAACATGATTATGGTTCTTATATCTATCGAACTCATGCTGAATGCTGCGGATATCAACTTCGTAGTTTTCAACAAACTCTTATATCCCGGACAATTGGAAGGGTTCTTCTTTACACTATTCGGTATAGGGATAGCGGCAGCCGAGACTGCGGTTGCAATTGCTATCATCATCAACATCTACCGCAATGTGAAGAGCATCTACATAGATGAGAACATAACTGAAATGAAACACTAAAAAAATAGGAGTCGTAAGATATGGAATTTTTTAACTACTCTATTCTCATACCTGTACTTCCGGCATTGATGTTCGTCATTCTCGGATTGGGGGGTAAATATATGAAACCGACACTGGCGGGCGTATTGGGTACTGTCTCGTTGGCAATAATAACCATCCTTGCCTATATAACCGCATACCAATACTTCTTTGCTATCGGTCCGGCAGCAGATGGAGCATACAAAGCGATCAACGTATTCAGTTTCGAATGGTTGCGCTTTACCGAGCATCTGCATATCGACTTGGGTATGTATCTCGACCCCATTTCGGTAATGATGCTTGTCGTTATCACTACCGTGTCGTTGATGGTGCACGTTTACAGTTTGGGATACATGAAGGGCGAGAGAGGATTTCAACGCTATTATGCTTTCCTTTCGCTGTTCTCGTTCTCAATGCTTGGGCTTGTGGTGGCAACCAATATTTTCCAGATGTATATTTTTTGGGAAATGGTGGGCGTATCCTCATTCCTGCTCATTAGTTTCTATTACGTAAAACCGTCTGCGATAGCAGCCGCGAAGAAAGCATTTATCGTAACCCGATTTGCCGACTTCTTTTTCCTTATCGGGATATTGGTGCTGTCGTTCTATTCTAAAACATTCGATTTTGCAACATTGACCCAGCTCGATGCTCCGTTCATTGCCTCTACGGCAGGAACAACATTCTTGGGCATCTCGATATTCTCATGGGCATTGATGCTGATCTTTATAGGGGGAGCCGGAAAATCGGCGATGATGCCGTTCCACATTTGGCTACCCGATGCGATGGAAGGACCAACACCGGCGTCGGCGCTTATACATGCCGCAACGATGGTTGTTGCCGGAGTATTCCTTGTGGCGCGTCTGTTTCCACTCTACTTTTTCCAAAGCCCCGATGTACTCGAAATCATAGCATGGATAGGAGCTATAACGGCTCTCTTTGCGGCAGTGATTGCCTGTACGCAGACCGACATAAAACGTGTGCTTGCCTTCTCCACCATATCGCAAATCGCATATATGATAACCGCACTGGGTGTGTCGGGATATGAAGGGCACGATGGAGTAGGGTACATGGCTTCGATGTATCATCTGTTCACGCATGCGTTCTTCAAGGCATTGTTGTTCTTGGGTGCAGGAGCAATCATACACGCTGTTCACAGCAACGAGATGAAGGACATGGGCGGACTGTGGAAAAAACTGCCTATCACACACATCACATTCCTTGTGGCATGTCTTGCCATTGCGGGTATCTATCCGTTATCAGGATTTTTCAGTAAAGACGAAATACTTGCGGCAGCATTGCACGGCAATATGCCGATCTTCATCATATTGCTATTCGTGGCAGGATTGACGGCTTTCTATATGTTCCGTCTCTACTATCGTATCTTCCATAACGGCAACGATCAGCACTATCATCATCAGCCGCACGAGGCATCGCCAGTGATGACTATTCCGTTAATCATTCTTGCCATCTTCTCCGTATTTGCCGGGCTCGTGCCGTTCTCGGATTACATTACGGCAAGCGGACTTCCGTTCGAGGCACATATCGACTGGATTAATGTGGCAATACCAAGCATCGTGGCTGCGGTAATCGGTATCGCTATCGCCACAGCAATGTATTTCAAGAAAACAGATATCCCTGATAAGATAACAGCTAAGATAAATGCACTGTATGTTGCAGCTCACAACAAATTCTATTTCGACGAGATATGGATGTTCGTTACCAAGAAGATAATATTCAACTGCATCTCGCGCCCTATCGCATGGTTTGACCGCCACATCGTAGACGGATTCATGGACTCGTTGGCGTACATGACAAACAGTGCGGCAGAGTCGATCAAAGAATTTCAGTCGGGACGTATACAGCAATATGCACTCGCCTATCTGTTGGGAGCACTCATCCTTGTTGTCGGGTTTGCATTTTGCATAGTATGTTTTATTTGTTAGTAAAGTAGTTTAAGAAAAAAAATAATATAAGATGAATCTTTCATTATTTGTCATAGTTCCGGTGCTGATGCTGCTTGCCTTTATTGCTTGCAGAAACATCAAGCAAATCCGCACGGTTGCCGTAATAGGTGCAGTCATAGAGCTTATACTCGCACTTGGGTTGTTATACTTCTTCTATGCCGAGCGCAGTGCAGGTAATACTGCCGAAATGCTGTTTATGTTCGATGCCGTTTGGTTTCCTTCGCTCAACATCCATTATGCGGTGGGCGTAGACGGAATATCGGTGTTGATGCTGTTGTTGACGGCAGTTATCGTGCTCACGGGCACATTTGCCTCGTGGAACATCAAACCGCTCCCTAAGGACTTTTTTATGTGGCTGACGCTGCTGTCGGTGGGTGTGTATGGGTTCTTCATATCGTTAGATATGTTTACCATGTTCTTCTTCTACGAGATAGCCTTGATACCTATGTATCTGCTTATCGGACTGTGGGGAACAGGCAAGAAAGAATACTCGGCAATGAAGCTGACGCTGATGTTGATGGGCGGATCGGCATTCCTTTTTGTGGGAGTGTTGGGCTTGTACTTCTTCTCGTCTACAACGGGGCACTACACATTCAATATGCTCGAAATAGCGCACAGCGCATCCATTCCCATCGAGGCACAATACTGGATATTCCCGCTTGTCTTTCTTGGATTCGGGGTTCTCGGGGCATTGTTCCCGTTCCACACATGGTCGCCCGACGGTCATGCGTCTGCACCTACGGCAGTGTCGATGTTGCACGCCGGCGTGTTGATGAAGCTTGGGGGATACGGATGTTTCCGCATCGCTATGCGATTGATGCCTGAGGCAGCAGACGAGTTGTCTTGGATATTTATTATACTCACAGGTATAAGTGTTATCTACGGTGCGATGGGAGCAATCTCGCAAACCGACCTCAAATACATCAATGCCTACTCTTCGGTAAGCCACTGCGGATTGGTATTGTTTGCCATACTGATGATAAACCAGACAGCGATGAAAGGGGCTGTGATGCAAATGCTATCGCATGGTCTGATGACGGCTCTCTTCTTTGCCCTCATCGGTATGATATACGGACGCACACATACACGAGATATTCGACAGATGGGTGGGCTGATGAAGATTATGCCATTCTTGTCGGTAGCTTATGTGATTGCCGGTTTGGCATCGCTCGGATTACCGTTCTTGAGCGGATTTGCTGCCGAGATGCCGATCTTTGTCGGAGCATTCCAAAACGATGACATGTTTCATCGCGTGTTCACTATCATCGCCATATCGTCTATCGTCGTAACGGCGGTGTACATACTGATGGTGGTCGGCAAAATCCTGTTTGGCCCTGTGCACGACAAACATCATCTCGAACTTACCGATGGCGTTTGGCACGAGAAAGTGGCGGTCGTTTGCCTTGTTATCTGCGTGGCAGGTATGGGTATGTTTCCGGGATGGATTTCCGAACTGATAACATCGAGTTTGTATTATATGAAGTAAGCTCGACAGAGATATAATTTTAGTAAACGTTGAAATATAAGATATAGAGATGGATTTAAGTAATTATTTGTTGATGAAGCACGAGATGTCCTTAGTGGTGGCATTTCTACTACTCATTCTGTACGATTTGTTTGCTTCGGACAATGCAAAGAAATATTATTATCCTGTGGCATGCGGTATATTCCTCATTCATACGGTGGTTTGCTTTACCTTTACCGACGACGGCACATCCTTTGCCGGCATGTACGTTACAGGACCTGCATATCTGCTGATAAAGAATATCCTGAATGTCGGAGTCTTCATCATCCTCTTGCAGGCAAAGACTTGGCTGGCAACAAAAGAAGCAGTCGTCAAGCGAGGCGAGTTTTTTATGCTCATCACCATGACGCTTTTCGGTATGTATCTGATGATCTCTTCGGGCAACTTCCTGTTGTTCTATATCGGACTCGAGACAGCATCGTTGCCGATGGTTGCACTTGTGGCATTCGACAAATACAAACAACATTCTGCCGAAGCAGGAGCTAAGTATATTTTCAACGCAATATTCTCGTCAGCCATACTTGTGTTCGGTCTTTCGTTCCTTTACGGAGCATGCGGAACGCTTTACTATGCCGACATTGCAACAACTATCTACTCTACACCATTGGTGATAATGGCAATGATATTTATCCTTTCGGGATTATTCTTCAAAATATCGTTAGTTCCGTTCCACTTGTGGGCGGCAGACACATATCAGGGTGCACCTACTACGGTAACGCTCTATTTGTCTACCATATCCAAAGGGGCGGCGGTGTTTGCGCTGATGACAATCTTATACAATGTATTCCCCACGCTTGCCGGTACATGGCAGGTCATCTGCTGGATATTGATACTCGTTACTATTACTATCGGTAACCTGTTTGCCCTGCATCAAGAAAATATGAAACGATTCCTTGCGTTCTCGTCTATCTCTCAAGCCGGATTCATTATGTTAGGCTTATTCTCGGGAACAACATTGGGTATGTCTTCTACAATCTTCTATGTGTTTGTGTATGTATTCTCTAACGCTGCGGTGTTTGGAGTCATCTCAGCAATAGAAAACCAAACGGGCAAAGTAAACATGAGCGACTACAACGGGTTGTACAAATCGAATCCGCTGTTGGCATTGACGATGATGATCGCCGTGTTCTCGCTCGGAGGTATCCCTTTCACTGCCGGATTTTTCAGCAAGATGTTTGTATTTATGGCAGCTATGGAGCAACCCGAAACATCAAACATCGTGTTGGTCGTATTAGCATTCTTAAATACGGTAATATCGTTGTTCTACTACCTGAAAGTGGTAAAGGCAATGTTTATCTACGACACCAAAGTGCCGCTGCCGTCAATCGAAACAGACGGATATATGAAAACCTCTATGGTGTTGGCGTTGGGAGGAATCTTTATAGTGGGCGTCGTTAGTTGCTTCTACGAGTATATGAGCAGTATCAGTTTCGGTATATCTTAAAAGATTATTAAAGAAATAAAATAAAGTATAAAAAATCGACAATTGACAGAAAAGACCGTAAAATTGTCGATTTTTGTATATCAAAAAAAAGTAAACACTATATTCATATGAATTTATTAGCATTAATACAGACCTCGCCAATAGTTGAAATGGCGGAAGAAGCAACAACAGTGATAGCTCAACAGGCTCCGGAAGAAAGCTATTTCAGTCTCATACTCAAAGGGGGCTGGATATTATTGCCCATATTCCTGTTGTCGTTATTGGCGATATATGTTATCGTCAGCAAATGGGTTGTAATCAGCAGAGCCGGCAAGAACGACCCTATATGGTTGTCGCGCGTGCTTGAGTTGATAGCTGACGGGAAAGTAGATAAAGCACATAAGTTTTGCATCGAACAACCGCACACTCTTGCCAAAGTAGTAAGTGCCGGATTGAAAGAAATAAACAACGATGATCGCGAAATAGAAGAATCGATGGAGATAGAAGCCCGCCAGCAAATAAGCGGACTCGAAGACCAGATGAACTGGTTGAGCATCACAGCGTCCATTGCGCCGATGTTAGGATTCTTGGGAACAATATTCGGGGTAATAAAAATATTCTATGACATAGCACGTACCAACGACTTGGCGATAGACACCATATCTTCGGGATTGTATCAGAAGATGATCTGTTCGGGAGCCGGACTTTTGGTAGGTATCATAGCATACGCCGGTTATTATTTGCTCAACGGACGCATCGACAAGATTGTAGTGAATCTGGATAAAGGCTCGAACGAAGTGCTGAAAGCCATAAGAGCATACAAGAAAAAAGCAGCACTACAAGCTGGAGAAAATTGATTTTTACATCCTACAAAAAAAATAAAGAATGAAAATAGAACGGAGAAAGAATCGGATAACAGAAGTATATACAGCTTCTCTGAACGACATCATGTTCTTTCTGTTGCTGTTTTTCCTTATCATATCTACTTTGGTAACCCCTACTGCAATCAGGGTACTATTACCTAACGCATCTACTTCGACGCAAGTGGTTACGAGAAAAACCATAAATCTTGTAATTACATCCGACCTTCGCTATTATATAGGAAACAAGGAAGTAACAAAAGCTCAGATAGAGCCGGGGTTGTTAGACATCCTTGCCAAGAAAGGAGAAAACGAAGAAGTAAATGTTTTCTTACAGGCCGACAAATCATTGAGCCTGCAAGATGTTGTAGATGTTATAGAAATAGGCTACAGAGTGAATGTGAGTATGGCATTACTTACCCAAAAACCCTAAATACACGATAGCTTATCGCATATTGAAGAATCTCTACGGGAAATCAGAAAAAAATAAGAATATATGGATGCAACATTTAGATAAATGTTGCGTCTTAATTTATGAAACCTCACGGAATGACAGAACAGCAGATAATAGATGGCTGTAAGGAACGGGATGGTAAAGCACAACGGACATTGTATGAGAAGTATGCTCGTATAATGTTTGCTATTTGCCTACGTTACTCTGTAGATGGGGATTCGGCTAAGGATCTTATGCAGGACGGTTTCATAAAAGTCTTTATGAATATTGGTTCCTACAAGGGAGTCGGGTCGTTTGAGGGGTGGATGAAGCGCATATTCATCAATCTGGCATTAGAAAATATCAGAAAAGCAAAAAATCTCTACAAAGAGACTGAAGATATTGAGAACATTGCCGATATGGCAGACGATGTGGATGAGAAAGCATACGAAATATCGGAGGCAGACCTAATGGTGATGATACACGAGCTACCTACCGGATATGCGACAGTCTTCAACCTGTATGCGATTGAAGAATATTCACACAAAGAAATAGCCGATATGCTTGGCATAAGCGAAGGTACATCGCGGTCGCAATATGTGCGTGCCCGTCAGGCATTACAAGAAAAAGTAAAAGTGTTTTTAAAACAGAACTCGTAAGAATGGAACAAGGAAAAGATAAGATAAAAGATGTTTTCTCTTCAAAGTTGAAAAACTTTGAGGCCGACGTTCCTCCATTTATATGGAACGACATAGAGAGAAAAATAGCTCCGGCACCTCAGCAAATAGCTCCGGCAAGGCGCATGTTTTTCTTGCGATACGCATCTGTCGCTGCCGTGCTGTTATTGATCGTGTCAGCGTCATTTTTCTTGCTGAATACGTCAGACGAAGCGGTAAAATCTATCTTAATGCCGCAGGAAAACGCTCTGCCAATGGTGGAATTGACGCCGGAAGACGAGAAAAACGAGATAGGTGCAGATGCGCCTGTTTTGGCTGACAGGGCGAGCGAACGAAGTGTTGTAGTGGTATCGAGAGATATCGTTCGCGAAGGAACTGCTGTTGCAGAGGTTGTCAAAGATGCAAAAGAGCCTGAGGCGGAGAGCAAAAAAGTTTCAGCAAACAATATTTCGGAGGCAAACGACGTTTTAGCAGAGAAAAAGGACGAAAAGGCATCCGAGTCGGCGAAGGTTGAAAGTGAAGACAAGAATGCGAAGTCGATAGCGAAAAACGATCCGAAACGAGAGGTGCATGTTGTAACGGCATCCGACTATGCAGACAGGCATAATAAACCGAAAAATAAATTTATTGTAGGTCTTAATAGCAATTCATCATTCTCGGAGAGCGAATCGGCGAGAGACAGAGGGCAGGTGGGGCTATATTCTAAAAGTTTAGATCAGGAATTTGCCGCTTCGCAAAACCAATACACAGTCAACGACGACTATGTGGTGGAGCACAACCAGCCGATAACATTAGGGTTGAATGTCAGTAAAGAAATAACGCCTAAGCTTTCGATCGAAACAGGAGTGTCGTACACATACGCCACATCGGATATAAAATCGAACGGAGCATTGAAAGTTGACCAAAAACAAAGTTTTTACTATCTTGGCGTGCCGTTAAACGTAAACTATAAGTTTCTCGAATTGGGCGATGTCGATTTTTATGCAACAGCAGGCATTGCCATACAGAAAGATGTGCGTGGGCGCAAGAAGGGCACGATAGTGAATGTCGCGAACGGGGTAGAATCAACGTCAGCATTGCGCAGTTCGGAGGTAGTAACAGACGTTGGGCTGGTAGAAGTAAACGAAAAATTGAAACAAGACCATCCGCAAGTCTCGTCTCGTGTATCCTTAGGCATTTCGTATCCGGTATATAAAGACGTGAACATATACGGAAATATAGGCGGAGCATACTATTTCAATGCCGGCAACGAGCATCGTACCATCTACTCCGATAAGAGACGGCAATTAGACCTGAACGTAGGACTGAAACTGAATATAAATTAATATTAAAATATGAAAATCGTAAAGTACTTAACCGTTATCGTAGTTGCAGCTTTGCTATCATCATGTCTTGGCGATGAAGATAACAAGATAGAAGTGAAAACTCCTACATTTTCTTATGTGAGAGATTACAATGGAAGTTTGGTTGCCGCTGTATCCGGTATAAACATGTATATCGTTTCTAATACACTGTCGAATACGGCCAGCCATGGCGATTGCGTTTTTCTGACATACACCACACAACACGGAGCATCGTCAAGCGGAATATATGGCGCGGAGATAAAAACAATTTCCGATCCGATTGAGCAAGAGCCGATAGAGAAGGTAACACAAATACCTACCCTCGAAAATCAGGTTTACCCAAGCACTATGTCAGTGAAAACATACAGCCCCGATTCTTTCTTGGGCGACAGATGGCTGTTCAACGGATCATTCGAGCTGAAAGATGAAGAAATAGTAGTGCCACGGTTCTATTATAATACAGAAAATCAGATCGAAATAGATTCGAATAAAAATCCTGTTACAATAGGTAAAAATTGCGGTATTATAGATGTTCGGTTTGTAGTTATCAACCCGAACGAAGAAGAAGATGCCGTGAAAATGCCGGTAACACGAGATGATATTGTCGGCGATTTCTCGAATGCGAGAGTCAGTGGGTTCTTACCCGTGGAAGGATTGTCTGCATCATCTACGACAGTTAATTTCCCATTCAAGTTCAGATATATACGATCTACAATTGACGGAAAAGGAAATACCGTTCTTGAGACTATGTATTTGGGTGCATGGAGTACAAACACATCCAATTCGTATGGGTTGACGCTCACCTATGATAAGTAAGAGACGAACAATACAAAGAGTTGGGCTGTTCATGTAGGAGTGAGCAGCCTTTTTCGTTTTATTTAATATTTATATTTTTCAACAATGGAGTTTTTACAAGACTATCTTCCTCAAGTCATTTCAACAGCATTCGTTCTTCTTTTCGTTCCTGTGTCCAAGGCAATCGTAAACAAGATAGTGTGGAGTTATGGTACACGGGTCGGCAAAGTGCCCGAACGCATTATGCATACTTCGCGAGTTATCTGTATAATGGTCAATCTTTGTCTGTTCTTTTCCGTTGTTGTCATTTGGGGAGTAGACCCTCGTCATATTCTGGCGGCAGTAAGCTCGGGTTTGGCATTTATTGGCGTTGCCTTATTTGCACAATGGTCGTTTCTGAGCAACGTTACGGCAGGACTTATCATATTCTTCACTACGCCCTTCAAGATAGGAGACGATATAGTGATTGTTGACAAAGACTTGCCGCTGGAAGGTAAGATAGAAGCAATCATGAGTTTCTACACACATCTGCGCACCAAAGACGGCGACTTGGTAGTTATCTCCAACTCTCTTTTTATGCAAAAAATAGTATCAATGAAAAAAGATAATCAAGAATAAACATTTGGAGAAGAAAGAAAAATACATATATTTGTTCGAGATAGAAAATAATTAATAAAAGAGAGATATGTCGGTAAACAAAGTTGTATTGATCGGAAATGTAGGGAAAGATCCTGATGTGAAATACTTTGATAATGGAAGTGCAGTTGCCAATTTTACCTTAGCTACTACCGAAAGAGGATATACGGCAGCCAACGGGACGCAGATACCTGACAAGACCGAGTGGCACAACATTGTGTGCTGGAGAGGATTGGCTAAGATCGCAGACCAATTTGTTCGCAAAGGAGCGCAGTTGTATATCGAAGGGAAAATACGTTCGCGTACCTACGACGATGCCAATGGTGTGAAGCGATTTGTAATAGAAATATACGCAGATAATCTCGAACTGCTTGGCAGACGAAAAGAAGGCGAAGGGTTTCCGGCAGCCGATCAGCCGGCAACAACAACAGCAGGTACGCAATATCAACAACCGCAAACACCCTTTGGTGGAGAATCGGATGAGAATGATCTCCCGTTCTAAAGAAATAGAAAACGAATCACGCATAATGGATTCAGTCTAATGATGCATTGTGGAGTAAAACATATCAAGCGTACATGCCTGTCGGTTATGTGCGCTTTTTTTATATCCTGCGCGGGAGACGTTCCTGTGCCCAAGCCGTTGGCATATCCTCGTTTCACGAGAATGGCGTCCGACACAACGCAGCAATATGCAAGCTCGGTCTTCTCATTCGTTTGCAATGGCAGAGCAAAGGTCGATACCGTACCCGGCGCATCCGCCGATCAGATATGGCTCAACATACAGTTCCCCCTCTATGGAGCGACACTCCACTGCACCTATATGCCGATAAAGGGCGGAGACCTTCGCGCAGCATTGGAGGATAATCATCAACTCTTGTATAGCCACGCCTTACAAGCCGACAAAATGAAAGAAACAACTATCGGCATACCCGATGAAAATGTGTATGCTTCCCTCTTCGAACTAAGTGGTAATGTGGCAACGCCCATCCAGTTTTTTCTGACTGATAGTGTTTCCGGTTTTTTCAGAGGATCGCTGTACTACGACCACAAGGTTGACGCCGATGCGGTAAGCCCCATGACCGAATACATGAAAGAAGATATAACCTCGCTCATCGAGTCGTTTCGGTGGGCAAAAAAGAATAAAGATAGACCATGAAAAATTTCATCAAAACCACATTACTCTTGCTATCCATCATTGTTTCGTATCCACTCTATGCCGATTCTGTGCCTACTACGCTCATGTACCATCGGGTGCTGAGTGCAGGGCAGCCTTGTCCCGAATTGCTTATCGACGCGAAGGTAAGCTCCGAATATACCGCCGAAGGATTGCTCCTGACCGGAAACGAAGGATTTGTCCGACTCGATAAATATTATTCGTTGGGCGAGCGTATGATCCGATATCACGTTAAGTTGTCGGGCGATGCAACAGCCATTTTTCAAAGCGATACAGGAGATTTCAAGGTCAGGGTTAATATGACCGATCAAACACTTTCGGTAGCAACCAATCCGGCAGTGTGGAAGAAAGTAGATTTCTTGAATGTCGACCATGAATATCTGATTGAGATTTATCACGAGTATCAGAAAAACGTTGTTCAGATAATAGACGTATACACGGGCGATGCCGAGCAAATAGTATTAGTGAACGATGGCGCGGGTGGTCATGGTGTGGGCGTTGTCAATAGCGGGTTCTATGTTGGTGCGCAGCACGACTACTACTGTTTCGGATTAGAAGGCGGAAGCTCGCTTCTTGTAAAACAGATCAGCGTAATAGCCGGCGCATGCGACCTCACCTTGCTTATGTATGGCGATTCCATCACAGAGGGAGAAGGCTATTATCCGACAAAAGATTTTCCGACGGTGTGGACGCAATTGATAATGAATGCCGTGAAGGGCAAGGCACTCGGCAGTGGGCGTGGCGGCTGTCAGATAGCGCAGGTGCTGGAGCGTATCAAGAACGAATTGCCATACGTGAAAGCAAAATATGTGATGGTAACCATCGGCACAAATGGAGGAAATACCGAAGACAATCTGTCGCAACTTGTCGAATATATCGTGGCGCAAGGCTCGATTCCCATACTGAACAATATACCTGCCAATGAAAGTGGTTCGCATATCGCAGCAAATGAAATGATAGCGAAAGTGCGTGAGAAATATAACATCAAAGGGTGTAAATTCGATCTCGCCACCTCTTTGTTGCACGATGGCAAGGAAGTAGATAAAAGCACGATGTATCACGAAGATTACAGCTTTGGACAAATCTATCATCATCCGAATGTGAAAGGTTCGCGATTGATGTACGTTCGCTCGTTGATAGACGTCCCCGAAATCTATGAATGAGACGGGTGTGTATCCATGTTTTTTATCAGACGAAGATTAGCTGCCTCAGCTTGTTAAATCGCGCTTTTTTATTCGATTTTTATATCGTAAAACAGTTTTTTGGCATAGAAAAGGTTGTATCTTTATAGAAAAAATAACATTAAAGAGCCTTGAATAAAAATATGCAACTTAAAACATTCCAATTCAACCCGATAGGAGTCAATACCTACGTCCTCTACGACGAAACGAAAGAATGTGTGATTATTGATCCGGGATGTTTCTATCCCGACGAGAAAATCGAACTCCTCAATTTTATTATCGACAACGATCTTGTTGTCAAGCATATATTGAATACGCACATGCATTTCGATCATGTGTTGGGAAATAATTTTGTGTTCGAGCAATTCGGGTTAAACCCCGAAGCGCACAAAGACGATGAGTTCTTGTTAGAGCAGTTTGCTACCCAGATGCGCATGTTCGGTGTAGAAGGCGGCGATGTGAAAACTCCATCAATAGGCACATATCTCAACGAAGACGATGTCATCACATTTGGTAAGCAACGCCTGATTGTGATCCACGTACCGGGACACTCGCCCGGAAGCGTAGTTTTTTACAACCCCGACGCCCAAGTGCTGATCGGCGGCGACGTGCTTTTCTATGGCAGCATCGGGCGCACCGATCTGGCGCGAGGGAGCTTCGATCAGTTGGTTGGCGGAATAAAAACAAAGTTGCTGACCTTGCCTGCCGATACTACGGTATATACCGGGCACGGATCTAAAACAACAATCGGCTTTGAAGCAAAAAACAATCCTTATCTCCAATAATCAATTTAACTTATCATACAAAAATGAACGAAGAGAAATTTCATGAGCGACACATCGGCATCGGAGCGAAAGAAGAAGATCTGATGTTGAAAAAAATTGGTGTTAATTCCTTAGACGAATTAATAGAACAGACGATACCTTCCGATATCAGACTCAAAGAACCGCTAAAGCTTCCCAAAGCATTGAGCGAAAGAGAATATGCCGAGGAGATCAATCGTATCGCATCGCGCAACAAGACGTTTGCGTCATATATCGGTGTGGGTTGGTATGACACTACTGCTCCGGCGGTTATCGTGCGCAACGTATTCGAAAATCCCGTATGGTACACATCATACACTCCCTATCAGGCAGAGATATCGCAAGGAAGACTTGAGGCACTGATGAATTTTCAGACCGTAGTAAGTGAATTGACTGCTTTGCCGCTTGCCAACTGTTCGCTGTTGGACGAAGCCACAGCAGGAGCAGAAGCTGCCACAATGATGTTCAACTTGCGCAGCCGTCAACAGACGAAAGACGGAGTGAACAAGCTATTTGTCGATAAAAATATATTTCCGCAGACACTTGCCGTTATCAACACCCGCATGAAGCCGCAGGGCATAAACGTAGTGGTTGGCGACCATAAGGCGGCTGATGCGATAGACGATACATTCTTCGGAGCTATTCTGCAATACCCCGACGCTAACGGAAACGTTGAAGATTACAGCGCATTCGTAGAAAAAGCACACGCCGTAGGTGTCAAAGTTGCCGTGGCAACCGACCTGATGGCATTGACACTACTGACTCCTCCGGGAGAGTGGGGGGCAGCCAGCGTTTTGGTATCCCGATGTATTTCGGAGGACCTTCGGCAGGCTTTTTTGCAACGCACGACGAGCATAAACGATTGATACCGGGACGTATTATCGGCATATCGAAAGACCGAAACGAAAAACCGGCATACCGTATGGCTCTGCAAACCAGAGAGCAACATATAAAGAGAGAAAAAGCAACATCAAATATCTGTACTTCACAAGCCTTGTTGGCTACAATGGCAGGCTTCTATGCTGTGTATCATGGCTCGGAAGGACTGCGACGGATTGCAGGACGCATTCATGCAGCAACCGCTTCTGTGGCGGCAAAGCTGATCGAGGCGGGATATAAGGTGGAGAACGAACAGTATTTCGATACCTTAAAAATCGTTTTGCCGGCAAATGTTTCGCAACAACAATTGAAGACGATAGCCGAACAGAGAGAGATGAACTTCCGCTATTTCGAAACAGGCGAGGTAGGTATAAGCATCGGAGAAGGCATTACAGCCGATAAACTTAGCGACTTGCTCACTACATTCTCGCTTGCTGCCGGAAAAGAAGGCGTCGAGGTGGAGAATATTCCTGCTAAAGCGATAATCGCAGATACGTTCAAACGGAAAAGCGGATATTTGCAGCATGAGGTATTCAATATCTATCACACCGAAACCGAGTTGATGCGCTATATCAAGCGTCTCGACCGAAAAGATATATCATTGGCTCATTCCATGATCTCGTTGGGGTCGTGCACAATGAAGCTCAATGCCGCATCGGAAATGTTGCCGCTGTCTATGTCGGCAATGCAAAATATACACCCTTTTGCACCGAAAGATCAGGCTGCGGGATACATGCAGCTGATAGGCGAGCTTGGCGATTATCTGAAAGAGATAACCGGTTTTGCAGGAGTCAGCTTCCAACCCAATTCGGGAGCTGCCGGAGAATATGCCGGATTGATGACGATCCGTGCCTATCAAGACAGTATCGGACAAGGAGATCGCAACATCGTGCTTATTCCTGCTTCGGCACACGGAACGAATCCTGCTTCGGCAGTACAGGCAGGCTATACGCCTGTTATCGTGGCTTCGGACGAACTGGGTAATGTGGATATGAACGACCTGAAAGTGAAAGCCGAACAGAACAAAGACAATTTGGCTGCCTATATGATAACCTATCCGTCGACACACGGAATATTTGAAACAGACATCCGCGAGATGTGCGACATCATCCACCAATATGGAGGTCAGGTATATATGGACGGTGCAAATATGAATGCTCAGGTGGGATTGACCAACCCGGGATTCATCGGGGCAGACGTGTGCCACCTCAATCTGCACAAGACATTTGCCATCCCTCACGGCGGAGGCGGACCGGGCGAAGGGCCTATCGGTGTTGCCGCACATTTGGTTCCGTTCCTTCCTCATCATCAAGAGATGGACGGCAGCTCGTTGAACACTGTTTCTTCATCACCATACGGTAGTGCGGGAATACTGCCTATCACCTACGGGTATATCCGCATGATGGGCGAAGAGGGCTTGTCTCGTGCAACCAAAATAGCGATACTGAATGCTAACTATCTTGCCGAAATATTTAAAGATACATACGGAATCGTTTATCGAGGAAAGATGGGACGTGTAGGGCACGAACTTATACTTGAGTGTCGCAATGTGAAAGACACATCGGGAATCACAGAAGGAGATATCTCTAAACGACTGATGGACTTCGGGTTCCATGCGCCGACCCTTTCGTTTCCCGTGCACGGCACATTGATGATAGAGCCTACCGAGAGCGAAAGCCTTGCCGAGCTTGACAAGTTTGTCGAAGCCATGAATACTATTTGGGACGAAATAAAGGAAGTGGAAAACGGCGCGTATTCGAAAGAAGACAATGTGCTGGTAAATGCTCCGCATCCCGAATACGAAATATGCGCCGATGAATGGGCTCATCCGTATCCACGCTCGAAGGCTGCATACCCTGCTGCATTTGTGAAAGACAATAAATTCTGGATCAATGTAGCCCGTATCGATAACGCATATGGCGACCGCAACCTCATCAGTTGCCTCTGCGATATGGGGTGAGCGTGAGAATAGGCTCAAATATTGCCTTTTGTTACGATTCTTTTAATTATATTTGGAACCATTAAAAACAAAAAATAAAAATAAAAAACATTGAGAACATGAAAAAGAAATTACTCTATCTGTTTTTAATCCCGTTGTGCTCGTTGACAATGTCAGCTCAGAGCCAGTCGACAACCGATATTCCCGCGTTGTTGGATAAAACTCCTGAGACATATTACGAAGGAACGAAGGGCGTTAACAAGCTGATATTCACAAGACCGGCAAACACTGCGATGTTGAGTTATAAAATTTACTCTTCGGGACAAGATCCAAAACAAGATCCGGCATCATGGAAATTGAAAGGGTCGGTAGACGGTAAGAAGTGGGTTGTTGTAGATGAAAGAAAAGATCAGACATTCTGCTCTCGTTTCCAAGAAGACATCTATGCCGTGCAAACTCCGGGCGAATATACTCAGTATATGTTCGAGATGAGTGCAGCAGATAAAAAATCAGCATTAGTGGTAGGTGAAATAATCCTTTTCGAAAAAGATATTCTTGTCGACTGGAAAAATTTCCATTATCCAAACGTTGAGTTTAATGTATTGAACCCTGAAGTAGAAGGAAGCAAAATTTATCTGAAGATGGTTCAAAACCCTGACGAATATATCAAATACCACACTCAAAAAGTGGCTGAGATGATATATTGGACAGACAAAGATTCTGTTTTGAATATACAGAATATCAGATATGATCTTAAAGATCAAGAAGGTATCTCGGCCAAGAACGGGGGAGTTCCAAATATCAGCATTTTTTACAGCACACGTTGGGTAGAAAGCAAAGCGAAAGAATCTCCGTATGTGTTTGACAGAGAAACACGCGGAGTGCTTTATCACGAGTTGACACACGGGTATCAGTACGAGCCTAAAAACTGCGGACGCTATGACGGAAGAAGTATCTTCTGGTCAAACATCGAAGGACTTGCTGATGGTGTGAGAATCGAAGCTCGTCTATTCGAAGATATGGGGCAAAACCGTTTAGAGACAAGTAAAAACAAAAAGAAATGGATGGCAGGATACCGTGTAACAGGATACTTCCTTCAATGGTTGAAATCTAAAGATCCGGATGCACTTCGCAAATTCAACAAGTCGGCAGCCGATCTTCCGATATGGACATGGGATAATTTCACTCATTACATATTCCCAAGACAATATAGCGGCGTTCACGAACTGTGGGATGAGTATATCGAGTTCTTGAGCAAGCCGGAGAACAAAGACAAATTTGACTATTAAGCAAACGTTCTGAATTAAATCTCGTCATGAAAAAACATTTTATATACTATCTGATATTTTCGGTCATTTTATTTCCCGCGATAATGTCGTGCAGCGACAGCGATGGAGATGATAATGATAATCCCGGCGGAGGAGATTCTAATAATGGAACCTCAACCCTCTCGCTGAATCCGACTACGCTCGAGTTTGCGCCGAAGGATGATGGCAAGACATTCAAGATAACAACCAATGGCGATTGGGTTATTACGATGGATGCCTCTGTCGACTGGGTTAAGCTAAGTGCACTCAAGGGAAATGGCAATGCGGATGTTACTGTTACTCCGGATGAGAACGAAACATTCTCTGTGCGGTCGGCTGTGCTAACCGTAAAGGTGAGTACAATATCACGAAAACTGACAGTTAGACAAGAGGCTGCGCCTACTGACCCTGACGATCCGTTCTCGACAGACTATCTGCTACTGAAGAATATCCCCAATTCTGCGGGCGAACAGATAGTTGCATATAAAATGTTTTCGACAGGCGATGCCGCGACCTACGACGCATACACATGGCGATTGAAGGGGTCGAATGATGGAGAAGAATGGACTATTGTAGACGAACGTGCCGAACAAAGTTTCTTTGCTCGCTATCAGGAACAATTTTATATTATCGAAACTCCGGGCGAATTTACACAATACCGCCTCGAGGCCATAGCTCAATATGCCAAGACAACCCCTCGTTTGGGAGAAGTGGTATTATACTCACAAAATCCCGTAGCGGCGTGGGAGAGTTTTGGATATCCTGTTGTTGAGTATATCGCAGAATCTGCCGTTGCCGAATCAACAGGAGGAAAGCAATTCAGATCGGTAGTTCAGGATCCGGTTGAATTTATGAAATATCATACGCAGAAGGTTGCTGAGATATTATACTATTTACCGGGCGACCAGATGCCTGCCGTGTCGAAAGTCAACTATAAGTTGGAGTCGTGGACAGGATCTTCCGTAGCCGACAAATCGGGTGCGCCACCTACGATACAGATACGCTTCAATGCCAAATATATCGGAGAATTTAGCGGTGGCAAAACGGTTCAAGCCATTGTGCATGAAATGCGCGGAGTGCTTTACCACGAGTTGACGCACGGATACCAGTTCGAACCAAAGAACTGTGGAAGCTATGACGGAAGCAGT
Source organism: uncultured Dysgonomonas sp. (assembly GCA_937875275.1). Lineage (GTDB taxonomy): Bacteria > Bacteroidota > Bacteroidia > Bacteroidales > Dysgonomonadaceae > Dysgonomonas. The sequence continues at coordinate 8,877 of CALNCC010000057.1, read as the reverse complement.
GTATACTGGACATTCATCGAAGGACTTGCCGATGCTGTGCGTGCCGATGCCGGATTGTTTGACAATCAGGTACAGAACCGCAAAGACTCGAGTAAAGATAGTAAAAAATGGATGGCCGGATATCGCACCACGGGCTACTTCATACAATGGATGAAGACTAAGGACAAAGATGCTATCCGCAAATTCAACCGAACAGCGAAAGACCTTGAAACCTGGACTTGGGATGCTGCCGTGAAGGCTGTCTTCCCCACATACACAGGCGTAGAACAGTTGTGGAACGAATATTATAAAGAAATAAACAAATAATAATCCATAAACAAAAACAACAGTAAAGGCTGTCTTTTCGAAAGACAGCCTTTCGATGATTAAAAACAAAATCTATGTATTGTAAAAAATTAGCGATTACACTAATGGCATTTTTATGCGGCGGGTACATGGCAGCACAAGAGTTGACCAAGTACGTAAATCCCATGATCGGTACAGTGAAGATGGGACATACATTTCCGGGAGCATGCGTTCCTCACGGATTGGTACAGTTGAGCCCCGATACCGACACCATTCCTCAAAACATCAATGGGCGATACAATGGCGATGTATATAAGTATTGTGCCGGTTACCAATATGACGACCCCACAATTGTAGGGTTTAGCCATACACACTTGAGCGGAACAGGGCACTCCGACCTTGGCGACATACTTGTGATGCCGATGACAGGAACAGCAAAACTGAATCCGGGAACGAAAGACAATCCTGAATCCGGCTACCGTTCACGTTTCTCTCACGACACAGAAGTAGCACGTCCCGGATATTACGAAGTTATGCTTGACGACTATAAAGTAAAAGCTCAGCTGACTACTACCCCACGAACAGGCTATCATAAATATACGTTCCCTGCCAACGAGAAGAAGAATATCATTATCGACCTTGCAGCCGGAATTTATAATTACGACGGAAAAGTACTATGGTCGCAAATCCGTGTCGAGAACGAAACTACCCTTACCGGATATCGTATCACAAACGGATGGTCGCGAGTTAACTATACATATTTTGCTATCAAGTTGTCGCAACCGATATCAAACTACGGATACCGCGATGTAGTGAAACCTCAGTACACCGGATTCTGGCGTAAATTCAACATGTATAAGAATTTCCCTGAAATGGGAGGTCGTGGCATCGTAACATGTTTCGAGTTCGACTCTGCCGACCCTGTGGTTGAAATGCGTGTAGCCCTGTCTGCCGTAAGCACAGAAGGAGCATTGGAGAACCTCGAAGCCGAAACAAACGGAAAAACATTCGATCAGGTAGTTACAGAAGCTAACGATAAATGGAACAAAGAACTTGACGTAATAGAAATGGAAGGAACAGACGATCAGAAGACAATGTTCTACACATCTCTCTATCACACTATGATCAACCCATCTGTCTACACCGACGTAGACGGAAAATACAGAGGTATAGATCATAACATCCACCAAGCCGATGGATTTACCAACTATACTGTATTCTCGGTATGGGACACATATCGTGCATTGCATCCACTTTTCAACCTTATCAACAGAGACCGAAGCAAAGATATCGTGAACTCGATGATCGCGCATTACAACCAAAGTGTACACAAAGCACTGCCGGTGTGGTCGCACATGGGTAACGAAAACTGGTGTATGATCGGTTATCACTCGGTATCAGTTTTGGCAGATGCAATCAACAAAGGCATTGATGTTAATAAAGAAGAGGCTTTGAAGGCAATGGTTAGCAGTTCGAACGTAGACTATTATGACGGAACGGCAGAATATAAAAAACTTGGCTATGTTCCATTAGAAAGAAATGGCAGTGGGGCTTCTATCACGCTTGAGTTTGCTTATGACGACTGGACTATCTATAACACTGCAAAAGCAATGGGTAAGACAAACGTGATGAACGAATACAAGAAAAGAGCAGCTAACTATCAGAATCTTTACGATCCTGAAACAAAATTTGTTCGTCCTCGCTATGCTGACGGAAGATGGAAAACTCCTTTCAGCTTGCTGAATACACATGGCGAAGGATTTATTGAAGGCAACTCATGGAACTATTCGTTCTACGTGCCGCAAGACGTTGACGGAATGATGGAAAGAATGGGCGGAGACAAGATATTCGCTGCACGTCTCGATTCTCTATTCACAATGCACCTTCCACCGGAATTCTTCGAAAACACTGAAGACGTAACCGAAGAAGGTTTGATGGGTAACTATGTGCACGGAAACGAGCCGAGCCACCACATCGCATACCTGTACGGATGGACTTCTCAACCATGGAGAGGACAATATTGGATTCGTGAAATCATGAACCGTATGTACAAAAACACAATCGACGGACTTTGCGGAAACGACGACTGCGGACAGATGTCGGCATGGTATATCTTCTCGGCAATGGGATTCTATCCTGTATGTCCGGGAGCAGATCAGTATATTTTCGGTGCACCATATGTTCCATACATGAAAGTGAATATGGGTGGAGACAAGTTCTTGACAATAAAAGCGGATAAGGTGAGCGACAAAAATCGTTACATCAAGTCTATCAAGTTGAACGGCAAGCCGTACACTAAGGCATATATCACATACGACGATATCAAGAATGGTGGCGAACTTGTATACGAAATGGCTTCAAAACCTAACAAGAAAAGATTGTTTAAAGGCGAAGACAGACCATACTCACTCACCAACGACAAATAAAATACGCTATACTTAGATGAGAAAAATATTCAAATTCACACTCTCGGCTATCATAGCACTCTCAGTCTTCTCATGCGAAGGGAAGACCGGAGAGGTGAGAGACGACATGGTTGTAGACCTTTCGCTGAACGACTACGTGAACCCGTTTGTAGGTACAGCCGGATTCGGTAATGTATATCCCGGTTCACAAATCCCGTTTGGCGGAATACAGATAAGCCCCGATACCGACAACGACTACTATGACGCAGCATCGGGATATAAATACACGCATCCTACCATCATGGGATTCAGCCTTACGCACCTCAGCGGAACGGGAATCCCCGACTTGGGAGACTTCCTTTTCGTGCCGGGCACGGGCGAGAAAAAGTTTGTTGCCGGAACACACGAAAATCCTGACGCGGGCTATCGTTCACGTTACGATCACGAACGTGAGTGGGCTTCGCCAAACTACTATGCGGTAGACCTGCTCGACTATGGCGTGAAAGCCGAAATGACATCGGGCATCCGTTCTGGAGTCTTGCGTTTCACATATCCGAAGACAGACAGTGCGTTTGTCCTTGTAGATATGGAGCACTTCTTGGCTCGTCCGGCTGCCGAAAATGTGTGGTCGCAACTGAGAATCGAAAACGACTCTACCATCTGCGGATCGAAACTGGTAAGCGCATGGGGCCCCGAGCGATATGTGTATTTCGTAGCTACATTCTCTAAACCATTTGCCAAAGCTGGAATCATGCAAGACGGCAAGCCGGTGATATATGACACCCGTCGTTTCCGTAGCGACCTTGTGGCGCATGGCAAAAAAATTGTAGGATGGTTCGACTTCGATGTCAAGGAAGGAGAACAAATAGAAGTGAAAGTTGCCGTTTCGTCGACCGGAACAGAAGGTGCATATCTGAACTTCACAGAACTTGAGGGTAAAAACTTCGACACTGTGAAGAAAGAAGGAGAAATACTTTGGGCAAAAGAGCTTGGCAAATTCAAAGCACAAGGGTCGAAGCATGATCTCGAAACATTCTATACATCAGTCTATCACGCTGCACTGCACCCATTCATCTACGAAGACATGTACAGAGGGCACGATTCAAATATCCATTCGGGAGAAAAAGATTTTACCAACTATACCGTATTCTCGTTGTGGGACACATACCGTGCGCATCATCCTTTGTTGAACCTTGTCAATCAAGAGCGTAATGCCGATATGATAAAATCGATGGTTGCCCACTACGATCAGAGCGTGGAAGATATGTTGCCGATATGGGCATTCTATGGTAACGAAACATGGTGTATGATTGGTTATCATGCTGTGCCTGTAATTGCCGATGCGATAGTTAAAGACGTGAAAGGATTTGACTACGAGACAGCATACGAGGCAATGGTAACTACGGCTAAGAATCCTAATTACGACTGTTTGCCCGAGTATATAGAAAAAGGATGGGTTCCTCTCGACAAAGAGCGCGAGTCTGTTTCCAAAACATTGGAGTATGCTTACGATGATTATACCATCGCTATGGCTGCCAAAAAGTTAGGAAAAGAAGAAGACTATCAGTACTTCCTCAACAGAGCGTTGTCGTATCAAAATCTGATCGACCCGGATACAAAATTCATGCGTGGACGCGACTATGAAGGCAACTGGCGTACTCCGTTCGATGCCGTACAATATACAGGGCCGGGATCGGTGCACGGCTGGGGAGACATCACCGAAGGGTTTACCTATCAGTATACATGGTATGTGCCGCAAGACGTGCAAGGATATATCAACGAGATGGGCGAGGAGATGTTTATCCAACGTCTCGACTCTATGTTTACGATGTATATTCCTGACGATGTGCCGGGTGCGCACGACATTTGGGGACGTATAGGTGCTTATTGGCACGGCAACGAACCATGTCATCAGATCATCTACCTGTTCAACTATGTGAAACAACCATGGAAGGCACAGGCGAGAATCCGCGAGGTACTCGACAAATTCTATGGCAATACACCTGACGCGTTGAGCGGTAACGACGATTGCGGACAGATGTCGGCATGGTATATCTTCAACTGTCTCGGATTTTATCCTACTTGCCCATCGAGCAATATTTACTCTATCGGTTCTCCGGGACTCGAAGCCGTGGAAATGACGATGAGCAATGGCAAGAAGGTGTCGATGACAACCGAAAACTACAGTAAGGAAAATGTGTATATACAAGAAATGTATTTGAACGGACAACCGTACAACAAGACATATCTGACTTACGACGATATCAAAAATGGTGCAGACATCAAGTTTGTTCTTGGTGGTCAGCCAAACAAATCGTGGGGAACAAGCGACGACTCGGTAGCTCCGTCGTTGTCGAAACCCGGCGAAACGTTGAGATATAAACAACCGAAATAAAGGCTTAGAGCCTGCTGTGAAGCAGAAAGGGGTGCAAAATGGTGCACCCCTTTCTGTGTTCATACTCCCCCATCACAGAACATAGACACTGTCTATATGTGATTTTTTTTATCTATAACTATCAGATTTATACGAGTGTTACCTTTCGGTAAGGGTGTGTGTCTCTCCTCTTTGGTCTGCTGTATCGAATGTGTATGTATGCTTATGCCCCTTATGCGTGTTTTTTGGTTGCTGTTTTATCCGATAATTCCTCTTTTCGGTGTATAGTGAGCAGGTAAATGCGTATTGTTGACGTAAAATAAGTGTATGTGTGCTTATTGTCGGTGTCGCATAGCGTTGTATTCCGTGGTACTTTTGTAATCGAGAAAGACAAATGACCGTTTGCTCAGATAATGAATTGAAACAAACAAAACTACACGATTACTAACTACACGATTACTTAAACAAAACTACAAAATTATTTATGACCCATCAGTCTCAGAAAGGATAAAATGGTCTCCAAAAATCAGCAAATTATGAGAGTAATAAAACAAACAAACACAACACTACAGATGATAGTCGCACTAATGTTGCTATCTCTAATTCTATCAGCATTCTTTGGAAAAGCTAACGCTCAGGTAACCATAGGCTCGGGTATATCGCCCCGAGAAGGATTGGTGCTGGACATGAATGCAGATGTGTCTAACAACACAGGTGCAGGTATGGGATTGCCGCGAGCGGCACTGACAGACATATCTGTTCTTACACTTGCGGGAGATCCCGAACAGCTGCAAGGAACCCTTGTGTATAATACGAATAATGATATAGCCGGCGGAACCGGAGTTGGCGTCTACAATTGGGATGGATTGCAGTGGCAAACTGTATCTCAGTGGTTGCGATTAGATACCGTATATGTAAATCCGGCTAACAAAGAAGACATTCGCGTGGGAAAATACAATACCCTGCAACGGGCATACGATATGGAGTCGCGCAAGATATATAACCAACTGGCGGGGCAGGCCGTAGTATTTCTGTGTTCGGGAGGTAATGTAGGAGGATTGATGGCTAAGGGTACAATTGCATCGGTTACCATCAATGGCAATGCCGGAACAACGTTTGATGGTCGGTTAGCATTTAATTTCAGTACGGCGCGCCTCGAAGGGGATGTTAACACGAATGGGAAAATAGTAACAATCAACAATTCATTCCTATTTTTAGGACATGCCTCATCTCCGTTGGCATTGCGAGCCGGATCTCTCAATCTTGAGCAAGGCATGGCGGTGGCATCGAACATCGATGTTGATATGGTGCTGACAAACAATCTTGCCCTTGACTACAATTCGACAATGGTTGCCGGCATCAAGTCTCTCAAAGCAAAAAGAATATTGGTGCGCCGAGGATCGATACTTGAGATCAATGAGGGTAGCCTCAATATATCAAATAAAAGCCAGGTTGAGAGTGTCTCTTCATTTCTGTTGACAAGTTCGAATGCGAGTGATAAAGCGACAATAGAAGGCATCGAGGCTTCAGATAATTCGGCTGTCGATATCCGTATCCCTGTAATATTGAAAAACAATAATAAGATATATGAAGGATTCAATTCGATGAATAATTCGACCATAAAGGTTACTGCTGAGATAACCGTCAGCAATCACTACTCGACAGCATTGTTGGCGGCAACCGGTGGCACACTGCGTTTCTCGTCGTTGACGACAAGCGGCACGGTAGCTCCCAACCAAGTTGCTTATGCAACCACAGGGGGCACAGTGATACACGATGGCGGACTGATTACGGCAACCGTAGCTACCAATGGCTTCTATGCTGCCAATGGAGGTTCTATAATCCTTAATGGGGTAGAGAATCCTCACAAGATAACCGCCAAAACGGGTTCGTCTAACCCGGTGGGATTGAAGGTGTCGGGTGGTAGTTCGATAATCGAAATTTATAATAAAAATTCAGTACCAACTCCTGACGTGTACACTTTCGATAATTTCCGATACGGAATGTCTGTTTTCAGTGGTGGCAGGATATATGCAGGAGGCCTTGTCGATGTCAGCACCGCTACTGCGGAAAGTAACTATCCGGCAGGAACAAATTTAGGTACAGTACTTAATACCGGTGCTGTGATATATAATATATCTAACTGATAGCATACGTTAAAGAGTTTTTTTGGAAATCGAGAGATTTTCACGTTTGTATGTTTTGTGCCCGTCTTCGTAAGTGATTTATAGAGACGGGATTTTGAAATAAAAAGAGGAGTAACCTTATATATAATAAACAGAATGAGACTGTAATTTGTTAAATATAAAAATAAACTAAGTTCGGCATTATGGAACGTTTTTTGTGTTGTTGGAAATATTGGAATGATATTGAGTGGCGTAATCTATCTGACAATAATGTAAACGTTTATCTTTGTGAAAATGAATGCAGTCAGTAGAGGGATAACAATAAACAGACACAATTAGTATGAAAAATGAATTGAACAGTAGACTGATCATGTTAATCAGACAGACTCTTTCTGACAAAATCAATGTAGCAGCATATCTCATGGATCTGCTTTCGTTAGGTAGAGAAGCCGTTTATCGCAGAATAAGGGGCGATGTATCATTCGATCTCGAAGAGCTGGCTCTTATCTCTAAGGATCTCAATATCTCGATTGATGAGGTATTGGGTATAAATGATGCTAAATCTTTGTTCAGCATCGATATGATTCATCCCGAAAGTTACTTGAATCAATATTGTGATTTCTTATCTTACTATATAGATATCTTTGAGAAGATGAGTGCATATCCTGATTCGGAAGTGATTGCGGCAAATAATCAATTGCCTTTCACCTACTATCTTTCACACGAGAAGTTATCGAAATTCTATTTATACAAGTGGATGTATCAGACACAGACCTCAAAGTTGAATGTGCCTTTCTCCGAATTTGTATTGCCACAGAAAGTGATTGATCTTAACAAGCAATATGCGGCAGCATCAAACTTTGCCTGTCACACCACCTCTATCTTGTCGCATGATATCTTCAACTCATTTTTCAATACAGTCAGCTTTTTCCGGAGACTGGGATTGTTGACACAAGAAGATGTGGATCAGATAAAAGAAGAAATACTCAGTTTGCTCGATCATCTGGAGGCAAGATCCATCTCCGGCGTATGGCACAATACATATGAGTTTAACCTGTATATATCGATGATCGATTTCGATACATCGTATACTTATATGCGATGTCCCGAGTTTGAGTTATCTATGATTCGCGCATTTTCTATCAATGTGGTTCGTTCTTCTATGCCGGCGATATGCAGTGCTCACAAAAAGTGGATAGAATCATTGAAGCGTTATTCTACTCAAATATCGAAGAGTGGAGATATCTATCGCACCGAATTTTTCAACAGACAACGACAATTGGCGAAAGAAATTCTGTGATCGCTTTTCAGCAACTTAGTCTAACCAGCATTCTTTCTGCGGATTGTTGCGGTACTCGAACATCATATCTAATTGCTCTTTCAGCACCCTGTCTTCCGACAAAGACGGGATTTCGTTCTGTGCAAAGAATCCTTGATCTGCGATGTCGAATGCCTTACCGAAAGTGCCTCCTGTGATTTCGCATAAGATAAATATTTTGTAGCAATAGTGCGCAGCCGGTGGATGAGGATGGCATTTCTTGTCCATCACGGCTAACAGTCGCACGGGCACAACATCCAACCCCGTTTCTTCTTTCACCTCTTTCACGGCAACCTCGACCGAAGCCTCCTGTTCGCGGGTCAGGGAGGCGAACTGGCGCAGGTAGATCTGCGGGAAGGCCTTCGAGGT
>CALNCC010000056.1 GCA_937875275.1 uncultured Dysgonomonas sp. | reverse complement strand
ATCATACAATAAATAGATACGCTTAGCCCGATTTATGATTCGATAGAAATGATATGCATATATACCATCCTGATGTTCGTAGGTGGGAAGTTCAAATCCTCGGCGCAGATTATATGGCACGAATGAGCTGGCTGCCCGCTTTAGGGGGAACACCCCTTCATTCATATTCAGTATTATAAGATTTTCGAAATCGAGCGCACGGGTCTCCAGTACGCCCATGATTTGCAACCCCGACAATGGCTCTCCGTTGAATGGCACACTTATTCCGCCAACCATTTTCCTTAATAGGCGAAAATAGGTATCGACACTCATCTCTGGAACATTGTCAATCATGAATTCATCCATCTTGTTGATGGTCTTATAATATTCTACGATAAATTCATTTTCCAGATCAATGGCTCGCACTTGTGCATCCTCAGTAGTTTCGTCTCGCTGCAAGGCTAAAAAATAAGATTGCAGCTTTGATAATATCTCCCGCAAATAATCGGGAATATCCTGCCAATGAAGAATTGGGCTAAAAATAGTTGTGAGCACAGGGTCTATCTCGAAGTCGGCAAATGGGACTATTATCTTGTTGTATTTGAGTATCGACTCTGTCAGTTTCTTCGCTTTGTCGCCAACTATATTAACTATATATCTGTGATTCAGAATTGTTGTCACACCACGATGATAGAATCCGTCTTTTTTAATATTTCTCTGCAAATCAATGATATATTCTATCAATCCGGATATAGAGCTATTGGAAAGATTATACCCCATCGTAACATTGACTGTCGACACATCGTTGGGGATAGAATACAGAACCGGAAGCAATAGATTCTCGTCGGGCAGTACGATAGCTGTACTTACCTCATTCTTATCGGTCAATATGCCACGCTCTCTTAACTCTTTCAGTATTTGATGCGAGTATTTAGACTGACCAATAGAGGACGGTATGCCAATGGTTTCTATTTGCGGCTTGTCGAAAGTCTGCTCTTCGGGCAACAAACTCAACTGCGACTTGTAATTAAGTCTATTATTGTCAACAAAAAGCGACGCCTTATTACTCGAATCCCTCACCAAAGGCGAAGAATAATCCCAATAGAAGTCAGCTATGCCTCGATCGCGAAAATATTTCAAGAGCACATCTTCCGATTTGCTGTGCCCATTCAATCCCACAAATATGATCTTCTCCGTCTCTACTTCACATTCTCCCCTCTTCGCTTTTTCTGCAACATCTCTGAATATCATCCCTTCATAAGCAAGTCCTTTTTCATGCAAAACACATTTCAATTCTGTATAAAGCGTATATAGAACTTCCCATATTTCCAAGAACTGTTTCTTCTTATCGTTATTCAATATAGGTAAGAAATTGCTCCAGAAATGTCGGATAGCTTCCAACTGTTCGGGTTCGAGATAGTCAAATCCGGCGTCAATATCCTTCAGATCCTTGATATTCTGAAACAATTGCTTAGCATCAACTGAATATTTGTCGACATCGTCAAAGTCATTCAACAACATCTCGCCCCAATAGAGGAAATCGTCGAAGCTTTCGGTAGATGAACTTATCTTTCTATATATATCATATAATAGGAATAGAGATTCGATACGATCTACTTTTCTATATCCGCTCAGTTCGGTGATAAGATCGGATATTGTATATATCTGTGGCGAAAAAATCGGTTTCGATGCTGATTCGGCAAGATATTTCTGAAAGAAGACTCCGGCTCTCCTGTTCGGAAAAACAAACGTAAAAGAACTTACTCTATCCTCGTACTTATTATAGTACGTCTGAGCTACATTTTGCAGAAATGGAATCATCTTTGTTTTTTATTTTAACGATACACAAAGTAATAAAATAGATGGGGATATATTATATAATTATAATGAAATTTAACATATTCGTTTTTAAATATTTGTACACTATATAAATATCTGTATATTTGCATTTTGAGTTGTAGTACAGGTGTATCAGATTCAATTTTCGAGAGACCATTGAAATAGATAATAAAAGATAAATGGTTATCATTGTGCCTCGAAAATATTAAAATTACATATAATTTAGTTAACATATTTATTACCAGCATGAAAAAAATTACTTTCTTAGCATTTCTTTTGCTTGGAACTTTGTGTGTGCGAGCACAGTGGGCGCCGGCAGGAGACAAAATCAAAACGGATTGGGCAAATAAGATTGACACCAAAAATGTGTTGCCCGAATATCCTCGTCCTATCATGGAACGTGATGCATGGGCAAACCTCAATGGCTTGTGGGAATACAAAATTCAGCCCGTAGGACAAGCCGAGCCTCTATCTTTTGATGGACAGATACTTGTTCCTTTCGCAGTAGAATCAAGTTTGTCAGGTGTTCAGAAAACAGTAGGCAATGA
>CALNCC010000055.1 GCA_937875275.1 uncultured Dysgonomonas sp. | reverse complement strand
GCTTTGGAAACTGTAGCCGGAACCGAAGGTCGTATAAAATCCTACGACGGATGGACGAATAAGTTTATCTTCCCGCCTTACGATTTTACTGTTGCCAACTCAATGGTTACTAATTTTCACCTGCCAAGTTCGACTTTGCTTATGCTTACGGCAGCTTTTGGCGATTATGATCTGATAATGGACATGTATCAACTAGCCATAAAAGAAAAATACAAATTTGGTGTTTACGGCGACGCAATGCTCATTGTGTAAGAAAAAAGCCACATCCACTCTACTAAAAAAGAAAAGAAGCTATCCGAAAACCGGATAGCTTCTTTTTTCAATCTACATACATTATACTAAGAAAGTTATTTCACAATAACTTTCTGTTGCGAAACAGCTTTTTAATTTATGATACTACAGGGCTTTCTCGTCTGTTTTTAATATATAAAGACCCTAAATACAAAGCACTCATAAGCAGTAACAGCAATATACCTCCTCCCACAGCGACATCATTATAGCCATTATTATTATCATTCCCGGCTCCTTCTTCAAAATCATCTTCATTACCTCCTGTATCGAAAGCAAGTTTATTAAAACCGCCCGACAGTTGCTTTCCGGATGAATTTGAGACAGTCGATATCTTAGCATAGCCGTAGTGATTTGTCTGTGATGGCGCAGCACTGTTGTTACTTCTTATACCACTTTCGTAAGCAAGATTAGCTCCCGAGTAGTTTACCGACGGGGTTTTAATTTCTCTGTTTTTATAAAATCCGTAATTCGGCATAGATTGAACATCCTCTTCCCATGTGTCGGTATAAGATTTTGTCTTTGTTTGATTACCGGTAGATTGTAACAAAGGGCTTACCGATTTCATGGAAGATGACACGTCCATCGTTACAGCCCTTTTCTTTTGGCGATTCGATATACCACCACTTCTGCCTTTATAGATAGGAGTGGAAACCCCTTGCTGAGAATAATAGCCCAAAGTACCGTTTTTGGGCATTTGTAGCTGTGAATCGTTGTTGATAGACAAATAGCTGAATGTCCCCACCATTGTCAACAAGGCTATTACTGTTATTATTATATTATTTTTCATTTGTTTCATTGTTTAGTGTTTTGATCAAAACGTTATTTATAACGTAACAAAAAATCATGAATCTATATTCTAATTCCAATTATATACATTAGAACGATACGTTATTGATTTGTCCGTGATCTTTGTTTTATATTACTTATTGATGTTACGCAAGTTACTGAAGTTACAGGAAGAATGAATAAAGAAAATTTTAGAGTCAAGAGTCAAGATTTCAGATTCAAAATTTTAGATTCATTCTCTTTTCTGCTTTCTGCTTTCTGCTTTCTGCTTTCTGTCCACTGTAAACTGTCCACTATCAATTGTGTAACTTCTTTTTAATTCGTCTAACTTGCGTAAATTCTGTTACTTATTGTTTAATAAATTTGGCGTTATAGTTACGTTCTCCCTTCACCTTTATGATATAGACACCCTCCGGTAGATTGGCTGGAATGCCGAACTCCGGATATCCCGTTACGCGGCTGCTGATCAACTGACGTCCTTGCATGTCGTAAATAGATATCAGAGCATTTACATCTATTTCCTGCAGGTTACCCAACAAAATATGGTCGTTCTGATAATGAGAATAAATGCCGGTTTCGATATCACCGTAGCTATCAGGTCTCTTGAAGTGCAGCTTGAAACGCTTTTCCGAATCAACCGGAGCTGATTCGAAAGAATACTCCCCTTCCAGCATCAGGTCGATCGTTTTTTCTGCTAAGAGGTCTTCCAGCCACAAACCGTCTGTTAGAAGTGTTTCTTGATTGGTAATCGTCAGATGAAATCTGCCTTCGCTCGGAGACGGACTGAAATACAAATCGATATTTTCCGTATCTTCAGGGATAGCATTAACGGATAGCTTGCTTCCCGATTGCGATTGGCTGTAAAGATTGAAACCTTCTCCCGAAAGAGGTACTGCCGCCATATCGTAGGAATCGCTTCCCAACGAAGCATCATTACGTAAACCAACTGCGATCATGTCGTAGGTGTAGGGATCATCCAAAGGAGTTACACGCAAATTGACCTGGTTAAACAATAAGCGCCCTTGCTCTTGATAAGAGGACTTTTTACCCGGACTAAGGCTGGGCTTACTTATTAACGAACTTCCGCTGTGAACCAGCATATCTTTTGTTACCTTGAAACTGCCGGTAGCGTTATTGTTTTTCGATACACGAAGCATAAATACGCCCATAGCGGGTATTTCGTCCAAATCACTAAGTACAATGCCACTTGAATTGGTAATATCAACCGGTGTGTATTTTTGTGCTCCTGGAGAGTATATATATATGGTAGTAGAAAAACTCAAATTACTACTTCTCATGGCTTCTGCCAATTTCTCTATGGATATAGCTGCGGTATAGGAATTACCTATTACCCAGTTGACGGTTGTTCCTGTGTTCGCTGTTATTGCATAAGTGGGCAAAGCATCGTCGGCAAAAAGCTGCTCGGAATAAGCATTCAGTGTATAAACTTTTCCATTGAGGACGAATTTATCTTTGTTGTAGTCTGCGCTATTTGCACCAGTAACCGAAAGGCCGTTATCGGGCTTTAAGCTGCTGTAATCGAAATCCTTTTCACGCAATTTTAGTAGGTAGGGTTGTCCTGCGGTCAAAGGATAGACAGCATAAAACAGATATTGATCTAAATCTATTACATTAGCATCGTTTTTAGAAGCCTTGTTGCCATATACATACTGTGTATGATGGTTGTTTGAAGCATCTACCGTGGGCTTACGTACCCAGTTACCGGCAAAGTAGCCCGATAGCTGCGTTCCGGCAAAAGGCGTGGCAAAAGGATAAAGCCCCGAACCCGACTGTGTGCGGAAAGCTGATACATCCTTCTCTAGCACTACGGCTCCGGCATCGACCAAAGCGGTTGAAGTACCCGGAGAGGTAATGCGCAACGAGGCATCATAAAGTCCATCGCTTTCGATCTTCGACTCAAGGTAGAGAGCTCCCGTTTTACCACCCGCTTGCTTAATGCTAAGCGCATCCATACCCATGCGGTGCGGAAGATGAACTGAATCATCGGTTTCGATAACTACATGAGGAAAAGCGATGTAACGATCCGTACGGTCGAAAGTGCTTTCATCACTTGTTGTGATACGGCGTTTAGCTGCCGCGGCGCCCGTGGCGTCGACAAAATGCAGGCTGCCCGTACTCGCTGCAAACACCGGATTTTGTGCATTCTGAACAAAACTCTCGCTCAGGTAAAGATTTCCATGAAGGGATATATTAGCCGTGTCTTGGCTGGCAGCCTCCATACTCCCTTTGACATACATCTTGCCTGTGCTGGAGATATTCATACCACCATGGCTATGGCTGAGCATAACGACATTCTGCTGTGCATATCCGGATAAAGCCAGCAGCAGAAATACTGTAAACGATAATAGTTGTTTTTTCATTGTTGGTTTAAATAAGCCTCTCAAAAACCTTACTTAAGGGGAGACTTGCACGCCTTATGGATAGTTTTGAGAGATTGATTAATTTATTTGTTATTATATATTGTCTTTAGATACTTACTCTTAAGCTCTTTGTTAAAACTAAATTCAGCATTAGAAAAACATTTCTCGCCAAGACGCCATGTACGCTAAGTTTTTAATACTTTTTGTATCTCCGTCCAGCGGGATTTATAATCCCGCTATCTGATTTTATCAGGATTTGTGCAATCCGAAACATGGCTGGTAGCCTTTTTTATTTCGGATTATAAATCCTGAGATTATTGAAGGAAACGGATTGTAAATCCGTTCCAACGGTCGCAATCAAACGACAGTGAAAACTCTTGACTGTCTTTTCTTCTTTATTTTCACATCTGCACATTTTCATATTAGCACATTGGCACATTATCTCATTTTCTCATTGTTTTAAAAACTCTTTTAATCGGGCATAACGTCCTCTTATAATACCTTGTTCGTCAACAAAGATGATGGTAGGAGTAGCTACGATGCCATAGTTGGAAAAATTTTCTCCTTCAAATCCTTTGTAGTCGCATAGTTTATAGTGCCAGGGAAGCTTTTCGGCAGTGGCATCAAATTGTGATTTTTCCATATCTGCCGCAACAGAAATAACCTCCATACTGTTGTGCCCGTTATTAAGCAGGCTTTTGTAATGTTTTGCCAGTTCATGCAGTTCGTTGTGACAACTGCCACAATGGCTGTCGTAAAAAACAATCAGACAATTGCGGGGATGGAGCGGAAGACCCTCTGTCGATAGCGCCGGAGACAACTTTCCATAAATAGGGATGGTCAAGTAGTCCTCGCCCAACTCGGGCAAGAGCATGTCTTTTCCGTAGCGGCTGAACTGACGGATAATTTCCTGAATCATTTCCCGACGAAGGAAAACGTCATCCCCAATACGGTCGATCATACGCCGACTTTGGATAAGCAGCTCATTATCGTTATCCTCGCGATAAACATTTTGTTCGCACCAAAAGCCCAAAGTAGTCTCCCAAAAACCGGAATGATAAAGATCCATGTAATCCAATTTTTCGGTAATAAACGACAACTGTTCTTGCCGCAATGTTTCGGAATCTATTCCGAAGCGGCTACCGGCACCCGACAAAGAAAGCAAAAGCTCCATCATACGGGCAGCATAGAGAGGACTTTGCTGCAGCTCCTGCAAAAAGACCTGATACCTTTTGTTCAAATCGGCTAACTGCTGTTGGGGTGAAGCATAGAACAGAGCTTTCATTTCATTTGCCGAAACGGCAAGAGCATTGAATTCCCCGGCAAAATCTTTGTAACGAGCCATATAGTTTTGAAGAGACTCGTTTTCCGGCGAGGCGAGGTAAATGGCTTCATCCTCATTCATACCCGCCTTTTCGCTTATCGTAAAATCTTCATTATTAACGATGATGTTCAAACTCTTTTTATAGATACTGCAAGTTTCGCAGCCATCAGTTACTGACAGCCGCCCGATACCCCGAAACGATGAATAATGCTCCGGAATAAGGATGAGGGCTTTACCGGCATCATCCAAAAAGCCGGAAACGATGGTATCCATTTTGTTCCCTTGCTTGAGAGCAAAATAATAGGGCAAGTGCGGATAAGAGCTGAATGCTACCCGAATGCTTTGTGCCCACAAACTGCTTAGGGAAAACAAAGAAAGGACTAAAAACATAATTGCTTTATACATTAGAGTTTATATCGAATAGTTTTATAAACACATAGGACACAGTAGCTTTTGCTCTTTTAAATCTCTTCCTAAAAAAGAACACATAGTTGTCAATACCTATGGTTTTGACTTTAAAAAGTAAAGTAATGAAATTGCTTTACAGCTATGTGAACTTTTGTTTTAGCAAGCTTTTCGTTTTATAATCTATTGTGTTCTATGTGCCTAATGATTTATTATATATAATGTCTATTATGTTGAAATAGATTGTAATATGTTCCTGCCGCAAGAACCAACCTGCGGCAGGATAAAGAGAAATAAAATTAATTATGTTTGATACAACGCAAGGCGAAGCCGTAGGCACGGAGGTTAGCGTGAGCATTGTTCACTGTACCACCACTGAAATTCATGTTGTAGCTATTAGTACCTACAGTGCCAGTACTCCAGTAGAAGCCATTCACTCCCTGGCGATAGAGCAAAGCACCACCGGCAACGTCCCGGAGACCACTTGCCGGCAGAAAAAGCGTAGTAGTAACGCCATCGGGTTTGATTTCAAAGCCGCGAGTAAGGGTCAGACCGGTATTACCTCCTTGTTTTCTATAGTACTCCCATGTATTGGCGGTAGCCGTAGCAGAAGTCCCGGAAATACCACCCCCTTTGTAGATAGCCCCCCATTCTTCCTGCTGAGGAGTGCGCCAAGCAGTACCGGCATCGACACAAGCTTGAGAATCATCTTCTTGGAGGTCCGCCCCCTCATGCCAAAACTCCTGCATATCACCGTTTTCTTTAAAGTGAGCACAAGGATCGTTATGAACAAAACGACCAGCACGCCACAAAGCATTAAGAGTATTTTGGTCTAGATCTGGATGCCAATTGTGAGGGTTTGTGGTGGTAATAAACTTACCATACCAAGCATTATTATTGCCATTTGCATCTGTTTTTCCTATCTGTAGGTAAGGACGCCCCACGTCGGTAGCCGAACATCTTTTACCACTGACAATATGAAGATCATTATCTAAGCCCACATTAGATATATGAGCTTTCAAGGTCATTCCATCTGCGCTGCGTTTCTCATGTCCGTCGGCTATACGTCCCCATTGGTAGAGGTCTCCCCAAACTTTTTCTTCGCCGGCAGAATAAGGATGTAAACCGCTAATAGCATCATATTCATAAGAAGCCATGAGATGTGTCTTCTGTTTTTCGATAGTCATATCAATATCAGCCCCCAAGTTGAAGCACATAAAACTAAGCCATTCGCCCTGAGTGTTTTTAGCTCCGCAGCCTACAGCCACTTCGGCAATATCGGAAATAAGAATCGCTCCGTTATCTGCTTTTGCCTCGCAGTAGAAACGGTAAAAACCTGCGTTATTAGCATTAAGAGTAGTCCCTTTTATTACCACAGGATAAGGATTGTAGCTAACTTCGGTGGCACCGCGGATAGTATCTCCTACACGAGCATGAACATTACCTCCTACAATTTGAAACCATTGGTATTTAACAGGTACAGCTACCATGCTTCCCGTTCCCGATCCATCATCTTCCATGGGTGCATTTACCCCGAAAGTCAAGGCTTCTACATCCGCGATGCTTTCCTTGCCTGTTTGGTAAAAAGAAAATGCTTTGGGTTGAGTTGCTACAGTCATAGGCGTAGCCGTTTTGTTGTCGGTAAGGTAGGTCCATACCGTTCCGTTCCATACATAGACACCAAGAAAAAGCCCGGTGTTTACATTGATGTTGTAAACCATTAAGCCTGCAAGCTTTAATTTATCTTCAGCACTAAGGGCATCGCCTCCTTGCACTACAGCATTGAGAGAGGCTGTGCCGCCAAGCT
>CALNCC010000054.1 GCA_937875275.1 uncultured Dysgonomonas sp. | reverse complement strand
CTCACTATGCTGAGATGCACGGTATCAGTTTTTCTACTCCATCCGAGGTAATGACTAAGATGAAGCCTGTTGATTCTATATCTACCATGTCGCCAATATCATGGGTAGGGGAAGAGAAAGATACATCTGCATGGCTCGGAAACGTGCTTCAGGAAGAAGCTTTTAATAAGTTATACAGTTTGAGTGAACGAGTTAAGTTGAGCCAATCGAGACGTTTGCAGCAAGACTGGCTGTATTTGCAGTCGAGCGACCACTTCTATTATATGGGCACCGGTCGTCCGTTGCCGTTTAGTCCATACTCTTCTCCGTACGATGCGTTTACAACCTATATGAATGTGTTGAGCGACTTTGAAGAACGCGTACATTCCGAATTCCCAAGTACGATAGATAATGAAGAATTGAATTCGCTACTTAAGACTATTCATAATCAAGCAGATACTATCGAGCAATTAGAGGCTGAGATAGAGAGCATAAAGAAAAAGAAGAGTGCTACTAAGGCGAAATGAAAATTATCTTGTAAATTTGGACTTTGCTTCAAGTTATGGATAATCTTTTAAACAACTTAAATAATCAACAACGAGAGGCTGTCATGTACAATGACGGCCCTTCTTTGATAATTGCCGGAGCAGGATCGGGCAAGACACGTGTACTCACATATAAGATAGCTTATCTCCTTCAACAAGGCGTGCCATCATACCATATTCTTGCGTTGACCTTTACCAACAAGGCAGCTAAGGAGATGAAAGAACGTATCGGACAGATTGTTGGCGCAAGGGCAGCTCGTTATCTGTGGATGGGTACATTTCACTCGGTTTTTGCTCGCATACTGAGAGTCGAATCGGAAAAGATTGGCTATACGTCCAACTATACGATAATGGATGCTTCGGACTCGAAAAATCTGGTGAAGACAATAATCAAAGAATTTCAGTTGGATGATAAAATATATAAACCGGGACAGGTACAAGGTATAATATCAAGTGCTAAGAATGCTTTGATTTCGCCACAAATGTATGCTCAGAATAAAGACTTGATAGAGCACGATATGCGGTCGAAGAGACCAATGGTGAAAGAGATATATACGCAGTACAACAACCGTTTGCATGCGTCGAATGCGATGGATTTCGACGATCTGTTGTTTCACACCAACAGGCTTTTCAGAGACCACCCCGATGTGTTAGCCGAATATCAGAAAAGATTTCAGTTCATATTAGTAGATGAGTATCAGGATACTAACTTTGCTCAGTATTTAGTCATTAAGCAATTAGCAGATGCACACCACCGTGTGTGTGTAGTAGGCGACGATGCACAAAGCATCTATTCTTTTCGGGGAGCTAATATTGACAATATATTGAAATTTAAAGAAATATATCCGGAAGCTAAAGTCTTTAAGTTAGAGCAAAATTATCGTTCCACACAGAATATTGTGAATGCAGCGAATAGTCTGATAAAACAAAATAGAGAGCAAATACGCAAAACCGTTTTCTCGGAGAATAACGAGGGCGAAAAACTGGATGTTGTGAGTGCCTATTCAGATTTCGAAGAAGGAGTAATCGTAGCCAACAAGATATTAGATATACGTCGCGACAGGAAATCGTCTTACAGCGATTTTGTTATATTGTACAGAACAAATGCTCAATCGAGGGTTTTTGAGGAATCTCTTCGCAAGAAAAATATACCATACCGAATATATGGAGGATTGTCTTTCTATCAGCGAAAAGAAATAAAAGATGTCATTGCATATTTTCGCATGGTAGTCAATCCTTCCGACGAGGAGGCTTTTAAGCGGATCATAAACTTTCCAGCGCGAGGTATCGGTGCCACCACCTTGAGTAAGATTATAGGAACAGCCAAATTGCATAATGTGAGTTTGTGGAAGATTATATCCAACCCATTAGACTATAATCTGGATGTAAATGCAGGAACTGCAAAAAAACTGGCAGGATTCAAAGAAATCATCGCCTCTTTTATCGAAGAATTGCCAACCCAATCGGCATACGATCTTGCTTCATCAATAGTGAAACAGAGTGGTATTGCTCGCGATGCATACCAGGATATGACGCCCGAAGGAATGAGCAGGCAAGAAAACCTGCACGAGTTTTGTGAAACACGCAAAGAAGAAGGAAATGAGAATATAGGTCTCATCGATTTCCTTTCCGAAGTATCTTTGCTGACCGATCAGGATACTGATAAAAGTGCAGATGCAGAGAGACTAACAATGATGACTGTGCATGCTTCGAAGGGACTCGAATTTAAAAATGTATTCATTGTAGGACTCGAAGAAGATCTGTTCCCTTCGGCTATGGCAAAGAATGAAATGCGAGGCTTGGAGGAAGAAAGACGCTTGTTTTATGTGGCAATAACGAGGGCAAAGGAATTTTGTATGCTGACATATGCCAAGAGCCGTTTTCGCAACGGGCAGGTGAATATGTGTAATCCGAGTCGTTTCTTTAAAGACATAGATACTAAATACCTGAATGTCGGAGGAGGATTGTCCACTGCTGTTAATAATATAATGACAAACAAAGCAGCAGAAACGGAAAAACAACGTCCTTATTATGAACGTACTGTTCAGGAAGCAAGGAGTAGTCAGGTTAGCAACGCTAATATGGTAAACTCGCGGTTTGCAAAACCAAAGGTCGGTGCAGCCGGTGTGCAAGGAGCAATGGGGGTTGAAGCGGGAAATAGAATTAAGCACGAACGATTTGGCATCGGCATTGTCGTATCGGTTGAGGGTGATCTTAATAATCGTAAAGCAACAGTCTCATTCGAAAATGCAGGAACGAAACAGTTATTGTTGAAATTTGCACGCTTCGAGATCATTAATTAATCAGTCGGATGTGGATGAAAGGTGTTTGATTTACATATTTTTCGAATACAGAATAGCGATTTAACATAATTAAGTGGTGCATGACTTTTTTTTATATGTCTTTAGCATAGGTTGTGTGTGAAGTACACATTAATGTGTTTATATTTGCTCATAGGAAAATGATAAGCACATAATAATAAAAAAGGTTACAAACCACAGACTCAATTAAACCCTTATTTTAGATATAGTCTAATACATTGAAAATATATATATACAATAGAGAAATTATTAATTTAACATGATAGGAGAACAGGTTATGAAAACAAGGAAACTACTATTATTGATGTTAGTATCTGTACTTCCATTTTCAGTTTTTGCTCAAGATGATTGGGATGATATATATTCGACGTCCAATTCAGGATCAAAAGCTAAAAAAGAGCAGAAGACACAAAAAAACTATGTAAACGAACCGCAAACAGTTGTTCAGACAAATGGTAATGCACCGAAGGAGGTTTACATAGATCGCGATGGAAACATTTCTATCAGAGATGAATCCGGAGTCGATTTGGATGTAGATGCATATAACAGACGCAACAAAAATTATGATTTATATACTGATACTGTACCGGAAGAAACATATCAGGACTATGAATATACAGACCGATTGATTAAATATCATGATCCGGAGAATGTGATAACTATTACTGGAGATCAGAACGTAAATATCTATGTCAATACAGATGATACATACGACGATTACCTGAGATATCGCAGAGCCCGACTCAGCTATTGGGATTGGGACTATCACTATGGTGGTTATTATGGATATAACTATCCGTGGTATCCGTATAATAGGTATTGGAACGACGGAATGCTTTGGTCGTGGGGGAGCCCCGGATGGCATGGCTCATGGACTTGGGGTTGGTCTTGGTCTTGGTCTTATCCGGTATACTATACCTATTACCCTTCGTGGCCACACCATTCTCCATCAAGATATAATTGGGGGGCAGGACGTAACCAGTATTATGCATCGGGAGGTAGAAGCGGAGGCAGATACAGCAGCGGTGGAAGAAGCACGTATGCTTCGAGCAGTAGCAGATATTATAATGCTAACGACAGGAGTTATTCGAGCACAGGACGAAACAGTAGTTCGAGTAGGATAGGTACAGCTTCGACGAGTGGCAGATCATCCGGAGGCAGAAGTTCGAACGCTACGACGGCGACAAGATCGACAACACGTTCGGGAAGCAATGTTGCTGCATCAACAGGAAGGTCTTCATCTTCGAATAGTGCAGTAACAACAAGGGCAACAACACGTCCGAGCTACAATACCTCGACTTCAACAGGGCGCAATTCGTCGTCGGGACAAGCAGTAACAACTACTCGTTCGACAAGCAGCAGAACATCTTCGACAAGCAATAATGTAGCTACACGCCCGACTACTCGTCCGAGCTATAATACTTCTACTTCAACAGGGCGCAATTCATCGTCAGAACAAGTTGTTACAACTACTCGTTCGACAAATAGCAGAACATCTTCGACAAGCAGTAGTGTAGCTACACGCCCGACTACTCGTCCGAGTTATAATACTTCCACGTCAACGTCAACCGGAAGAAACTCATCATCAGGAAGTGTGGTGTCAACACGTCCTACTACTTCGAGATCGACATCGACATCCACACCGGCAAGAAGTTCATCTTATCAGTCAAACAGTAGTGGGTCTACGGTTAGTACAAGGAGTTCGTCTTACAGTTCTGGAAGCAGTTCCTCGTCAAGTAGTGGGTCTTCTTATAGTTCAGGAAGTAGCTCTTCGTCGAGCAGCAGGTCTTCCGGCTCTTCGTCGAGTAGTGGACGTTCCAGCGGTGGGCGTAGCAGATAATATTATCCAATAAAAAAAGGAAGACTGCCTGCAATATAGTCGGTCTTCTTTCTTAACAGAACAAATAAAATCATCAGTTATGAATAAATATATATTATTAGCGATATTAAGCATTCTGCCTGCTAGCTTGGTGTTCTCGCAAGGAGAGGTGGATGCATACAAATTGGGGAAAAATGACCTGACCGGCACGGCACGTGCCGTATCGATGGGTGGTGCATTCGGAGCCCTTGGTGGAGATATAACAGGTATAGCAATCAATCCGGCAGGTATAGGCGTATATCGTAGTTCGGAAGTTGTTACTACAATGAATTTTCAGAATACGCACAACAAGTCGGATATGGCTTCTCCGTTAGTAAGTGGAGGATCGTTGAAAGAATCTAAATTTAAATTTACGTTTGACAACCTTGCATTTGTTGCGTCTATCCCTACTTATGAGACGGTTATGCCGTTGCTGAATGTGGGATTCTCTTACAATAAATTAAAATCGTTTGACCGCAAATATGCCGTTAAAGGACATTACTTAGATAATAGTCTTACTAACTACCTGGCATATAGCGCAAACGGATATGCTCCGGCGGATATCGAATCGGGCAATGATTCGCACAACCCGTGGGGGAACAATTGGTTAGCTGTGCTGGGGTATAATTCATTCTTGGTAAACCCGATGAACCCTAAGAAACCAAACGAAAGTCAGGGTTATTATTCAGTAACAGACATGAATGGCATAACAAATGATAATTATCTGAATGTGAGAGAAAAGGGCTCGATAAACTCATATGATTTTAATATGGGAACCACCTTTGCCGATATGTTGAGCTTTGGGATGACATTGGCCGTAACAGATATCAACTATCACAAATACGCTTCATATACAGAAGAGTTCTTTCAAGGTACTTCTCTTGACAATATTGGCGGTTATGATTTATACAACGAAACAAAGACCGAAGGTTCGGGCTGGCAGCTTAAGACCGGTCTTATATTCAAGCCGATACAAGAATTGAGAATCGGTGTGGCCTATCATTCGCCAACATGGTATAAGATGACAGATTACTATACAGCTGATTTGGATCATGATATTTCTAAATTTGCTGATATACAGGGAAACACGCTTGATAAAAATTATAAGAAAGGTCTTGTGTTGAGCGACTATGGAGCTTTCGATTACAAATACAACACCCCTGATAAATGGACGCTGAGTCTTGCCGGAGTGATAGGTAAAAACGCGATTATTAGCGTCGATTACGAACTCACCAATTATGGTAATATGAAGTTGTACGATGATGGAGGCAACAATTTGTATTGGGGGAAAGACACATTCAATGATATTCTGAAGAGCGACTTCAAGAGCACATCTACTGTGCGTATAGGAGGCGAATACAGAGTAACACCTCAATTATCGGTGCGAGCAGGATATGCTTGGATGGAAAGCCCTTTCAAAAAAGAATTGAAGAATAATAGCACAGAAGTCTTAGTTGTCGGATCCGATCCTCATTACATCGTAGATGGGGATACAAACCACTTTACATGCGGGGCTGGATACCGATTCACAAAGAACTTCTATCTGGATGTGGCATTTGTGATGAAGAGTCAGAAGTCTGATTTGTATTCATCTCCGACATTCATATACGATAATGTTGATTACATTCCCGAAAAAGCAACATTGAAGACTAATACTTTCAATGGGCTATTGACCTTGGGTTTCAGAATGTAAAAGGACAAAAAAATAATATAACAAAGAGGGGGGCTTTTGAGTAAATCAAAAGCTTCTCTCATAATAACATAGAGACAGTTCTTCTTTTTGTGCGGTAAAGGCAGGATACACAACTTCCGATTTTACAAAAAAACATGAAATATACGGCTTAACTGGTTTGTTTGCTAAATTTTTACGTCCAATATCTTGGAATATCCTTTATAATTGAAAAAAGTAGAAAATAAATAAGGTTGATTAGAAAAAAAAGCATTAATTTGCCTATTCAAATATATGGATTAGCTCCACAATTAAAAACTATTAACTGATATGATTGAGAATCAAGAAACTGAGTTGCCAGTTAACACTCCTGAGATTACACCGGGAAGCGCACAGCAAGATGCAATTAACGAGCAACAAGTTAACCCTACGGAAGCCCTCTTGCCAAAGGATGAAGCTTTGACAAAGGATGAAATAATAGAAAAGTTGAAAAACCTTGCCGTACAAGATGGTGTACCTCTACGCCAAGAGGTAGAATCTTTAAAACAGGCCTACTACAAAATGCGTTCGACAGAAATAGACGAACAGAAGGAGCAATTTGTAGCGGATGGCAATGAGGCTAAAGATTTTGTGCCTGCTGTTGATCCGGCTGAGGATGTTTTGAAAACATATTTAGGAGACATAAAAGCGAAGAGAGCTGAACAAATAACAAAAGAAGAAAATATAAAAGAAGGAAATTATCAGAAGAAATTGGAGATAATAGAGTCGATAAAAACTCTTACCGAAAGTACTGATGATTTCAATAAATTATATAAAGATTTCAAAGATTTGCAACAACAGTGGAATGATATAAAAGACGTTCCGGCATCGAAAGAAAAAGAATTGTGGAAAACTTATCAACGTTACACCGAAGTATTCTACGATCTAATAAAAATAAATAATGAGTTCAGAGATTATGATTTTAAGAAGAATCTTGAACTGAAAACCGGTATCTGCGAGTCGGTAGAAAAATTGATTGAAGAACCGGATGTAGTATCAGCGTTTCATCAGTTACAAAATTTTCACCAGCAATGGAGAGAAAGTGGACCTGTTTCGAGAGAATTGAGAGACGAGATATGGGAGCGTTTCAAAGCGGCTTCAACGACAATCAACAAACAATATCAGGCTCATTTCGAATCTCTTAAAGATAAGGAAAATAGTAACCTTGAACAGAAGACCGCTATTATAGGTTCACTAAAGGCTATTGATTTTGAGTCTTTGACAACGATGAAGGCTTGGGATGAGAAGAGCAAAGAGATCATTGATCTGCAAACTCAATGGAAGACAATCGGCTTTGTACCTCGTAAGGTTAATACTCAGATATTTGACGAATTCAGAAGTCTGTGCGATGTATTCTTCAACAAGAAGAGTGAATTCTTTAAAGAGATAAAGGATGGCATGGAAGAAAATCTCGAGAAAAAGAAAGCCTTGTGTGAGAAAGCGAGTGCCTTGAAAGACAGCACCGATTGGAAAAAAACGACAGATGAATTGATCATTCTCCAGAAAGAGTGGAAAACAGTAGGTCCGGTACCTCGTAAATATTCAGATAGCCTTTGGAAAGAATTTGTAGCCGCATGTGATTATTTCTTCGAGCAAAAGAAGAAAAGTAATGTGTCTCAAAAAGACGAGGAAGTAGCGAATCTTACAGCAAAACAAGAGATTGTCGAAAAAATCAAAAATATAGATCACGAGCTCAGTTCGGAGAAGGTTGTAGAGGAAGTGAAAAAGCTTGTTGATGAATGGCATAATATCGGTTTTGTACCTTTCAAAGAAAAAGATAGAGCCTATAAAGAACTACATGCAGCAGTGGACGCGCACTATGACAGGCTAAAAATAGACAGATCGGACAGACGGATGAACACATTTAAGTCCAATATGGAAGATATATCCAAGTCTGACAATGCTAAACGTTTATTCCATAAAGAAAAAGACCATTTGGTACGTATATACAACAAACTGAAATTGGATCTTCAGACCTATGAGAATAACATGAATTTTCTTTCTATTTCATCTTCATCGAAGGGTGCTAATAGTCTTTTAAAAAATGTGAACCATAAAATAGAAGATCTGAAAAATGAGATCGAACTGATAGAAAAGAAAATAATATCAATCGAAAATAATCTGAATGATATGAAATAAAGTATATCTTTCGATTGTAAATCTTAACCTTATAGCCTGTGGGACGAATCAAGTAGACTCACAGGTTTTTTATAAGATCTTTCATTTCGTCAAAATTCTCCTCTATTGATTGCAGAAGTTTATATTGTGCATGGGTGCGAACCAGATTGTGTCCGTCGTAGTTGGTTCTGTAATAGGTATCCCCGTTGATATAATCCATTAAGAACCGAAGTATTTGTTCATAGGTGATATATTTTGCCGAGAATGCCAAATTATCAAGTTCTTCTTGTGTCAAGAATGATTTTGCTTCGGTGAGATATCCTTTAGTATAACTTTCAAAAACATCCATTTTTACAAACACATTTTCAAGATTCTTGTCATCCTCTAATCCCGCATTGGTATACGACCGGACAGCATCGCCATAATCATTCAGACAAGTGCTGTTGAGCACCGTGTCTAAATCTATTACACAGAGAACTTCACCCAATTGGTCGAAAAGTATATTACTTATTTTTGTGTCGTTATGGGTTACACGAGTAGGAATAATACCCGTTTCTACTTTTTCCCAGAAAGCAAGCATTTCGTCCCTGTATTCGTTGATCCATCCTATTTCGGTTATCAGATCCTTGACCTTTCCGGCTCTATCGACTTTTATTGCTTCGTCCCATTGTTCGAAGCGAAAACGGATGTTATGAAATCCGGGTAAGATATCTGTCAGTGTTTCTTGCATATCGGCCAACATAGATTGAAATTGTCCGATACCTTTTCCTCCTTGATAAGCCAATGCCAGCGACGATGCATATTGGTGTGTAATCGTATCTTCTATAAACAAACACATAGCCCAGTATTCTTCGTCCTCATCTTTGTCGAATAACGCTCCATCTTTAGTCGGGGTAAGCGTCATTGCTTCTCGCAGAGGGTTACCTCCTTGTGCCTCGATTTTCTTTTTCAGATGGGAGGTTACCTTACTAATGTTATCCATCATGGATGGAATATCCTTAAAAATAGTGCTGTTTTTACGTTGCAGAATATAGTTGGATGCTGCACCTTGAGTTTCTACGAAATAGGTGTCATTAATCAATCCCGCACCTAAGGGGCAGATGTTTTTTATTACTCCCTCAATCCGGAATCTTTGTGCAATTCTGATTAGTGTGTGGTTCATTGGTAAGGTTGTTTATGGTGTTTCTGTTAATTATTTGCAGCAATCGCAATTGTCATGATTGCCTAAAACCCTGTGTGGGAAATCTCCATGAGCTAATATCTCAATCGGACACGAGGAGTAGTGTTTCTGCATCCATTCCTTTGATATATCTGTACCTGCATGATAATGCAAGCCTCCATTTACACAGGCGATATTCTTTACTTGCGAGATAGTAGTGCCTATGTCGTGGGAAACAAGGATAATAGCTGTATTTTGATTTATGACTGTCAATAACTTATAGAAATCAGACTCGAAACGTTTATCTACATACGAGTTTGGTTCGTCGAGGATCAATAAATCGGGACTGTCTACGATTGCACGACCCAAGAGTGCGCGCTGCAATTGTCCTCCCGACAGAGAGCCGATGGAAGTATTCAAATATTTAGACAAACCTACCTGTGCAACGATCTCTGTAGCTTTATCTTTTTGGTCGGATGTGTATTTAGAGATCAGTTTCCTCTTAGGACGTAATCCGGACAAAACCACATCCAGCACCGAGATAGGGAATTTTTTATCTATCTGATTGAGCTGTGGTAGGTATCCGATATTCATATTCTCTATAACCACGCCTTTATGGAGAAATGATATTTTCCCGGCAGAAGGTTTTATCAATCCGAGTATTGCTTTCAACAAAGTTGTTTTGCCACCACCATTAGGACCTATTATTCCTAAAAAATCGTTTTCATAAACATCGAGACACACTCCGGTCAGAATATGAGGTTTGTCGTCATAACCGACATTGAGGTCTGATATCTGAATAATTTTCTCTGCCATTTTTTATTCTGCTAATGCTTTGGCTATTTTTATCATTTCATCGCTCCAATTATATGCCATCAGGTTGATAGAGACGGATTTGCCATTTATTGATTTCACTATTGTCTCAGCATTTTTCTGATCATATTCCATCTGCATAAAAACGACTTTAACGCCATCTTCGTTCGAGGTATCTATAAGTTCTTTCAATTGGGTAGGAGAAGGTTGCTTGCCGTCTTTTTCTATTGTGTACTGATTCAATCCATATTGTTGGGCATAATAGCTCAGCGACGGATGGTAAATGATAAATGATTTTGAGGGAGCTTTCTCAACATACGAGCGTATTATACTGTCCGTCTCATTGATTTCGGTTACCAGTTTATTGTAGTTATCCGTATAATAGTCCTTGCCATCTTCATCTATTTGCAACATAGCTTTGTACATATTATCAGCCATCTTCATAGCAGTGCCGGGTGAACTCCATATGTGTGGATCGACGCCGGCATGTCCATGATGATCATGACTGTGGTCGTGATCGCAGCAGGCATGATCGCCAAGGGGGATGATTTCTTCCGAACAATCGACAAGTTTTATGTCTGAATTATTTTTGAGAATATTGTCAAACCATTGGTTCTCGATAGCCAAAAGCCCTGTTTTGAAGTATGCTTCACTTTTCGAAATTGTCGCAACCTGCATCGGAGACATATCGAAACTCTCGGGGTTTGAATTGCCCGACATGATACAGTTGACCACATATCGGTCTCCCACGATTTTCTCCAAGAAAAACTTCTGTGGTTCAATTGTTACCGACAGAGTTTTTTCGTTGTCGTTTTTTGGGGTGTTACATCCCCATACAGATAGCAAGATTGCAAAAACAAATAGTGTATATATATTCTTCTTCATAATTATAATTATTGTCCTTTCGTTAAGTCGTAAATTTTCCGTACACGATTTAGCTCTTTATCGAAATCGATATTGAGGTCAATCAGTGTTCCTTTCTTTAGATCGAAAACAAGTCCCGATACCAACGGATAGCCCGTTTCTAAATAAGATTTTTGCACTTCGGCTGTTTTAATCACATTGAGGCATTGTTCATACACATTGATCTCAACCAACCGATTGTATCTTTCTCCGACGTCTGTAATCGTATCTAATTCTTTCTCGTGCAGGCGATATACGTCTCTGACGTTTCGCAGCCATGGATTGAGTATACCCAAATCGCGAGATTCCATAGCTGCTTTCACCCCTCCACAATCGTAATGTCCGCAGATAACAATATATTTTACTTTGAGATGAATGACCGCATAATTGATGACAGACAAAACATTCAGATCGGCATTGACGACCATGTTTGCGATGTTGCGATGAACGAATACCTCTCCGGGCTCAAGCCCCATTATTTCGTTGGCATGTACACGACTATCCGAACAACCGATATACAAAAATTCGGGAGTTTGATTTTTCGCCAGATTATTAAAGAAATCAGGATCTTCGGCTAATTTCTTGTCAATCCATTTTTTATTGGCTTCAAATATATTCTTATACGAATTGTTGTGGGAGCACATGCTGTGAAACTTATTTCAGATTACTTATTACAGATAATGTCTGTTCGATCAATGATTTTGACTCATCGTTTACGATGACATGGTCTACCAATTTTATTTTATCCTCGTCCGGCATTTGGCTTTTTATGCGTTCTATCGCCTTGTCGTACGAACTACTGTCCCTTTTTACTATTCTGCTGATTCTTTCTTCTAGTGGAGTGTATACCAGTATTGTTTTGTCTACAATACTATCGAATCCCGACTCGAATAATATCGCCGACTCTGTTGCTACTACATGGTGACTTACGTTTGATGCTATCCATTCGCAAAGGTCATTTTTTACCACTGGGTGAATTATTGAGTTTACTTTATTCAATTTTTCTTTGTCTGCGAAAATGTGTGATGCCAAAAGTGCTTTATTCAACTTCGCATCCGCAGAGTAAATCTCTTTCCCAAATAATTCGATCAACTGCTTTTTTATTTCAGCGGAACTGTCGGTTAGTTTTTTACTTTCCACATCGGCTATGTATACAGGAATACCGCACAATTTTAGTATCGTGGATACAGTGGACTTCCCACTGCCAATCCCGCCTGTTATACCTAAAATAATAGACATTCAAATATGTTTTTGGAATAAGATCACAGTATAAAACAACTGTTACTTACTTCTGTTCAAGAATAAACTCAATTTCGTGAGGTTTCAACGTTTGAGGTGGAATAGGACTATCAATTATTCTGACGGGTATTGTTGTCGTTTTCAGATTTTTGATGTCGTTATAGTCTACTGTGATGTTGAAACTTTCGCCCGATATTTCACTATAACGTTTCAGTCCGATGAAGAATGATACAGACACCGATGATGGAAAAAATCGAATAGCCAAGTTAGATGGTAAGTTGATGCATTTGATGGGGACAACAACCGTTTTGGTGGTGTATTCATCTACATGGACAGACAATTGCACGGCATCGGGAAGAAACTTAACCCCTTTTACCGGAGCTATCGCCACCGAATGAGGTTTGTTGCTTACAACATCTCGTATTGTATCGTTTACGGTATAGGCATAGTCTAACGAATCTAATCTTTGGCGACTGCCATATGCTGTTACAAACTCGGGATATAAAACAATGTCTTCATCTACCAGATAGCCTGTAGGAGGGTCTATATATCCATCGTATATCACCGGCAATTCTTTTTGTTCCAATGGCACATTTGCCAAAGAGATCGTTTCGGGGGTGAGTGCAAGAACTCGTGTGTTGAATAAAAACAGCGTTTTGACCATTTGGGTCAATTCCGGTTCGAGAATTATAGGCCCCGAATGATTCAGAATATTTTGCCTGATATCAATGACCAAAGAATCTTGTCTCTTTGTCAGGAAATACAGAAATATATTAGCTCCTGTTTCTTCGACCTTTACATTCACTCCTTCGGGCAGAGGTGTGTCGAAAGTTATACTATCGGGTATATTCACATATTTCAGTGGAATGTAATAGTCGTCTTCAAACGTTTGATTGACAACTGTTGCAAACCAAAAGATGGACGATAAAATCACAAAAAAAGTCAAAGTCAGAATCTTTTTCCATGATAATCTCTTGAGAAAAGCCCTGACTTGAACTATTATTTCTGTGTTAGTATTGCTCATATAACGGCTATACTATGTGGTATTGGTTGAAAATTATTTCCCTTGTTGCTGAGTATCAGCAGCAGATGCATAAACAGACGATTTTTCAATTTCTATTTTTACATTTTCTGATATCTCAAGAATGAAAGTTGCTTCTTTCACATCTTTCACTTTGCCATGTATACCGCCGGCAGTAACAACTTTATCTCCTGTTTTTATTGAGTTGCGAGCTTCTTGTATTGCTTTTTGTTTCTTCTGTTGTGGACGAATCATAAAGAAATACATTATACCAAACAATGCAACCATCATGATTAACATCGA
>CALNCC010000053.1 GCA_937875275.1 uncultured Dysgonomonas sp. | reverse complement strand
GACTGACACCTTTTACAACTTCTATTTTATCTATCTTGCCATCAGACATTACCGCGAATTTAACGACAACCCTTCCCTGAATGCCATTCTCTTTATCCATAGGCGGATATTGAACATTTTTCTTCAAATAGTCGTATAGAGCCGTTGCACCTCCGGGAAATTCGGGTTCTTGTTCGGCTATATTGATAATGTTGGATGTCGGCTGGGCTTCGACATATTCCACCACCTGATCGGGCGCAACAGCATCTCCGTCGGTAGAGCCATTGGGAACGTCTGCTGTACCTATTGCAGCACCGCTATTCAGTACTGTTTCCATATCTTTTAGCTCTTTACCGGTTTCTACTTGATCATCGGGAACAATGTCCGGAATTGTGTACACTATTGTTTTCTTTATTTTCTTCGGAGGCTCAGGTTTGGGCATATCAGGTGGTAGTTCCACTTTGGGCTTCACTATGTTATTTATTTCTACCATCCTATATTCTATATCTTTAGTCAAAGGTGTGTCTTTGTCCTTCGGCGGAGAAAAATCGAACAACAACGGAAATACCGAAATGGCTACAACAAACAACAAAGTTAAAAGAAAAGCAATCAGATATCCCTTATCTGCTTCTTGCCTGAGCTCATACGCTCCATACTGTTTATTTTTATTTTCGAAAACGAGATCGCACCAGTCATTGGTATTGATATTTATTGAGTTTTTCATGGCAATAAAGTTTTTAGTTAGACATTTGTCTGTGTTTTTATTAAATAGATTTCAAAAAGTTTAAAATTCCATAAATACGGCTTGCTTTTATAGCAATTCCCCCAGAAAATAAATAAATTCACGCTCAGTATAAAATTTATACACCAAGGATACCGGAAGAACAAAGTAAGAAACTAAGATATTCAAGTCGAGACAAACAAACCTATTGTAGTAAAATGAATTCAAAAATTAAAGTTGGAATAATCGGGCTTGGTAGAATGGGCGGATTCTACCTCGAAGAAATGCAAAAGAGCGGAAAATGGGACATCGCATACATATGCGATAGCAACGAAGGTGTAAGAGCTTTAGCCAAAGAATTATCGCCAACATCTATTGTTACAGGTAACGAAGACGATATCTTCAACGACCCGGAGGTAAAAGTTGTAGGTTTGTTCACATTAGCTGATCTACGTAAGATACAGATTGACAAAGCTGTTCGCACGGGTAAGCATATCATTGCGGAAAAACCAATAGCCGATTCTATTGAAAAAGAGTGGGATGCTGTACACGCTGCCGAAAAATCGAAAGGATTATCGACAGTGAATCTATACTTGCGAAATTCGTGGTATCACAACTTGATAAAAAAATTCATTGCTTCAGGCGAAATCGGAGATTTGGCTATCATCAGAATATGCCATCTCACTCCGGGACTTGCGCCGGGCGAAGGACATGAATATGAAGGCCCTTCTTTCCACGATTGTGGGATGCATTATGTAGACATTACACGATGGTATGCCGGATGTGAATTTAAAACATGGAACGCGCAAGCCGTTCGTATGTGGGACTACAAAGACCCTTGGTGGTTACAAGCTCACGGAACATTTGAAAATGGTGTAGTCTTTGACATCACACAAGGACATGTATATGGCCAGTTGGCGAAAGATCAATCACACAATTCTTATGTCGACATCATCGGCACAAAGGGTGTTTGCCATATGACCCACGACTTCAAAACAGCTTATGTTGAGTTGCGTGGTGTAAATGAGACACATATTATTGAAGAACCCTTCGGCGGTAAAAACATTGACATATTGTGTGACTTGTTTGCCGATTCTATAAATGCAGGTAAGCTGCATCCTCAATTGCCAACTCTGAGAGATTCTGCCATAGCCTCTGAATACGCTTGGTTGTTCTTAGAGAACTCACGCAAGAATGATCTTCCGGCAATAGGTGATCATGAGACATTAGAGCAAATATGGGAACGCAGACGTACAATGAGTGAAGGATACGGACTGTTGAACAAACATGCTCAAGCCTGCTCGGGTATCTGCTCGTAAGCAATAGCATAAGTGGCTAAAACAAATCATATTCTATCGGCTTTCTTCAAGAGAAGGTCGATAGTTTTGTTCTTTCCACGAGTTACATTTGCTCCTAACCTAAGTATATATTATTTTTGACTTCTTTTATTTCATACAGCACCATAAATAAACGTATATATAAATGTCCGAATCGATTGTAATCATACCAACATATAACGAAATAGAAAATATAGAAGCCATCATACGGGCAGTGTTCAATTTGTCTCACCCTTTCGATCTATTAATTATAGATGACAATTCGCCCGATGGTACAGCCGACAAGGTGAAAGAATTGCAAGGCGAATATGCCGACCGCCTACATTTGGTGCAACGCGAAGGTAAACTCGGACTTGGCACGGCTTATATTGCCGGTTTTAAATGGGCATTGAAACGCGACTATGAATACGTTTTCGAGATGGATGCTGACTTCTCTCACAACCCTAAGGATTTGTTGCGCTTGCACGACGCATGCGTTTCCGATGATGCTGATGTTGCAGTAGGGTCGCGATACAGCACCGGGGTTAATGTAGTCAACTGGCCTATGGGACGCGTACTTATGTCCTATTTCGCATCCATATATGTACGTGTAATTACAGGAATGAAGATATACGACACCACTGCCGGATTTGTCTGTTACAAACGGGCAGTATTGGAGTCGATTGACTTAGATAAAATACAGTTTAAAGGTTATGCCTTTCAGGTGGAAATGAAATACACAGCCTATATTCTTGGATTTAAAGTCAAGGAGGTATCTATTATCTTTGTCAACAGAGTGCGCGGTGTATCAAAAATGAGTTCAGGTATATTCAGAGAAGGCGTATTCGGTGTGTTATCGATGAAGGTACGCCAGATATTTGGCGGAATAAAGAAAAAACACTCCTGAGAGATACGACAAGCATAAAAAACAACAAACGAATGAAAATAGTATGTGTCGGGCTGAATTATCAGTCTCATAATATCGAGATGAAACGAGAACCGTCGGACAAGAATGACGATCCCGTATTATTTCAAAAACCTGATACTGCACTATTACATAACGATAAAAATGAATTTTATATTCCCGACTTTTCGTCCGACATACACTATGAGGCAGAGGTTGTGGTCAAAATAAATAAAATGGGGAAAAATATAGCTGAGCGTTTTGCCCATCGTTATTATGATGAAATCACTATCGGGTTAGATATTACAGCAAGCGATCTGCAATCGAAACTGAAAGCAAAAGGATTGCCTTGGGAAATATCTAAAGCATTTGACAACTCGGCAGCAGTGGGAACATTCATCAACAAAGAGAATGTCGATTTATCGGCATGTAATTTTTCTTTACAGATAAACGACCAGACTGTACAACAAGGCAATACCTCAGACATGATCCACTCCATCGATCAGATTATAGCATATGCAAGCCGCTATTTCACCCTCAAAACCGGAGATCTCATTTTCACAGGCACTCCTGCCGGAGTTGGCAAAATCAGCATTGGGGACAAATTAAACGGATGGATTGAGGATTCTATGTTGCTAAATGTATATATTTGCTGAAAGCTTTGCAGAACGTGTTAAAAAAGCGACTTGAAACAATAAATCGGTCAACTTAAAGTTTTGATATATATAGCACACAACTAAAGGAAACAAAAAACACCAGCATTAAAAAAACATATTTTATACTTTTAATTTCGTATATATGAAAAAGTTATTCCAAAACCTCTTATTACTTTTTTGTCTTATTTCTATCTCAGGTAACGCTTTGGCGCAACAGGGAAG
Source organism: uncultured Dysgonomonas sp. (assembly GCA_937875275.1). Taxonomy (GTDB): domain Bacteria; phylum Bacteroidota; class Bacteroidia; order Bacteroidales; family Dysgonomonadaceae; genus Dysgonomonas. The sequence continues at coordinate 5,746 of CALNCC010000053.1, read as the reverse complement.
CAAAGACTTTAATCCGATATTGACAACAATGCCATCGATGTCAATTTCTCCTGATGCCCGCGCAGGCGGTATGGGGGATGCAGGTGTGGCAACAGCTCCCGATGTATATTCTCAACATTGGAATGCTTCGAAATACGCTTTTGCTACCAGTTCGAGCGGATTTGCGCTATCGTATACACCTTGGCTCAGAAAATTGGTTGACGATATCGCCTTGATGCAAGCAGTTGGCTTCTTTAAATTAGGATCGAATGACGATCAGGCAATCAGTGGATCTATCAGATATTTCAAGATTGGAGACATCAATATCTTCGACATGCATGGCGAAAACATCAACAGCATCTCTCCGAACGAAATGTCAATAGATCTCGGATATTCGCGCAAACTATCTCAAACATTCTCTATGGCTGTTGCTCTCAGATGGTTGCATTCCGATTATTCGGGTGCAAGTGATGAAATCTCAGCCGGCAATACAGTCGCTGCCGATATTTCGGGGTACAACGAGTCTTATATATTCTTAGGCAATTCGGAAAGTCTATTGAGTTTCGGGGTCAACCTGTCTAATCTTGGCGGTAAAATGTCTATTGATGACAATGCTACAAAACAATTCATTCCTGCCAATATGCGTATCGGTGCTTCGCTAATGTATCCGATGAATGATGTGAGCACACTGTCTTTCAGTGCCGACATGAATAAACTGTTAGTCCCTACCCCTCCTATTATGGGCGAAAGCGAAAGCCGCGAGGAATACATGAAGAGAGTTGAAGAATACAATAATACAAGCTCTATATCGGGAATCTTCAAATCGTTTGGGACAGCAGACGGAGGATTCTCAGAAAAGATGAAAGAATTAGTTTGGTCGTTCGGTGCAGAATACGATTATGACGGTAAGTTCCGTGTTCGTTCGGGATACTATCACGAAAACAAGATGAAAGGTAATCGTCGTTATATGACATTCGGAGCCGGATTTAAACTTAGTGCATTCCAATTAGATGCTGCATACCTCCTTTCTACGGCAGGACAGGCAAACCCATTAGATCAAACATTGCGTTTTTCTCTTGCGTTCGACACTGACGGAATCAAACGTATGGTAAATAGATAATACAGATATGAAAATCAGAGTAGGCTTCGGTTACGATGTACACAAACTCGTCGAAGAGCGTGATTTGTGGCTCGGTGGGATCAAGATAGAATATACAAAAGGTTTATTAGGACATTCCGATGCGGATGTCCTAATTCATGCTATATGCGATGCCATATTGGGTGCTGCTAACATGCGCGACATAGGTTTTCACTTTCCCGATACGGCGGATGAATATGAGAATGTAGACAGTAAACTTTTATTAGGGCAGGTAAAAGAGCTCATAGCAACTAAAGGCTATGTAATAGGAAATATTGATGCTACAATATGTGCCGAAAAGCCGAAAATCAATCCACACATTCCTCAAATGCAAACTGTGATGGCTTCGATATTGAATATCGATATTGAAGATATATCCATCAAAGCAACTACTTCGGAGCGAATGGGATTTGTTGGGCGGCAAGAAGGTTTTGCGGCTTATGCAACGGTTCTGATCGAGAAACATTCATGAGCTCTCAACCTCAGGTAGAACTTACTTCCGATGGGTCGTGTACGCTGTTCGTCCCTGCATTGGATGAGCATTACCATTCAGTAAATGGTGCAATACAAGAATCTCGTCATGTTTTTTTCAACGCCGGATTGACTCATTGTGCAAAGAATGAAATAAATATATTCGAGGTCGGTTTCGGAACAGGGTTAAATGCACTGCTCGCCCAGATTGAGGCCGAAAATAGTAAAAAGAAAATCATATATACCTCTGTTGAGGCTTATCCTATATCTGGTGAAATAGTAGAGCAGCTAAACTATCCCGATCTGTTATCTTGTAATCGGGCTGTTTATGAAAATCTGCATGCTGCGGAATGGAATGTGGAGGTTGAAATAAGTGAATACTTTTCGCTTCATAAGATATGGATAGATTTCTCACAAATTGGCGCAAACTACATTTTACCTCAAAAATACGATTTAGTTTTCTTCGATGCCTTTGCTCCCGACAAGCAACCCGAGATGTGGTCGAAACTAATATTTGAGATTGTATATAAGCACCTTAACCACAAAGGAATACTATGCACATATTGCGCAAAAGGTGCTATTCGCCGAATTATGCAAGAAGTCGGATTTCGAGTTGAGCGACTACCCGGTCCTCCCGGAAAAAGAGAGATGCTGCGAGCAACCAAATTATAACCAAAATTTCCTCTTGGCAAATTATAGCGACTTTTCTGTTTTATAACTATCTTTAGGCTTATAAAGTAAGCGTAAAAAGGTTCTTTTTACTACTTTTGTAGCTAAAATTCTATTGATAGCTTGTAATGCTCTACATAAAAAGATTACATAGGTACGCACTTCTGTCGTTTATACCGGTATTTATGATGACATTCACCATATGTCTCTTCATCGTATTGATGCAGTTTCTATGGAAGAATATCGAAGAATTTGTCGGCAAAGGACTCGATTTAGCCATATTAGGAGAGATGTTCTTCTATGCAGCATTGGCACTTATTCCTATGGCATTGCCGTTAGCTATTCTGTTGGCGGCGCTGATGATGTTCGGCAACATGGGCAAAAAACTTGAATTGCTTGCAATCAAGGCTTCAGGAGTATCGTTGCTGAGAATGATGAAGCCACTTATTGTACTTATTATTTTCATCTCTATCGGGGCATTTTTCTTTCAAAATGATGCTATGCCACGCATCAATGTAAAAATGCAAACCTTACTAAATTCCATTAAACAAAAAGCCTTGGAGTTGGATATTCCAGAAGGGGCGTTTTACGAAATTGGCGGATCGAAAAATATATCGTACAATGTATTTGTTAAGACAAAGAATCCCGAAACGGGTATGCTCTACGGTTTCATGCTATATGACACCAAAGATTATGAAAAAATATCGGTGATGGTTGCCGACTCGGCAAAGATGATGATGTCGGAAGATAAGACGTTCTTCCAACTGACAATGTATGACGGACAGCAGTTTACCAAACAGAGTGAAAGTAATACCAAAACAAACACATCACGAAGCGAAAGACGCCGAAACGGAACGAATACAAATCATTCTCGCTACACGAAAGAGAATTTTAAGATGAAAAGGATTATCGTCTCATTCGATGGTAATTTTAATCGGGTAGACGAATCGTATATGGAAATGTCTCAAAAGGCAAAAAATCTTACTGATCTGACATATAGTATCGACTCGATGCAGATTCGCCTCGACACACTGGATACAAAAGACCTAATGTCCCTCAATGAATCATATTTCGGACCCTTTGGTCGGGAAATGGAAATAACAGAAAATGTGCCTGTGTTACCATTTGCTGATGATGCATTGAAACGAAAAGAAAAGGAAGATCGTAAAAGTCGAATAACGGAAGAAAATAAAAATTTGATAATGGATATTGATTCGTTGTTGGCTACATTGCGATTATCTGAAAAGGTGCAAGCATGGGATAGAGCCGCCAATCAGTCTCAGTTAATAAAATCGAATATGGATACTTATCAATCGACCGGATTGAAAAATGATCTGAATAAAAGTATTCGTCGGCACAATGTAGAATGGCATCAGAAATTCACATTGTCATTTGCATGTATAATTTTCTTCTTCATCGGTGCACCATTAGGTGCAATTATCCGAAAAGGAGGCTTAGGTATGCCGGTGGTAGTATCGGTAATTCTGTTTATCATATATTACATCATCAACAATATAGGGATTAAGATGGCTCGCGATGGCGTGTGGCCCGAGTGGGAAGGTGTGTGGTTGAGTTCGGTAGTCTTGTTCCCGTTGGGAGTATTCCTTACCTACAAGTCGATGAAAGATTCAGACCTATTCAATGCCGAAGCGTATGGTAAGATATTCCGAAAATTGCTTCGAATAAGCAGTAAGGTTAATAATGACGATATACTGGTAGATATAAGAAATATACCTGACATAGTTAATCTGAATCCTGATCCGGAGATATTAAGCAACTTCCGAGAACGGTCTAACGACCAATTGAAAGATATTGCTCAAAATTACGAACATTACGGATACGATCAGGAAAATCAGATAATTGCACTCAGCTTGTTGAAAGAACGAGGAGATACGCTGATAGATACTCGTATATATATTAAGAATTACGAAATGGCAGAAAAGGAGTATAACAACTTTAAACAGAGTTCGAGACTCACTCTTCCTCAGTATATATTTACACTCCTTCTGCTTATCCTATCTATGATATGGGGGCATTGGCTCGTGCAATGGCTTCTCATCATCTCCGTAGCTGTCTATGCAATATCTTTCATCAGATCTATTACATACTACACCAATTATTGTAAATATTTATTAAAAAAGGCTACAACCAAAAGCAATGCACTACTTGCATTGGGTGCATTATTGTACGCATGGCTGTACCCATACTTGGTAAAACAAATGGATAACGAATTAAAAAAGAAAAGATAATTGAGATATGAGTGATATAAAACTGAACACGATAGATGAAGCTATCGCAGAAATAAAAAAAGGCAACTTTGTAATAGTTGTTGACGATGAAGATCGTGAAAACGAAGGGGATTTGATTATGGCTGCCGAGTTCGTTACGCCGGAGAAAGTCAATTTTATGGAAAAATATGCACGAGGGTTGATTTGTGCACCATTGACAATAGAGCGTTGCGAAGAATTGGACTTGCCAATGATGGTAACGAGCAATACATCTGTTCATGCGACACCGTTCACGGTTTCGGTCGATTTGCTTACCGAAGGTTGTACAACCGGGATATCGGCACACGACAGAGCTCGAACTTTAGTCGCTTTGGCAAATAAAAACACTAAATCGGAAGATTTGGGTCGTCCCGGACATATTTTCCCATTGAGGGCGAAAGATAAAGGTGTACTTAGCCGCATCGGGCATACCGAAGCTGCAATTGACCTTGCCAAGTTGGCTGGCCTGTCTCCCGTAGGCACTCTGATAGAAATAAAGAAAGAAGATGGCGAAATGGCTCGCTTGCCCGAACTGATGGTATTTGCCAAAGAACATGATTTGAAAATCATATCTATCGCCGATCTTGTAAAATATCGTTTGCAAAGAGAAACTCTGATTGATAAAGGTGTTGAAGCAAAGCTACCGACTCAATACGGAGATTTCCGAATCATCCCTTTCAAACAGATAGAAAATGGATTGGAACACGCTGCGCTTATAAAAGGCATATGGGAGAAGGATGAGCCTATCTTGGTTCGCATGCATTCGTCATGTACCACAGGCGACATCTTCGGGTCGTACCGATGCGAGTGTGGTGAGCAGCTGCATAAAGCAATGGAGATGGTACAAGAGGCGGGGAAAGGCGTTATCGTGTACCTCAATCAGGAGGGGCGAGGCATCGGTCTGATGGCTAAGATACATGCCTATAAATTGCAAGACGAAGGCTACGATACGGTAGATGCTAACCTGCACTTAGGATATAATGCCGATGAACGTACCTACGGCGTCGGAGCTGCGATTCTGCGAGATTTAGATGTGAGCAAGATGAAACTCATAACCAACAATCCCGTGAAACGTATAGGGCTTGAGTCTTTCGGGTTGGAGATTGTTGAAAATATTCCGATAGAGATAGAACCCAACAAACATAATATGTTCTACATGAAAACTAAAAAAGAACGTATGGGGCACGATCTGCACAATGTCGATTAAGCATTCTGTCGAAAA
>CALNCC010000052.1 GCA_937875275.1 uncultured Dysgonomonas sp. | reverse complement strand
TAGGCATTATAAAATTAAACGTTCTCTAAGTTACAACAAGTTTTTTATTTGCATGGTAAATTTCTGAAATATAGTTGAGTCTCGCATCTGTTTTGTTGCTCTTTTCTTAATTCCGAGTATTGAAAAACATAAGCAGAAAGCAGAATTGAAGATTAATGCCAAGTGTCAGTGTCTTTGCCTTCAAATAATTGTGTCGGCTTTTGGAGATTACAATCTTTGTCTACACAGGCAGTTAGGGACTTAAGGACTACGCCTGTTAGTTAAATTAATACCTGCTTTTCTCGCTTGTGGATGTTGTAACTGTCTTCTGATCGGATATAATTTTCCATCTTTGATGAATTTTGCTCCTGTCTGTTTGAACCAAAACATCACATTCTCTGCGAGACACAATTTGTGAAGTCCCATTATCCATTCAAAGTTGCAAGGACGAGCCTCAATACCCGATTCTCCACCTACCACAACTTGCTCTACCCAAGAGCCAATGTCGTAAAGTTGTAAATCTATTTGTTCTAAAAGAGGTTCGCAAATAATGATTTTATGTTTGATTGGCACCGATTTGTAGATTGGCAAACGGTAATCTGCTCTAATCTGATTTTCAACAGTGCAGCAGATCGTTACATTATCATAGCCCTCTCCCCAATCATCGGGCAAGACTTCCATAAGACGGTCGATGCGTTTGGTAATCATCATAAAGTGCAAATCTTTGCGAACACGCATCATATTCCATGCTTCGCCCCTCCATTCATCAGCCTCTTTGAGCAAAAAATCGGAAGTGAAACAAGTGTAGACCATCGTTCCCGGAGAGATTTTATAATCTCCATTTCGTTTTTTCTGAATGGGTAAATCAAAATTCTTCGTTTGTGAAATAATTGAGCTATCAACACCTCGTCTCGCATCGCCACGGTAGACGTAGCAATGCTTGCAGCCTTCGCTCAACTTATGACAGCCATGCCAAGGGTTCCACATTTTCGATTGTTTGATGATAGCGTTCACAGCCATTACGAAATCTTTTATTTCATTTACATCAAAGGTAAAATATTAATAGACCATATTAAAGAATTTCTCTTCTGTTTCGTCGATCATAAAAACTCCATGTTTCGATAAAGAGGTATATCGCCTCTCGGGAGCTGTTGTATCTCCACAACGCTTACAAAAAAGACCGGTCAGACATGTTTGTCTGACCGGTCTTGTATAACTTATAGCATCCGCCCGATTGAGGCGTTGCTTCGACTTTTATTAAATAATGTGGCAAGCATCAAGTATTATCTTCATCAAGAATAGCGCTGCAATGATATATACCGTAACCGTTACATCTTTGTGGCGACCCGAGAATGCTTTGATCAGAGCGAAGCTCAGCATACCGAAAACGATCCCTTGTGCGATGCTGTATGTAAACGGCATAAACGCTATGGTAATAAATGCCGGCAGACCTTCGGTCATGTCGTCGAAATTGATTTTCGATACGGCAGAGATCATAAACAACCCTACGATGATAAGTGCCGGAGCGGTAGCCGCTGCCGGAACCATCAGAAATAATGGGGCGAAGAATAATGCCAGAACAAACATCATGGCTGTACTGACTGCCGTCAGACCGGTTTTCCCGCCCGATGCAACACCTGATGCACTCTCGATATACGACGTGATTGTACTTGTTCCTAAAACTGCACCAACAGTAGTTCCCAAAGCATCGGAAAGCAAGGCTTTCTTCATTTGAGGGAAGTTGCCGTTCTCGTCAGCCAATCCGGCTTTAGATACGACGCCGATCAATGTCCCGATAGTGTCGAACAGGTTTACGAACAAGAATGTGAACACGACGATGAGCATGTCGAGCGTGAATACGTGATCCCACTCAAATTGAGCAAAGATAGGGGCAATAGACGGTGGCAACGATATGATAGATGTTTCAGGCAGTTTAACGTCTCCAAGTATCAGCCCGAATACTGTTGCGGCAATAATACCGATCAAGATAGCACCATTCACATTGCGAACAAACAGCACGGCGGTAATAAGCAATCCTAACATCGCTATCCATACACCATGGTGCGAGAAATCGCCAAGTGTAAGCAGTGTGTTCGGGTCGCCAACGATGATGCCTGCGCCTTTCAGTCCGATGAGGGTGATAAAGAATCCGATACCTACGGGTATCGCATCTTTCAACACCTTAGGAATACTCTGAACGATAAGCTCGCGAACATTAAACAGTGTCAACAATATGAATATGATACCTTCGAGGAATACCGCAGTCAAGGCAAATTGCCACGAGTACCCCATCGATATAACTACCGAATAGGCAAAGAAGCTGTTCAACCCCATTCCCGGAGCTTGAGCGATAGGCAGTTTTGCCATGATGCCCATCAGCATGGTAGCAAAGATTGTAGCCAATGCCGTTGTGGTAAACAGGGCGTGGCGATCCATACCCGCATCAGCCAATATGTTAGGGTTGACTGTGAGGATGTAAGACATGGTGAGGAAGGTAATAACTCCCGCTATTAATTCTTTACGGACTGACGTTTTGTTTTCGGTCAGTTTGAAATATTTATCTAAAAATGCAGTCATGAGATTTTATTTATTAGAGATTAAAAATTCCATTTAGCTGCTATTGTCGGATTCACAAAGGCTTTGTCTTTGAAATTCTTGTCAGTCAGAAAGTTGCTGCTGATTTCTATTTCAGACCCTAAGGACAGGTTAGGAGTTAGGTTGTACCAAACTTGGGGTTCGGTAAGGATAACTATTTTCTTTCCGCTTTCGCCCGGACCATTGCCTCTGTTTTTGTTTTCAGTCCATAGGTCAAAGAATCCCGACAAGGTAACTTTGTCATTGCACAGGTTTTTACTCCATGTAACAGTCCATTGTACATCGTGGCTCACTTTTTCGAAAGCATGATATTTGTATACCACATATGTGCCAAGGTTGATGCCTGCGATATTTGTTCCAGTTGAAGCCCCCGCAAGGTAAGCATTGGGGATAGTGAATCCTTGTCCAAATCCGCCGTTGTACTCTACGTGAGCCATGAAAGGCAATTTGCCGAGTTTTATATCACGGGCGATTTCTGCATATGCCAATCCAATATTTCCTTTCGATTGGTTGAAATCTAAATCGACGAACATAAAAGTAGAACCCCATTTGTCAGGTTTAAACATTTCGAAAGTTGCAGTAGCATAGTTGCGACCAAAGTCTTCGCTGTGC
>CALNCC010000051.1 GCA_937875275.1 uncultured Dysgonomonas sp. | reverse complement strand
AAAGAGACATTGAACCCCATACTGGAAGAAGAAGATACTGCTACCCCATTGTCTGACAACGATTATTGGACATCGACAGAATACGATCCTAACTTCGCATACATCATCTATTGCTCTGGGGGTGAACCTATTACCCCTGGGGCAGCGTCTCGCTCCAACTCCCACCCTGTGCGTGCGATGAAGAAGTTTGACACAACAGTAACCCCGTAACAGAGGTCTGTCGCAACAGATACATACAGCAAGGCTGCACGTGGGTGCAGCCTTGTTTGTTTTTTGTGGGGGGGAGGGCTGAGTAGTCGGAAGGTAATTTGATTGACTGCGAATTTATCAAAAACAAACAGTATGATAATTGGCTGTGATTTAGCCTTTTCATAATCGATTAGATATACTTCGTTTCCTCATGCTTCTAAATCACTACAGTTGCGAAACCTTTTGTACCTTTGCCTCACTTTTTTATCTGTAACGTGTATGAATGGAAAATTGAAAGGGGGATTATTCGTCTTTGCCGGAGCTTGCAGTTTCGGTGTACTGTCTACGATCGTCAAGCTGGCATATGCCGAGGGTTACAATGTGGGGCACATCACGGGCACGCAAACCCTGTTTGGGTTGCTGATGCTGTGGGGCATCTACCTCGTGCAGCGGCGGCTGATGGGTGTGCCGCCCGTCATAGATGCCAAAATGCCTGCTACGGGCAAGCCTACTGCATGGTGGAAGGTGGCTGCCGCAGGGTCGTTTACGGGCTTGGTGGGTATCTTCTATTATCAGGCAGTGCAGCTTGTGCCGGCATCGATAGCCATCATTTTGCTGATGCAGTATTTGTGGATGAGTATCCTCATCGAGTGGATCGCCTTTGGCAAACGACCGCACCGCATGCAAGTGTTATCGGCGGCAGTGGTGCTGGTGGGAACGATATTTGCGGGAGGCATATTCAGCGAGTCGGTGCATGTCAATCCGCGTGGAATTGTGTTCGGTCTTCTTGCAGCGTTGTCTTATTCTGTTTTCTTGATGACGAGCGGACGTGTGGGCAACGAGTATCCGCCGGTAAAGAAAAGCGCGCTGATGATTACCGGTTCGCTGATATTGACATGGATCATTTTTCCGCTCACGTTTTTGTTCGACGGCATTCTCTTCGGCGGACTGTATAAGTGGGGATTGGCACTTGCTCTGTTGGGTGCTGTTGTGCCTCCACTGTTTTTCTCTATCGGTGTGCCGCGCGTGGGTGTGTCGTTGGGGGCGATACTGAGTGCTGCCGAATTGCCTGTGGCAGTGATGTCGTCTGCCCTTGTGCTGCGCGAAGATGTGCAGGCGTTGCAGTGGTGCGGCGTTATTCTCATTCTTGCCGCCATAGGCATGACAAACCTCAAGATGGGGCGCACGGCGAATAGCGTAAGAGGCAAGACGGAGTAAAAAAATAGCCGAAGTGTTTATGCTCCGGCTACAATTCTTATTGACTGTTTTCTTTTCTCTTACTTGGTTTTCAGGTAGTTGGTGTACACCTTCTTCGCGCCGATAGCTGTTGTTATATCTGTAATCTTTTTCAGATCGTCTTTGGCTACTGTACCTGTAAGGGTTACCATGCTGTCTTTGACAGTAACGGTGTTGATGCCGTCAATCTTTTCGTCTTTATACAGTTTCTGGATAGCTGATTTCAAAAGAGCGTCAGGATCGGGAGCCGGAGGTGGTACTACTTCTATTTCGTTAACTACCGATTTCACACCTTCCACAGCTTTAGCCAATTCTTCCGCACCGGCTTTGGCTTCGTCTGTTTCCACTGTTCCCGATAGCGACACGATAGCACCTCTTACACTTGAGTTAACTGAGGGATAGTTAACCAACAATTCACCTTTTACCTGACCTTGCAATTCGAGGTCGGTAGGTCCGCATGAGTAAAATACGCATGCAGAGAATAGGGTAAACATGACTGCAAAAAATAATTTCTTCATAGTTCTATTCTTTTTTAAAATTAATCCTTTTTTCTTCGTGCCCGGGTGTCTCAATATCATTTATATATATAACACGCCGGCGGCTTTTTTTGTTTAGTGATATCTGTTTTTATAACGAACGGTTTGTCAATACCGTGCCCCCAAAGGTAATTAAAATGTTTTAATATTCGTTAATATTTGCCTGCATTTTTTTTGAATGCAAAAAATGCCCTCTCATTATCCGAACCGGTGCGCCGAGTGCTGAGAGGGCATGTGTTGTCTTGGTGTTCGCTAACTCCCTTTTATTTCTTGACGAAGGATACTCCGTCGGGGATGTAGAAGGTGGAGAGCTGCGTTGGTACGTTTGCCGATCCGCCTCCCCACCATACGAAGAGTGTGCTCAACGGGTTGTCATCGCAGTTGAGACCTTTGAGTTTGGTGTTTTTGCTGATGTCTAACGATGTAAGTTGATTGGAATAACAGCTGATGCTTTCTAAAAGAGAACAACCACTAATATCCAATGTTTCTATCTTGTTGCTATTGCAATCGACGCGTGTTAGTGCTGTATTCTTGCTGAGGTTGATGGTTCCTTCTAATGCGTTCTCCGAGCACATGAGGTTTGTCAACTTTTTGTTGTTACTGAGGTCGATCG
>CALNCC010000050.1 GCA_937875275.1 uncultured Dysgonomonas sp. | reverse complement strand
ATGTATTAATAACGAAAAATTATTAATAGATGCTGCCCGAGGGGCAACACAAAAATCATATTCTCCCTACCCCAACTATAAGGTGGGAGCAGCCGTGCTGTTAGAAACCGGAGAGATAATAGAGGGTAGCAATCAGGAAAACGCTTGTTATCCTGCCGGAATTTGTGCCGAACGAACTGCGCTTTTTTACACCAACTCGGAGTATGGTGGTCGTTCGATTGTCGCGATAGCGATAGCTGCGCATACTTGCGGAGACTTCACTGTCGACGTATGCAGCCCATGCGGAATATGCCGACAAGCATTGCTTGAAGTTGAAGACAGGCAAGGGAAACCTATAAAGGTCCTTATGACCGGTAAAGATTTGGTGTACGAGGCCGCTTCGGTAAAAGACCTGCTGCCGCTGAGCTTTGGCAAAGACTCGCTATCTGAAAAATAATCCTTTACTCGCCAACAGGAGCCATGTCGAAGAAACTAAAGTTGACGCTGCCATAGGTTCTTTTCTCGGTATAGATATCGTATATGGAAAAGTCATAGTCCTTAGAGTGTTCTAAGATAAACAGCCCGCCTTCTTTTATTAGACCCCTTTCGATTATGAGGCGAGGAACATCCTCAAAGTTTCGTAAGTCGTATGGCGGGTCGGCAAATATGAAATCAAATTTTTTGTCACATGTTTCCAAAAAGCGAAAAACGTCTCCCTTTATTGTTTTTAGGTTTGTGATGTCTAAAGCCTCCTTCGTTTTGCTGATGAAAGAATAATGGACTGCGTCTTTTTCTACGCATGTTACTTCCGGTGCTCCGCGCGATATTAACTCGAAACTGATGCTACCCGTACCGCCAAATAAATCTAAACATACGATATCTTCCCAGTCGATCCGATTGTTCAGGATATTGAATAGATTTTCTTTTGCAAAATCAGTAGTCGGACGTGCCCTGAAGTTTGGCGGAGGACTAAACCTTCTCCCCTTAAATTTTCCACTTATAATTCTCATAATGATAAAACTAAAAGATCCAAGGGAGCTTTTGTCGCATCCTCATTCCAGAGATGCACTTCGCTTGGTAATGTGTATGATTCTATATGTTTTAGATATTCTTTCAGCGAAGGGATGATGCCGCTATCGTATTGTCCGGCAATGAAGAGATAATCTTCAACTTGATTAAAACCGACGGCTTCCCATGTTTTCAAGATGAAATATACCGGATTATTCATATGGTTGCCTTTGTAACCGATAGAGTGTATTTGTTGCGTTCCTACAAAAGAATATATATCCATCTGCTCGCGGTGAAAATACAGGTACATTCTTTTCTCGCTATCCCCCAATTGTTTTTTCTTTCTCCAATATTGAGTCAACAGATCGCTATGGTGATGAAATACAGGATTGTATAAGTTGCGGGTCAGAAATTCATACAGTGATTTGTTTACAGGATAGAGCGTAAATGTACGCTGAGACACGTTCTCTGATGAGAGGATAGTCTGCGCTTCGCCCTCAGGTCTCGTATGAGTAAAATAATATAGTTCCTCGACTTGTTTCCCTATGTAATATTTCTGAGGCACAGACTCATAATTATCCGATACAAAAACGACATTCGTAGATAGGAATTGTTGTGTAAGAAAATTGAGGTCGAAAATAATACGCTGTATATTTTCTGTCAACTTATTCCCCGCAGTAAAACTTGTTTCTCGAAAACAAAAATTGCCGGGATTTTCCGGATCGGAAATCGTAAACATAAAGCTGTTTGAGCCTATTCTTATAGAAAGAATATACTTTTCGGAGTGAGCAAGATCTATATTTTCGGGTAAAAACATCCGGTCAGATAATTTGAACTTTATTAGTACACAAAAATAGGAAAGATATTTTTATATACTAACTTTGATATAGAATTAAGTCCACAATACGATGCTCAGCAATTTTTTCCTCGACAAAATAACGCAGAATTTCCCATTCGAGCCCACCTCCGAACAAAAAACAGTTTTGGAGCGGATCGTCGATTTTCTGTTTCTCGAAAAACAGGAAAATATATTTTTGTTGAAAGGATATGCCGGAACAGGTAAATCGTCTTTGATAGGAGCATTGGTGAAAACGATGACCGAATTTAAACAGAAAACCGTATTGCTTGCTCCGACAGGACGAGCCGCAAAAGTCTTCGCGTCTTATTCCAGCCATCCCGCATATACGATTCACAAGAAAATATATCGACAAAAACGTTTTACCGCAGATATGGGCGAGTTTTCCATTATGGATAACCTGCACAAAGACACCCTTTTTATTGTTGACGAAGCATCGATGATCAGCAACGACGGATTAGATTCGTCATTGTTTGGTACGGGGCGATTGTTGGACGACCTGATACACTATGTTTATTCCGGCGAGAATTGTCGATTAGTATTGATCGGGGATTCTGCTCAGTTGCCGCCTGTGATGCAAGATACGAGTCCTGCGCTTCAGGATGATATTTTGGCAGGATATGGATTGGACGTATATGCGATAACGATGTCGCAGATTGTACGGCAAGCCGAATCATCGGGCATATTGCACAATGCTACCCGATTGAGGGAGGCGTTGGCAAATAATGAAACGAGTGTTTTTCCTAAACTCGAATTTAATGAGTTTCCTGATGTCAAAAGCATTTCGGGTACAGAGTTGATAGAAGAAATATCGGCGGCTTATAGTCGCGATGGGGTGGAAAATACAATTGTTGTATCGCGGTCGAATAAACGGTCGAATATCTATAATCAGGGAATCCGCAATACGATACTTTACAGGGAAGAGGAGATATCGAACGGAGACTTATTGATGATAACAAAGAATAATTACTTCTGGACGGAGAAGGATGAAAATATAGATTTCCTTGCTAATGGAGAGATTCTTGAGGTCTTACGCATAAGAAGAACGGAAGAGTTATATGGGTTTCGTTTTTGCGACGTGCTGGTGAGAAGTATCGATTATGATACCGAATTGGAAATAAAAATATTGCTCGATGCCTTGCATTCCGATTCGGCAGGATTGCCTAAGGAGCGTGCGCAAGAGTTTTTCTTTAGCATCTTAGACGATTATGCGGATATACGTACTAAGGCTGGGAAAATGAAACAAATGAAGGTTAACCCTTATTATAATGCCGTCCAAATTAAATTTGCCTATGCCGTAACCTGCCACAAGGCGCAAGGGGGCGAGTGGCAAAACGTGTTTCTTGACTTGGGATATGTGCCGCAGGATTATCTCGGAGACGGCTTTTATCGTTGGCTTTATACGGCAATGACGCGTGCTAAGGAGCGTTTATATTTAGTGAATCTGCCTAAAGATTTTCAATAAAAAGATTATTGTCCGTAATTTGATTTTATCATATCTTCCAAAGTGATGTCTTTTTTCATGTCAGACTTTCCGATCTGTTCTACTGTCGTGTTTATGATCTGTTGTTCTTTGTTGAATACAAGGTTGTTGATGAAAGACAATATTTCATTACGATTATCTGTCATGGGTGCATTAGCTATTTCATGACCTGCATTCTTCACCGAATAGAAATGATATGGGCAGTCGGCAGCCGATAGTTGTTCCGCTATATATTTCGATCCGTACATACCGCCAAGCCCTTCTATTGTTATTTTATCATAAGGGACATTACTATCAGCATCCCCATGAAATAAAAGTATGGGAGCAGGCCTTCGGTTACATTCCAGTTGAGACTCTCTGCTGAATATTGCTCCGGCAAAAGCGATAACCCCCGCATAGTTGAATTGCGCAGGAAATAGTCCTGCGATTAACGAATTGCTGCATAATTGGTATTCGGCTTGCAATGCAGTTATCGCTCCGGCACTCGATCCGCAAACGATAACCTTAGCCGGGTCTATATTCCATTCTTTAGCATTGTGTATAATATATCCTGTTGCGGAAAGTAAATCTTCGACAGCTATAGAAATTGTATGCTCCAAGAGTGCTGCGAATTTAGCAGGGTCTAACGTTTCTGCTTTCTTTAGATTTTTTAGTCCCAGCCGGTAGTCGATAGCGAACACAGTGAGTCCGTTTTTGGCAAGGAACCGAAAGTAATCGACCTGGCTATCACGGCTACCACCTACAAATCCACCTCCAAAGACATATATCAGCGCCGGCTTATTCGTTTCTTCATTTTTCAATTCATACTTGTCCAAGAATAACGAGTCTTGCCCTTTTATTGCATATAGGTGCGTCTCTTTAGATACTTCTTGAGAAAGTAATGGCAAAGAGAATAATAAAAAACCGATTGTCAGTTGGAATATTCTTTTCATAAAATAGAGAGTTATAACCTGTTCAAATATACTTTTTTACTTTGAAGTGCAAGTTCTTTTGTCAATCTTTTTGCATTGTTTTGGGTTACAGAATCGAGTAGTTGCCAAAACTTAACACCATGATTCATTTCTATGGTGTGGCAAAGTTCGTGCAGTATAACAAAGTCGATAAGATATTCGGGGAACAACATGCAGAAACAGGATAGGTTGATTGTCTGCCGAGAAGAGCAACTCCCCCATCGTCCTCTGCTGGTGTTTATTTTCACTTGCTGGTAAGAGAAACCGTGTATTGAGGCATAGTGTTCCGCCTTTGGGGGCAAAGCCTCCATTGCAGATTTGCGAAGGATATTGACGATGTGTTTTTTGAGTATAGTCTTTGTCTCCATTGTACTATAATCGGTTCCCGGGGGGCATACTATGTTGTGAACGCCATCTCTGTATCCGTAATAAAAATTACGCAAACTGCCTTCTGATATCTTTATTTTCGATTGATACATCTCCCGTTCAGAACCGTTTTGCAATAGGATATCAGATTCGGGATGATTTTCCTTGAGTCGGTGCATATCTTGGCGCATAGACTCAATAGTTTTCATTATTTCCGCCTTTGATAGATGAGAAGGAAAGGTAAGCTGAAATTGCCCGTCTCGGTATCTGCAAATAATTGTTCTTGCTCGGGCATTGGGTTTCAGTATGATATTTCCTAATTCGGAGTCTTCTATTATCATTTCACGATCTGCTTAAATAAGAAAAAGACTTAACTACATAAATATATAGTTAAGTCTCTTATACATAACATAACAATAAAAATAATTATTTCTTTTTATGATTCTCCTTCAAGAATGCATCCAAAGCTGCGGCCATAGACGGTAGTCCGGGCAGAGGAGCTTCACAGTCGAGCCGAAGTCCGGCTTCGCGAATCGCTTTCGCGGCAGCTACACCAAAACAACCTATAGCGATTTCTCCTTGTTGGAAGTTTGGTACATTTTTGAATAAAGATACTATTCCTGACGGAGTGAAGAATATGAGCATGTCATATGCCATAATTTTTTCTTGGGGTATTTCGTTACTGACGGTTCGGTACATTATCGACTTAGTATAATGAACTTTCTTCTCGTCAAGTATTTTTGTCAAATCTTCTTGATGCACGTCTGACACAGGAACTAAGAATTTCTCCTTATTATGTTTCGTCAGAGGAGTTGCCAAGCCATCCATTTTGCCGGTGGCACTGAAGAATATTTTCCGCTTGCGGTAAACTATATATTTTTGCAGATATAACGCTACGGATTCAGAGATGCAGAAATACTTTGTGTCTTCCGGCATTGTGATTCGAAGTTCTTCACATAAGCCGAAAAAATTATCTATCGCGATTTTTGCCGTAAAAACAATCGCCGTAAAATCTGGGATCTGTATCCTCTGTTGACGGAATTCTTTGATATCTACTCCTTCGACCCTAATAAACGACTCGAAATCCATTTGCAGATTATATTTTTCTGCAATATCGAAATAGGGAGATTTTTCCGTTTTCGGTTTGGGTTGAGAAACCAGTACTTTTTTTATTTTTAGAGACATAATATTAAATTATATACATCCATTCTATAAACCAAATACAAGCCTAAAGCTAAGAATAGGTATGGAATTATTTCTGAGCTACAAAGGTATGCAAACAAAAATAAAAAGTTAAATTTTTCCCGAATAAAATGGACTATTATTCTATAAAAAAGGATAAGTTTTACGATAAGAAAGGATATTAGCATAAATCCGATTATTTGCGAGTGCCAATAATCGGAATATATCAACAATAGTGTTGGTATGAAATATATTACGCCTAAGATTTCGAGGGCTATAACAGTTGTCCCTCTATATCCCATTTCACCAAGCTTGACATTGAAAACATATCCGATGAAAACATTAAGAACATGTTTTAGCAGAAAAAAGACGATAAATATAAGCACGAAAGAAACTATCGTCAGCAGTGATGCATAATCCGGTTTCGAAAATGCCTCCGTATTCGACCCGCAATATGTAGCAAATGCGTCATAAAGACATATTGCAATCAAAATAAAGGATGAGAATACAAGCAAATAGTTATTCCACACATCTCTCGATGTGGTTTCATATTGCCGCCGCGAACTTTTTTCTATCGAAAAAAGCATCGTAATATTTTCTCTCAAAAGCGAAAATCCGCCCTGATACACATAGGCAAATATAAAAAAACATACAACCAAGAGAGCAAAAACACTGTCTGCTCTCTCGAATGTATATGGTAATGTGATACCCTCATGTCTTATCATTTCATCTGTCAATGATGCACCTAAGGCATGTAGCATATGTTTCGATGTATTATTTCTTTTTTACAGACCGAATATATCTTTTATTTTATCTACATAGTCTAATTTTTCCCATGTAAATAGTTCTACTTCGCAGTCAACACCTTCCGGATTATATCTTGATGCAAAATGTTTTTTGACAAGCTGCGGCTCACGCCCCATGTGTCCGTAAGCAGCTGTTTCAAGATAGATCGGGTTTCTTAGTTTCAATCGTTCCTCGATAGCTTTAGGGCGCATGTCGAACAACTGTGTGATCTTTTCTGCTATTTCTCCATCCGACAATTTCACATTGCTCTTACCATAGGTATTGATATATATGTTCATCGGTTTTGCTACTCCGATAGCATACGACACTTGCACAAGAACTTCGGATGAGACGCCTGCTGCTACAAGGTTCTTCGCAATATGGCGAGAAGCATACGCTGCCGAACGGTCTACCTTGGACGGGTCTTTACCTGAGAAAGCTCCACCTCCGTGAGCACCCTTGCCGCCGTATGTGTCTACGATTATTTTTCGTCCGGTTAGTCCGGTATCACCATGAGGTCCACCAATAACAAACCGCCCGGTAGGGTTAACATGGTATGTTATGTCTCCTGTAAACAGTTTTTGAACATCTTCTCTCAACTTGTATTGCTTAACGATGCGAGGGATAAGGATGTTTATCACATCTTCTTTTATTTTAGCCTGCATCTTCTCGTCAGTGTCGAACTCATCGTGCTGAGTAGATATAACGATTGTGTCGATACGAAGTGGCGTACCGTTATCATCATATTCTATCGTAACCTGCGATTTTGCATCGGGTCTCAGATATGGCATCAAGTGCAGTTCATTCTTCCGAATAGTTGCCAATTCGAAAAGTAAGACGTGTGATAGATCCAATGCTAAAGGCATGTAGTTGTCTGTCTCGTTCGTCGCATATCCGAACATCATTCCTTGGTCTCCGGCTCCCTGATCCATAGGATCAGCTTTTCCGTCTACTCCGCGGTTGATATCTTCCGATTGCTCGTGTATGGCAGATAACAATCCGCAAGAATTAGCCTCGAATTGATATTCACTTTTTGTGTACCCGATTTCTTTTATTACACGGCGTGCAACTTCCGGGATATCAATATATGCTTTCGATTTAACCTCTCCGGCAAGAACTATTTGTCCTGTCGTAACCAATGTTTCACATGCGACTTTCGAATTGGAGTCGTATGCCAAAAACTCGTCAAGTAAGGCATCTGATATCTGGTCTGCGACTTTATCAGGATGTCCTTCTGAAACTGATTCAGATGTAAATAAGTAACTCATAATTATATAAATTAGAAGTTTAATGTTTAAACAAAGATGGAGGGATATGTACGTGCAGAATAAAAAGATGTTTTAGCATTTTTTATATGTGGTTGCAATAATACAAATCTGTCCACGAATTAACTGTTTGCAAAGATATACTTTATCTTCCGATATATAGAGCAAATGCACAAAAAAACTCACAAACTTTAATTAAGTCTGTGAGTTTTTATTATATATTACAGGTTCTATTATTGATTCAGAACCTCAATGATTTGTTTCGCTGTTGCATCTCCTGCATTTACCGACAATGTTTTTTCAGCATAGCTCAACGCTAATTTCTTATCTTCCACACTCTCTGTATTACCATATTTGTATGTATAGTATACTGATAGATACTGATAGGCAATACTTAGGATTTTGTCATTTTTAGATTCTGTATCAGCCTCCAATACTTTTATTGTTGCCTCATAGTATGGTTTTGCAAGACCTTCGTCAAGTTTCGGGTCAAGGGTCGATGCAGCTCTGGCTCTCCAGTAATATCCCAAATAGCTTTCCGGTACTAATTCTGAGACTTTAGCGAAAGCTTCATCCGCTTCTTTCACATAAGTTTTAACCAATGCTGCATTCGCTACATTAGATGTGTCTCTTGTTGCAATCTCTCCTGCACTCAGGAAGTTTTGTCCCATTTGGAAATAATTTGTAGCATCTATTTTTGAAGAGTCCGCTTTTTCAATGTATTTTTTCATCAACAAACCGGCTTCTACATACATTTTGTTTGATGCATAGGTTTTAGACATCTCCAATAGTGTATTAACCTGTGTCGGATCAAGATCTACGGCTTTATATATCTGCTCCAAAGCTTCTTCTCGTTCGCCACTATTTGCCAAGATATTTCCATAGGCAAGATGATCCTGAGCGATATATTTATTTGTAGTGTCAGTAGGCAGTGCGAAAAACTTATTTGCTTGTGCAAGC
>CALNCC010000049.1 GCA_937875275.1 uncultured Dysgonomonas sp. | reverse complement strand
GGCACAATGCGGCAAATAGGATGTGTAATTTTTTCATCGTGTTGTTTTATAAAATGTTAATAGTCTGTAGAACACAAAGCTAATAAAAAAAATGAGTTGTCGGGCATAGCGGATGCGGGAATTCTGTATTTCTTATTCTATATCAGTCAATAAACTTATTATTTATGATATCGAAATTTCGTTAGATTTAATTTCAATTATTCAATATTGAAATATATAGAGAGTATTTAAATAATTTAATAATCTATTTAAGGCATTGTTGATGTCAAGTTCGCCGTTTAATGAATTTTAGGAATAATAATCTCTTTCATAAAAAAGGTTAATAGGATAATTGGTCTCGAATATTGATGCTCTTCAAATTTCTAATATCTATTTATTCTAAAAAAAAGAAGTTTATAATTTTTCTTTTTAGAGAATAGATAAGGCAAGTCTTCGTTTGCATTATAGTGTATACGGGATGTCTTTTGTTTTTATATGTATGTTATTCTCAGTTATTTACATCCTGTTTATTAGGCGCTTGTTGCTCGGGGTAGTGTTGGATATTCACTTTTTGTGTTTTAGCCAAGTTGCTAATCCATATTCTATAATTAATTTTTCAGAAAAGAAATGGTATAAGTAGTCAGTTCTATATTTATTCCAATTATGCTTTTAAATGATCTGTTCTATGATTAGTCTGAACAGACTAACCGAGTTTTTCATTTGTTAATATCTAAGATTTATACTTTATCGACATCAGTATAAATAGCTTTTCGTATTTTAAAATAAATAATATAAATGCTTACTCTTAATTTTCTAATTTGAAATTTTCGATTGCCGTTTTTTAGTTCAACATTCCTTTTCAGACAGGCAGCCTTCACGAGATTTGCACAAATATAGAAGACGATTGTAGACGCAAAAAGTGCTCACACGATGGTTTGCATGGCGGCAGTTTGTATGACAGATGGAGAGTGTTATTTCATCTTTCGACGAGAAATGCAGGCGTGGGGAAAGGTGGAAGCGGCGATGTGCCGATAGGGCTACTTGAAGGGAATTTTCGGCACGCAGGTGTGCTTTGGCGAAAGGCGCCTTGTTGGGCATGTGTGCAGCGTTTTGTCGGGCGATAGTGGCTGCAAAGACATCGAGTTACGAGGCGATACGGTTGCTTCGACCTGATAGATTGTCTGCCTCAGGCATTTGTCAGTTTAGAGTAACGAAATAGAATAGAGTAGGATAGGGTAGCGGCTACGGTCGCTTATTTTGCGGCAAAGCGTTGTGTGCCTGCGAGTATGCTGCTTGTTTGTGTGTACGATTTGTCATTGGCGTAGATGAACAGCAGAGTGCCGTCTTTGATGGCGTTGATTACGGGTTTCGTTATATTCTGCGGCAGCGCAGGGCAACCTTGGCTACGCCCAAGTCGATTGCCGTTTTTTATTACCGCAGGGTTGGCATATGCCGCACCATGAATGACTACGGAACGCACTTTCGCCTTGTCGTTTATTCCTTTTTCCAATCCGTCGATAATCAGCGAATAGCCGTTGCGCCCTTGGTATGTGTTTTCTGTAACGAAGAATCCGAGCGAACTCATATTCGACCCCACCTTGTTGGAAAACGTTGTGGCATAATTTTCTCCGCTGCGTTTGCCGTGAGCCACCAGCGTCGAATACAGCACTTTCCTGTTCTCGATGTCGAGGACAAACATCCGTTCGGCGGTCGATGGTTTAGAGTAATCAATGATTGTGAAAATGTTTTTGTTGGGGGCAGTCAGCTTTTCGTATCCGACCATTGCCTTTTCGAAAATGTCGAAGTCGAGCACTTTTGCCAAGCCCATTTCGCTATATAAACGGTGTCTGTACACGGTCGACGATTCGGCCTCGGTGGCAACCACAGTATCGCTCTCTTTCTCGTCTACGGAAAAAGGATACCCTCCCACAAAAAGGAGTATGGTGGATATAATCAATAGGTTGAGGTACGTGAATGCCTTGTGCATGAATGCGAAAATTTGCCTAAAGGTATTCTTTTTTAGTCAATAATGAAAACGATAGTGTTAAAAACGGGTCCCCAGTCGTATATAAATTGGGCATGCGAAGTAACGGTGCGCACACACTCGTGAGACAGCGGCACTGTGCCCAATGTGTAGCTGATTTCCACCGGTTTGGCATTGACGGAGTTAAGCGGAACGCCATGTATATACGCTCCGTTCGAGAAGCGGCTTGCGTTGGGCGCATAGCCGGCAAGTTCGTTTGTTCCGTCTTTGAGGTAGAGCATCTTTTTTCGCTTCATTTGTATAGCGTAAGCGCCTAAGGGTGTGCGACGTGCGTAGGGCGGTTTGTAGCGACCCGTTGTGGCGGCATTCATGCTTCGCACCGTCCATTGCGCGCTGTCTCTCTCTATTGCGGTCATATTCTGATTGGTAACATCTACAAACACGCGCTTGTCGAAGCGGGTGCTGTCGTCCAGAATCTTTACATATTGCTTAGGCACCAGCCATTCCCTCTTGTCGTGGAATATGGTTACTCGGAAAAAGTCGGCAGAGTCTTGCTGTATCTTTGCCAGCCAACCGTCGCGCCCGTATATCTCGGGTATATCGAGGCTGTCAGGCAGATAGAGCGGTATGGCTTGTGGTCTTTCGACACCATTAATGTCAGCCATGTTGCGGTACTCGTTCTCTTTGGCATTGCGGGCGAGAGGGGGCACACGGTTTGCGTTGCGATAGTTTTGCAGTACCGCCCATGCGCCGTTTGTCCGTATACCGAAGTTGTCGAACTCGGCAATCAGCAGTTTTATCTTCTCCCACTGAAAAGTGCGCGTGATGGTGTCCTTGCCGCTTTTGTAAGGGTAGCTGTCTTTGAGGGTGTATTGTTTATACAGGAGGTCTTTGCCAAAGCTGATGTCGGACGGGGCAACCGTGTCGCGGTGGTATCGCTCCATCTTCGCTATCTCGTTGTCGGTGAGTCTTGCCGCATCCCTGTCGGGAGAGCATGCCGCCAGTGCCAGCAAAGAGAGTGTGAAAGACCATATATATATTCTGTTGCTCATAGCGTTTGTTGCTTTTTTTTGAGAGAAGAAAAAACAAAAATAATACTTTTTGCACAGTTTTTCTTCATTGCGCCCTACCGTTTGCCAACGACCGCAAGAGAGTGTTGTAAAACAATTGAATACACTTGCGACAGGCTATGCCGATGGCTTTCTATTCTATAACAAAAAGCTACGCGACTTTGTTTTTTTACCTCGAATACGAAAAAGAAATAAAAGCATGTGTTAGGAATTTCTCGGATGTGCGTTACTTTTATAGAATGGAGATAGACGAGTTTAAAGAAAATATTATTCCGCTTCGCGATAAGCTGACCGGTATAGCTATCAGCATACTGCACAATGCAGATGATGCCAACGATGCTGTACAGGAGACCTATCTGCGCCTGTGGAAGAATAGAGAAGAACTCGTGAAGCATCCCAACGTGGGCGGATATGCGACCATGACGATCAAAAATGTTTGTATCGACAAGTTGAGGAGGCAAAAAGATACAGTGCCGGTAGACAATATCGCTCACTCGACGGACAATGGCACGCCCTATTCCATCACCGAGCAGCGCGATAGTGTACGCCTCGTGAGGCTCATTATCGACTCGTTGCCCGGATTGCAGAAAAGCGTGCTGCTGATGCGCGATGTGGAAGGGTATGAGTTGGGCGAGATAGCCGACATAACAGGCTCGACGGTGGCTACGATTACCGTTACCCTGTCGAGGGCGAGGAAAAAAGTACGTGAACAGTTTTTGCGATTGAATACACATAATTAATCAGAATAATAAAGACTGATATGAAAAATTATAAACTTATAGATCAATTGTTGGTCAAATATTTCGAGGGGGGGACTTCGTTGCAGGAAGAGTCCGTTTTGCGCAAATATTTTATGCAAGACAATGTTGCCAATCATCACGAGGTGTATAGGGCAATGTTTAATTTCATGTCAGTGGAGAGAGGTGAAAAGAAACCGGCGGGCAGAGTAAAATATATGTTCCTGCGTATAGCTGCTGCCGCCTGCATCATCCTTTCCATCGGGTTGACATACCGATTCCTGTCTGCATCGCGCAGCATGGATACACAATCGCTGGTGTATGTCGACGGCAAACGTGTGAATGATATAGATATACTTAACAGTCAGGCTCTGATTTCGATTCGCAATATCGCTAACGGAAACGAGAATATGATTGATGCTCAGGTTGATATTTTAGACAATTTTGTAGAATAAAGAAAACACTCAGATATGAAACTAAAAGCTCTAATCCTTATGCTCTGCTGCTTGCTGCCGACACTCCTATGTGCCCAGCAAGAGAAGAAGGTGAAGGATATATTTGATACATACGGCAAGCAAGACGGTGTGGTGATGGTGCAGTTGGCGTCTGATATTTTGCAGCCCAAAACCCGAATATCTTACTACCGCAGCCTTGTTGCCAATAAGACTAACGACAAGCTGAAGGCTGATGTTCTGCTCTTGCTGGCAAACAAAGCTTTGGCAAAACATATGGTGTCGGAGGTGAAGAAAAACGGCGAGGTGGTGAATGCTGTGTGTGCAATACCACTCGATGGCAACAAAAACGACTACGAATACATCTTGTTCGACAATCGGGCAAAGACCACCTTTGTGTATATGCGTGGCAACTTCCACCCCGACAAGCTGAACGATGAACTGAAAAAATTAAAAGAATTATTCCTATACATCAATAATTAATCACATGACTATGAAATTCTTAACTATTCGAAAAATCGCCACTTTGGCACTTCTCCTTTTTGCTTGCTCTACGATGGCAAAGGCGCAGATATTTGAAGTAGAGAGCCAGGAAAGTTCTGTCTATTATGATGGTACACCATATAGCTTCTCTTTTTTCTGGGGATCGAAGGAGGACAAAAAACCGAGAAACCGATCGTATCGTAGCCTCGAAGCTCATTGGACAGGCTTAGGTATGAGTTTTATGAGCTATGACGACAACGTGCCCAACAGTGCGTTGAAACAGAGCCGATCGCACGCCTTTTCGTTCAATATGATAGGATATAAGAAACAATTCAGCAATTCGAAGATGCTCTTGGTGAGCGGCATAGGGCTTGATTGGCACCGATATCATTTCGATTCTCAGGCGTATGTTCAGAAAATAGACGGCGTTACGCAGTTTGTTCCCTTAGAACCCGGACTGCGACACAAAGACAGCAAGATGCTGGCATACTATGTTACATTCCCTTTATTGCTTGAGTATCATCTTTCGCCCAATTCGATATATATATCGGGTGGAGTGCAGGCTTTCTTGAAATGTTATTCTAAGTCGCAAGTAGAATATTATGATGAAAATGACGGATACCACCGACGTTTTCTCGGGCATGGGCAAAACTTGAGACCGATAGATTTCAAATGTCGTTTTCAGGTTGGATTAAGGGGAATCAGTGCCTTCGGGTATTATTCGCTTACCTCGATGTTTCGCAACAATGCCGATCCCGATCTGAAAATGTGGAGTGTAGGAGTGCATCTTCATCTATAAAAAAATAACAGATCTGTTTTTATTTCCATTCTATCAGAGAGGGTTGCTTGTCCGGATGAGCAACCCTTTCTATATTACGAACCAGCTCGGGTTTTCCGACAAATTCTGTTGCGCAGTATTTCTAATTTATTCGGCTATCAAAGTTTAAACAAACTGAGAGAATAGAACAAAATGGTTAAGATTTAACAAACATTAACCATAGACTGGGGCTTTTGTTAGATTGACACATCTCTTTTGACGCATTGACACCTCCTTAATGAGGTCTTTTAACTTCCTTTGTGTGCTGATAAGTCATAAAAAATTGAGTATAATGGATGCAAACCAAAACCACACACCACTGAACCTCACGGCGGAGGTCTATGAAAAACCCGAAATTACAATCATTGAGATGGAGCTGGAGTCTAATGTTCTATTGGTCGGAAGCTTATAAAGGGTGATGATATGATTGTTGTTAGTTTTCAGTAGAAAGTGATGGCATTGGTCGGATACATGTAGTCAAGATATTCTAATTGAAAATATTTGCAGATAAAAAAAACGAGGTAATCATGGCGATTACCTCGTTCTTGTATATTGTATATTCTCAGCGAAAGTCTTATTCCGCCAGGCTGATATTGTATTTCGACACCAAAGTCTTGATCTCAGAATCTAACTTCGCCCGGTGTTTCTTGTTAGGGTCCAGCTCGAACGCTTTTTGCAGATGTTCGATAGCATCCTCTTCATTGCCCATTCGCTGGCATACGATTGCCAACAGATATTCGGTGTTACCTGTCGCCTTCAGCTGCACCAGCAGATCGTAGGCTCGCTCGTCGTATCCGGCACACGCTAAGCACAGAGCCGTATTGTAGTCGGGATAGTTGACCAGTATGTCGAATGCTTTTGTGTATTCTCTATCTAACAATAGTCGTACGCCTTCTTCATATCCTTCCTTCTCTTCGCTGTGTATCGAGTCTGATGTAGCCATGCCGGGACGGCTCATGTGATATGTGATCTCCATCTTTCTCAGCTTAGGATATATAGAGTCGTACATTACTTTATAGTCGGACGGATATTGTTTTTTGATTGACTCTTCCGCCTCGTCGGGGTAAGGGTTTTGCGTTACTATGTCGAATATCTCCTGTTTGTTGGGCAAGTCGTTTCGTTTGCGCATGAGGTTGACCATTGTTTGCCAGTCTTCGCCTTTGAATGTTGTGGCAAAGGTGTTGGCTACATCTATGCGGTTGCCGTACGTCATAGCCAGATAGTTTTTCAACGATTCGCCCCGTTCTTGCGTGTATAGGGCATTTGCGTCGAACGCTCCGTCGAGCGATGTGGTGGTGTGTATGGTAACGCTATCCACTACCGCACCTTCGTATTTAGACGAAAGGCTGTGGTATTTGTTTACCAAAGAATCTACTTGCTGTTTATTGTCACCATAGTTGATGTCGAACTTGTATTTGCCGGCAGCAAACTTAGGGTATATCGTTATCTTGTCGAACATGTTGCGATATATCGTCGTGTTTTTGTACATCAACGAAGTGTCGGCAAGTTGAGCCAAAGACGAAATGTAATATCTGATCGTATCGGTTTCGGGCAATGTGTATGTGCTGTGGTCGATAGCTTGTACATATCCTCGCAGACTGATGCCGATGCTCTTCAGTCCTTCGGTAACAGGATAGTCTTGGCTATAATGGTATACCATATCTCCTCGGGTGTGCACCACACTGTCGAGGCGAACGTTTTCGCGGAACGGAAACGGAATCAGTTCTTCTCTTTTCTCGTCCAATCTTTCTGCTTTCAGTTCATTCTCGGCTATCTTGTCGAACATATATCTGTTCTGAGCAATCTCTATCGAGTCTTTTTCAGTCATGGTAAAATTTGACAAGTCTTCGATGTCTTTGTCCCCTTCAAATATGGCTTTGTACTGAGACGGAACCGATTTCAGCTCTTTCTTTTCCCATTCGTCGGGTAGATTTTTCGCTTTCTTCTCGAACTGTCGCATGTGTTCGGCATAGATGCCTGTCGTATCTTTTCCTTTGGCAAACTCCTGAATTGATTTTTCGCGCGCTTTGCGTGTATATTCGTTTCTCAGGTTCTCTCTTTGTCCCAGTTTGCGCGCAGCCTTATATGCTTCCTGATCTTCGGCTTTGGTTTTCCATTTTTCAAAATTCTTATGCTTGTTCCATTCGTCATTGTATAGTTTCCAATAAAATTCCTGACGGTTTTTTATGTCTTTCGATATGTTTTTCTTGTCGCTGAATACACTGTCGTATTGCGATTTGTCTACGATCGAGTTTACGTAATCGTCATACGCCTGATAATCTTGTTTCTGTTTGGTGTGGAAGTTCTCTCCTTTCAGTATCACATCTTCCAGTTCGACCAACGAGTCGTTGTGCAGTAGCATCGGAGTGAGCGTAAGGCTCCAGTCGGGTGAAATGTATTCTTTCGGAACCTTGATGTCGAAGTTGACCATCACACGCCCGTCTCGTTCGGGTGTGTATGTCGATTTTGCTACTATCACAAACTCATCCAGATCGTATGTCAGTGTGGTGTCGAGTTTGTTTCTTACCACCTCTTTCTTAGTCTTATTGCTATACGTAACTATTTCGGATAGTGTAGATCCTTCGTCGAATTCGAATACTCCGTCGTCCGGCAGTTCGGCAGTTACACGTTCATATTGCATGAAGAGTGGTTTTACCATAGCTTCACTTTTCGACGGTTTGTCGATTCTGCTTTTTCTCGAATCTTTTATTTCTCTCACCGACGAGTTGCGGGAGGATGAACACGAATAGCCAACAAACAGGAGTACAAGTAAGATTCCCCAATATAGTGTGGCAGGGTCTTTGTGTAGTTTGAATTTTAATTTTCTCATTTTTTTTTGCAATGTAGTAAAGGTGTTAGAAATAATTATTTCTGTTAAGGTGTGGCAAAGGTAGTGATTAATGTTAAAAGACAGAGTGTTATAAGTGAAAATAAAAGTGTAACTCTTATAAAACTTCTTAAAGTCAGGCTGATATGGATCTACGGCTGCATATCATATAGCCTCGTAGGGATGAAAGAACCCGATATCACCAACGAAAAAACTCGTTTTGTGATATCGGGTCAGATAGTGTGTTTGATGATAATGGTCTTGTTGCCTGTTATTTTATATTCAGCTTACTGTGTTTGATTCCGTAAGTAAAATAGATAACAAATCCGATTGCCATCCATACGATGAGGCGCAACCATGTGTCCCAAGGGAGGGAAATCATTTGCACGAGGCATATTCCAGCTCCCAGCAGAGGCACCAAGGGAACCCATGGCGTTCTGAAAGGGCGGTTGATGCCCGGATTTGTTTTGCGCAGTACGATGATGGATACGCAGACGATGACGAATGCCATCAGCGTGCCGATGGATACAAGCTCTCCTAATATGTTGATCGGCAACAATCCTGCCACTAACGCCGAGACTGACCCTGTGAGTATGGTCGACTTGTAAGGTGTGCCGTATTGTTTGTGCACTCCCGAGAATAGTTTGGGCAACAGGCCGTCTCTCGACATCGAATAGAAGATGCGGGACTGACCGAGCATCATAACCAATACGACCGAGCTTAGTCCGGCGATAGCTCCTATTTTAACAAATGGAGAAAGCCATTGCAGTCCGCCACCTACTTTGTCGATAGCATAGGCGATAGGAGCCGGATGGTCGAGCTCGGAATAATGCACCATGCCTGTAAGTATGGCGGTAACGGCAATGTATAGTATGGTACATATGAGCAGTGAAAACAATATTCCTTTTGGCATGTCTTTCTGCGGATTTTTGGCTTCCTGGGCAACGGTAGATACGGCATCGAATCCGATGTATGCAAAGAAGATGACTCCGGCTCCGCGCAGGATGCCCGAAATGCCGAAGTGCCCCGGCGAGGTTTCTTCGGGTATGTAGGGAACCCAGTTGTCGACAGATATATATGAAATGCCGAAGCCGATGAACAGCAGTATGACGGCAACCTTGATGAAGACAATGATATTGTTGAGTGTCGCTGATTGTTTTATGCCGAGCACGAGGAGAACGGTCATCAGAGAGATGATGAATATGGCGGGGAAATTGATGATACTGCCTGTCATATACCATCCCTCTTGGGTCGAAAATCCGAATGGGGATTGCGAAATGGAGTAGGGGATGTGTATTCCTATGCCTTCGAAGAAACTGGAAACGTATCCCGACCATCCTACGGCAACCGTGCCGGCGGCGAAGAGATATTCGAGGATGAGATCCCACCCTATAAACCATGCGATGAACTCGCCCAACGTCGAGTAACTGTATGCGTATGCACTGCCTGCTACGGGAATCATGGATGCAAATTCGGCGTAGCACAATCCGGCAAACAGACAGCCCAATGCTGAGATGACGAACGAAATAGTCAGTGCCGGCCCTGCGTAATTGGCGGCGGCAACGCCGGTGAGGACGAAGATGCCCGTGCCGATGATGGCTCCGATGCCTAAGCCGACGAGATTTGCTGCGCCAAGACTTCTGCGAAGTCCGTTTGCGTCAGCGCTGTCGTGCTCTAAGGATTGCGTGATTGATTTTTTTCTAAACAGATTGCTTGTCATGTGGTCTTTTTTTTGTCAAAAATAATGTAAAATATTTTATTTTGTATCATAATGTACCGTAATATTTATTTTAAATATCATTATGTGTTGTGTTTCTCTTTATTTTGTGTTCTTTTGTAATATGAATGGGGTAGGGGATGGCTTTTTGATATGCGACAGATTCTACGGCACTTTTCTTTTTATCGCTTAGTTGACTAAACTTAAAGGGGTGGATATAGGAATAGCTATTTTATTCTCTAAAATCAAATTCCTTAAAAAGTGGAATAATTACTGACAAGTAGCTATTTTTATTTTCAGATTTTATCTATTTAAACTATTTTTGTAAAACTTGTTTTCTTTTTGACTGATAAAAGACTCCTTTCTTTCAGTTTTGTTTTCTTCGTATGACGACAGCATTTGTCCTGAAGAAAACACTGCCTTACTCGGAGCAGACCGATTTTTTTAAAAGAATTTAGATTGAGATATAACTTATGACGCATCTTCCACCGATTATAACCGACCTCGCCTTTCTTCTGATCGTAGCAGGGATAGTAACCATCATCTTTAAGTGGTTGAAACAGCCGGTGGTGTTGGGGTATATCGTTGCGGGATTCATTGCCGGGCCGCACTTCAGTTTTTTTCCTACCATCGGAGACGGTGCAAACATTAATGTGTGGGGCGAGATCGGGGTTATATTTCTTCTTTTCGCTATGGGGCTGGATTTCAGTTTTAAGAAGCTGATAAGTAATGGAAAAACGGGTTTTATCACCTTGCTTGTCATCATCATGGGGCTTGGTGTCTCCGGATTCTTCCTTGGCGAGCTGATGGGATGGGGGGTATGGAACAGCTTCTTCTTGGGCTGTATGCTGTGTCTGTCTTCTACGACTATCATCGTGAAAGCGTTTGACGATCCTCGCTACAAGGGCAAAAAATTTACCGAGGTTGTTTTCGGTATACTTATCTTCGACGACTTATTTGCCATCCTCATCATGGTATTCATGGGGACGCTTGCCGTTAGTCGCAACTTCGAAGGCAGCGAGATACTGTTCAGCCTCGGCAAGATGCTGTTCTTCGATCCATTGGAGAATGGCCCAGTCCTCAAGCACGTCGTGAGCCGTTGCGACGAGCAAATGGTTACTCTCCGGC